>DASVQH010000438.1:0-18235 GCA_036389195.1 Solirubrobacteraceae bacterium
AGTTCATCATCGGCTGAGCCGGTGAGCGGCGAGCCACCCCCGGACCGCCTCCGCGACCTCCCCACGCGCGACCTCGCCGGCGGCCGCTGGGTCGCCGAGGCGACCACGCGCGCGTCACGGATGCGCGGCCTCGCCCGGCTCGACGCGCTTCCCGCCGCCGCGGCCCTCCACATCCCGCGCTGCCGCTCGGTGCACACCTTCACGATGCGCTTCGCGCTCGACCTCGTCTGGCTCGACCGCGAGGGCGGCGTCGTGCGGATCGACCGCGCCGTCCCGCCCCGCCGCCTGCGGACCTGCCTGCGCGCCCGCTCGGTCGTCGAGCTCAACGCCGGCGAAGCCGACGGGTTCCTCGCCGCCGGGCTCTAGGGCGCTTCGATGCCCGTCCCGGCGGGCTCGGCCTCGGCGGGCGGCGCGGGAGCCGTCGTCCCGCCCGCGCTCTGCGCCTCGAGCCCCTGGCGCAGCGACGGCGGGTGGCCGAGCTGGCCGAGCTCGGAGGCGTCGCGCCCGAACAGCAGCCCGACCGTCCAGTCGGTGACCAGCCGCAGCTGGCGCTTGAAGCCGGGCATCATCACCAGGTGGTAGGTGCGGGCCAGGAACCACGCGGGGAACCCGCGCCACTTGATCCCCAGCGTGCTCGCGACCGCCTTGTGGCGGCCCATGTCGACGAACACGCCGAGCGTCCGGTAGCGGAACGGGCGCCGGTGACCGGTCCCCATCGCGCCCGCGATGTTGTCGGCCGCCACCTTGGCCTGGCGCAGCGCGTGCTGCGCGGTCGGCGGCGAGGGATGCGCCTTGCGCGCGGGATCGGGGATCGCCGCGGCGTCGCCGACCGCCCACACGTCCGGATGGCCGGCGACCTGACAGAAGCGGTCGGTCTGGATGCGCCCGCCGCCGTCGAGCGGCAGCCCCAGCCGGCTGACCACCGGATGCGGCTTCACGCCGGCCGTCCAGCAGACCGTCCGCGACGGCACGACCTCGCCGCCGGAGAGCGTCACGGAGTCGGCGTCGACGCGCTCGACCGTCGTGCTCGTCCGCACCTCGATCCCGCGCCGGCGCAGCTCCGCCGTCGCGTAGGCGGCGAGATCGGGGGAGATCTCGCCCATGACGCGGTCGCGCGCCTCGACGAGCATGAACCGCATCCCGTGGATCCGGCAGCGCGGGTAGAGGTCGATCACGTCGGAGGCCAGGTCCTGCAGCTCGGCGAGGCCCTCCAGCCCGGCGTACCCGGCGCCGATGACCACGATCGTCAGCAGCGCCTCGATCTCGGCCTCGTCGTCGGAGCTCTCGGCCAGTTCGAGGCTCTGGATCAGCCGGTTGCGCAGCGCGATCCCCTCGGACAGCGTCTTGAAGCCCATCGCGTGGTCCTCGAGCCCCGGGATCGGCAGCGTGCGCGAGACCGACCCCAGCGCGACGAGCAGCTGGTCGTAGGGCAGCTCGACCGCGGGGCCGCCGTCGATCCCGTCGACGCGCACGACCTTGCGCTCGGGATCGGCGCCGACGACGTGCCCCAGCCGCAGCTCGGTCGAGCGCAGCTCCTCGCGCAGGGGGACGACGACGTGGCGCGGCTCCAGCGTCCCCGCGGCGGCGCCCGGGAGCAGCGGCGTGTAGAGCATGAAGTTGACGTCGTTGACCAGCGTCACCTTCGCCGCGTGCGCGGGAAGCTTGCGCTCGAGCCGCCGTGCGGCGGTCAGGCCGGCGAAGCCGCCGCCCAGGATGAGGACCCTCATGCGGTCAACGCTATCCCAGCCCACTCGCCGCCGCAGATCCGCGCCGTCTGGCGCAGGCCGTGGCGCGCGAAGGCCGCCGTGACCTCGTCGGCCTCCTCGCGCAGCAGCCCGCTGGCGATCAGCAGCTCGGGCGGCCGCGTCATCTTCTCGGCGACCGTGAGCAGCAGCGGCCGCAGGAGGTTCGCGCAGACGACCGGCGCCCACGGGCCGGGCGCCTCGCGCAGGTCGACGCGCGCGACGTCGAGCGCGACCCCGTTGGCGCGGGCGTTGTCGCGGCACGCTTCGACCGACAGCGGGTCGTAGTCGACCGCCGCGACCGGCGCGTACCCGAGCTTGGCCGCGACGACGGCCAGCACGCCTGACCCGGCGCCCCAGTCGGCCAGCGCGCCCCGGCCCGGACCCTCGGCCAGCATGAGCTCGATGCAGAGCCGCGTCGTCCAGTGCGCCCCGGTCCCGAACGCCTGGCCCGGATCGATGACCACCTCGATCGGCGCGCCCGTCGAGGGCTCCCACGGCGGCCGCACCCGCACCGGGCCGACCTCGATCGGCCGATGGAACGCCTTCCAGCGCTCGTTCCAGTCGTCGGGGATCTCGCTGGTCGACACCTCGACGAGGGCGCCGCCCGCCGCGGCGCGCACGTCCGGGAGGTCCGGCAGCTCGCCGGGCGCCCCGTAGAGGACGTACTCGACGGCCTCCCCGTCGTCGCGCTCCTCGACGCCGCGCCCCGGCGCGATCTCCAGCAGCTCGGCGAGGACCGCCTCGGCGTCGGCGCGCGCGACGCGCACCGCCAGCCGGATCAAGCCCGCGAGCCGGTGACCGCGCGCCGCAGCTTGGAGAGCATGCCCTCGTCGGAGCGCAGGTTGTCGTCGGTCATCGAGCCGGCCAGGCGCTCGAGGAGGTCGCGCTGCTCGCGGGTCAACCGGCGCGGGATGGTGACGTTGACGATCACCTTCAGGTCGCCCGTCCGGCCGCGGCGCAGCGGCGGCATCCCGCGGCCGCCGAGGACCAGCGTCTCGCCGGGCTGGGTCCCCGCCGGGATCTCCAGCGGCACCGGGCCGTCGAGCGTCGGGACGTCGATCCGGGTCCCGAGCGCGGCGAGCGGCGCCGCCACGTCGACGAGCGTGACCAGGTCGTCGCCGTCGCGCAGGAAGCGCTCGTCCTCGCGCACGCGGACGAGCACGTAGAGGTCGCCGGGCGGGCCGCCGCGCTCGCCGGCGTGGCCGCGGCCGGTCAGGCGGATGCGCTGGCCGTCGGCGATGCCGGCCGGGACGTCGACGTCGAGCGTCACCTTGCGCGCGACGAGCCCGCGGCCGCGGCACGTCTCGCACGGCTGCTCGGGCACGCGGCCGTCGCCCTCGCAGACGTCGCACACCATCGTGCGCACCATCTGGCCGAACGCCGTGCGCTGCACCGACTGGATCTGGCCGGCGCCGCCGCAGCGGTCGCAGGTGCGGATCGGCGTGCCGGGCTGGGCGCCGTTGCCGTGGCAGGTCTCGCAGCGGGAGGTGATGTCGTAGGCCACCTCGACCTGGGCGCCGCGCGCCGCCTCGGCCAGGTCGACCTCGACCGCCACCGCGACGTCGCCGCCCTGCATCGGGCCCGAGCGCGCGCCGCCGCCGAACCCGCCCGCGCCGCCGCCGAAGAAGGCGCTGAACAGGTCCGAGATCGAGCCGAAGCCCTCGAAGTTCGGGGAGTAGCCGCCGGACTTCAGGCCCTCGTGCCCGTAGGCGTCATACATCCGCCGCCGATCGGCGTCGGAGAGGACCTCGTAGGCCTCGGCGCACTCCTTGAACTTCTCCTCGGCCTCCGGGTCGTGCGCGTTGACGTCCGGGTGCAGCTCGCGCGCGAGCCGGCGGAACGCCTTCTTGATCTCGGTCTCGCCGGCGTCGCGGCCGACGCCCAGCACCTCGTAGTAGTCGCGGGGCATCGCGCGCTAGCCGTCCTCGTAGACGTCTTCGATGAAGCGGGAGAGCTGGCCGGCGGCCGCGCGGACGCAGCGCATCGTCGACGCGTAGTCCATCCGCGTCGGGCCGATCACCGAGACCGTCCCCAGGTTGCGCGAGGGCAGGCCGTAGTTGGCCGCCACCAGCGACAGGCCGTGCATCGCCGGGACCTGGTTCTCGTGGCCGATGCGGACGTAGAGCCCGCGCTGCTCCAGGGCGGCCGAGAGCACGCCGAGCATGGTCACCCGGCGCTCGAGGATCTCCATCAGCGAGTTGAGCTGGGAGACGTCCTGGAAGCGCAGCTCGGTCAGCAGGCGGGTCGCGCCGTCGACGTAGAGCGTGTTCTCGGCGGTCTCGGCGAGCTCGGTGAACGCCGGCGCCAGCGTCTCGACGAACGCGCGCTCGGTCGGGCCGAGCGCGGGATCGGCGAGCTTCGAGCGCAGCGTGCGGGCGCCCAGGCCCATGCCGACGAGCTGCTCGTTGAGGTAGGCGGCGGCCCAGTCGGCCAGGCCGCCGTCGACCGGCGAGTCGAAGGTGAAGACGCGCTTGGAGACACCGCCGGTCGAGGTGATGATCACGACCATCAGCACCTGCGGCTGCAGTGCCAGGACCTCGACGTGGCGGATCGTGGTGGTCTGGATCGGCGGCGCCGAGACGATCGCCAGCAGGTTCGTGACCTGCGAGAGCTTCTCGGAGGTCAGGCGCATCGCCTCGTCGACCTCGCGCCGCACCAGCGCCAGCTGGAGCGCCGGGGGCGCGGGCGGCGCGGCCTCCCGGCGGGCGGGCAGCAGCCGGTCGACGTAGTAGCGGTGGCCGGCGTCGGTGGGGATCCGGCCGGCCGAGGTGTGCGGGTGCGCGAGCAGCCCGCGCTCCTCCAGGACGGCGAGCTCGTTGCGGATCGTCGACGGGCCGCAGCCGATGTCGGGATCGGCGGCGAGGGCCTTCGAGCCCACGGGCTGGCCGGTCGCGGCGAAGCCGTCGACGACCTTGCCCAGCAGCAGCTCCTGGCGCGGGGTCAGCACGCAGTAGAGGATAGGAGCGCGGGGGGCGGTTCTAGAGGCGCAGCCGGGCCGTCGCGTTGCGGATGATCCTGGTGCCGTTCTGCTCGGCTTCGGTGTCGACGGTGGCGATGCCGTTCTCGACGCTGCGGACGGTCGAGGTGACCGTCACCTCCTGCTCGGGGACGCCCATCCCGCGGAACTGGACCTCGAGCCGCTCGAGCGCCCGCGGGCCGGCGCCCGCCGCCTGCGTCTGCGCGCGGGCGACCTGGGCCATCGTCCACAGGCCGTGGAGGATCTTCCCGGGCAGGCCGACCTGCTGCGCGAAGTCCTCGTCGATGTGGATCGGGTTGAAGTCGCCCGAGGCGCCCGCGTAGCGGATGGTCAGATATCGGTCAGGAGTGACCCGGAGGGTCTGGAGCGGCGTACCGGCCTGCATCTCGGTCATCTCCTCAGCCTCCGCGCACGATGTTGGTCCAGGTCCCCGTGCAGACCCGCTCGCCGCGCTGGTTGTCCGAGCGGCTCTCGAAGACGAAGAACGTCTTGTCGCCCCTGGCCTCGATCGACTTGACCTCGACGGTGGTGGTGATCTCGTCGCCGGCCTGGACCAGCGGCCCCCACTCGAACGCCTGGCCGCCGTGGACCATGCGGGCGAAGTCGAGCCCGACCTCGGGGTCGAAGAGCGCTCCGATCAGCGCCGGGGACGCGTAGACGACGGCGAACATGGGCGGCGCCACGACGTCGTCGTGCCCGGCGGCCCGGGCGGCCTCGGGATCGAGGTGCAGCGGGTCGGTCTCCCCCACGGCGTGCGCGTACTCGCGGATCTTCTCGCGCCCGACGGCGTAGGTGACCGGCGGGAAGGTCTTGCCGGTGGCGGTGGCGGGGGTCAACGGCGGCTCCTGGCGGGGCGTGCGGCGGGCGGGCGGCGCTGGAGTCTACGGCCGCCGAGCGGACGAATGTCCGATCGGCGGCCGCGCGGAAATTGCGGCAAGGTCGGCCTCGATCCGCCGTTGTGTCTGCCAGGATCGGTCGTCGGTCCAGAACTCTCAGCTATCGGGGCGATGCAGGCGCGGTGAGCAAGAAGCTCAAGATCTTGGCGGTGTTGAACGTCGTGGGGTGGCTCGTGGCCGTCCCGCTGCTGCTCAACGCGCTGATCGGGCCGCTCGTCGGCTTCGAGCAGTGGCCCGGCCCGCTCGGCCGCGAGCTGCCGCGGGCGCCCGACGTCGAGCTCGGCGAGCCCGATCGCAGCGGCCGGCTGGGCACCACGGACTCCGGCGGAGCGGGGACCGAGGCGCGCGCTGACCGGGACGGCCGGCGCGGCACCACCGGGTCCGGGTCCGGCACGTCGCGCCAGGCGCTCGACCGCGCGCCGGACCGGGCGGCGCCCGGTGCCGGCGTGCGCGTACGGCTGCCGGCCGCGCCGCCGACCGGCTCGGCGCGCGGCGACGCCACGCCTGGCGGCACCCCGCCCCCGCTGACCCCGCAGATGCCCGAGCCCCCCGGACCCACCGACGGCGGCGACGGCGGCGGTGCGGCTCCCGCGCCGCCCGCCGCGGGCCCGGAGGCCCCCGCGCCGGCCGGCGACGAGGGCCCCGCGGGCGGCGCCCCGCTGCCCGGCCAGGGCCAGTCGGCCGGCACGCGCCCGACCGGCGGCCACTACGGCGAGGCCCAGAAGCCGCTCGTGGCCACCAAGGAGACCCAGGGGACGGGGACGGCCACGCCGACGGCCGCGGCCGAGCCGCCGGCTCCCGCGCCGCGCAGCGCCGGAGCCGGCCCGGTCCCCGCCGCCTCGACGCCGCCCCCGGCGCCGAGCACGCCCGAGCCGGTCACGCAGCAGCCGCCCGAGGGCCCGCAGCCCGCCGGTGACGAGGGCGGCAAGGGCGGCGAGCCGGCGCCTGAGCCGACGGCCGCGCCCGAGCCGGAGCCGACCCCGGCGCCCGCGCAGCCGGCGCCGCAGGAGCCGCCGGCCGCCCCGGCGCCGGCGCCCGCGCCCCCGGGCGACGACGAGCCCGACGACGACCCGAAGCCCAAGCCCCCCGTCGCGGCGAAGCCGGAGGACGACGGGCCGCTCTGCCCGCCGCTCGACGACGGTCCCCCCGGCGCCTGAAGCTCAGCCGTCGTCGCCGAGCTCGAGGACCGCGAGGAACGCCTCCTGCGGGACCTCGATCCGGCCGACCTGCTTCATGCGCTTCTTGCCTTCCTTCTGCTTCTCGAGCAGCTTGCGCTTGCGCGAGATGTCGCCGCCGTAGCACTTCGCGGTGACGTCCTTGCGGAAGGCCTTGACGGTCTCGCGGGCGACGATCTTCGCCCCGATGGCCGCCTGGATCGGCACGTCGTACTGCTGGCGCGGGATCTTCTTGCGCAGCTTCTCGGTCAGCTGGCGGCCCACTTCGTACGCCTTGTCCCGGTGCACGATCATCGACAGGGCGTCGACGGTGTCGCCGGCCAGCAGGACGTCGAGCTTGACCAGGTGCGAAGGCCGCAGGCCGGTCGGCTCGTAGTCGAATGAGGCGTAGCCGCGCGTGCGCGACTTCAGCTGGTCGAAGAAGTCGAGGACGATCTCGGCCAGCGGGAGGTCGTAGGTCAGCTGGACGCGCTCGGCCGACAGGTAGTGCATCCCGGCGTGCTCGCCGCGCTTCTCCTGGCACAGCTCCATGATCTGGCCGATGTAGGTCTTCGGCGTGAGGATCGACGCGCGGACGAACGGCTCGCGCACCTCGGCGATGCGCGCCGGGTCGGGCATGTCGGTCGGGTTGTGGACCGGCAGCACGGTGCCGTCGGTGAGCGTCACCTCGAACTCGACGCTCGGCATCGTGGCCATCAGCTCGAGGTCGTACTCGCGCTCCAGCCGCTCGCGCACGATGTCCATGTGCAGCAGGCCGAGGAAGCCGCAGCGGAAGCCGAAGCCGAGCGCGTCGGAGGTCTCGGGCTCCCACTGCAGGGCGGCGTCGTTGAGCGTCAGCTTCTCCAGCGCGTCGCGCAGCTCGGGGAACTGGTCTGAGTCGATCGGGAAGAGCCCGCAGTAGACCATCGGCTTGACGTCGCGGTAGCCGGGCAGCGGCTCGGTCGCGCCGCGCGCCTTGGTGGTCAGCGTGTCGCCCACGCGCAGGCGGGTGACGTCCTTGATGCCGGTGATCAGGTAGCCGACCTCGCCGGCCGAGAGCTTGTCGACCGGCGTCTCCTTCGGCGTGAAGAAGCCGATGTCGTCGATGTCGGCCTCCGTTCCCGCCGCCATCGCGCGGATCGCCTCGCCCTTGGTGAAGGTCCCGTCGACGACCCGGATGTAGGCGATCACGCCGCGGTACTGGTCGAACTCCGAGTCGAAGATCAGCGCGCGCGGCGGGCCGTCCGGGTCGCCGGCCGGCGGCGGGACCTTCTGGACGAGCTCCTCGAGCACGTCGAGCACGCCGTCGCCGGTCTTCGCGCTGATCCGGCGGACCCCCTCGGCCGGCTCGCCCAGCAGCTCGGCGATCTCGTCGGCGACGCGCTCCGGCTCGGCACCCGGCAGGTCGATCTTGTTGAGGCACGGGATCAGCTCGAGCCCCGAGTCGATCGCCAGGTACGTGTTGGCCAGCGTCTGCGCCTCCACGCCCTGGGAGGCGTCGACCACCAGCAGCGCGCCCTCGCACGCGGCCAGCGAGCGGGAGACCTCGTAGGTGAAGTCGACGTGGCCGGGCGTGTCGATCAGGTGCAGCTGGTAGGCCTCGCCGTCGCGCGCGGTGTAGAAGACGCGCACCGCCTGGGCCTTGATGGTGATCCCGCGCTCGCGCTCGAGATCCATCGAGTCGAGCAGCTGGGCGCGCATGCCCCGCGGGTCGACCGTATGGGTCATCTCCAGGATGCGGTCGGCCAGCGTCGACTTCCCGTGGTCGATGTGGGCGATGATCGAGAAGTTCCGGATGTGCGCCTGGTCGGCCATGGTCTCTGAGTGGAGACTACGAGGCGCCGCTGCCGCGCCGGCGGCGCAGGCGGCCCGCGAAGAGCTCGAGGATCTGGTGGGCCTCGGGGATGCGCATGAGCAGGACCAGCCCGGTGTAGACGAGCGTCGCCGCGGTCAGGGCGACGGTGACCGAGATCGCCTGCCCGAGGAGCGAGCGCCCGAGGATCTCGTCGAGCAGCCACCACGTCGCGTAGGCCACCCCGCCGAAGGCCGCCGCGGCGGCGAGCATCTGCGCCAGCGCCGCGAGCGTGCGGCCGAGCTCGATCCCGTGCAGCTCGCGGCGCAGGAACGCCGCCTGGCCGGCGGTCATCGCCGCGGTCGAGACCGCCGTCCCGATGACGATGCCGCCGATGCCGAGCGGCTTGTACAGGGCGACGGACACGGCGACGTTGATCGCGAGCGTCCCCACCGCCAGCGACGTCGGCAGCCACGGGCGCTGCAGCGAGAAGAAGGTCCGGGTCAGCAGCAGGTTGATCCCGGAGAACGGCAGCGAGAACGAGAACCAGAACAGCGCCTCGGCGGTCAGGCGGGTCGACTCGGCGTCGAACACCCCGCGCTCATAGAGCAGGCGCGTGATGGGGACGGCCAGCGCGACGGTGGCCGCGGCGGCCGGGATGAGCAGCAACGCGATCTGGCGCGTCCCGGTGCCGGCGGTCGCGCGCAGCCCGTCGACGTCGCGCCGCGTGGCGAGGCGGCTGAGCCGCGGGAACAGCACCGTCGCCACCGCCACCGAGAACATGCCCTGCGGCAGCATGTAGATCCGGAACGCCGCGTCGATCGCCCGGCCGGCCTCCTTCGAGACCAGCGACCCGAGCAGCTGGTTGATGAAGAGGTTCACGTTGATCAGGCCGAGGCCGATGGTCACCGGGAGCATCAGCTTCAGCACGCGCGGGATCCGCGGCTCGCGGAAGTCGAGCGAGACGCGGAGCTTGAAGCCGATGCGCGAGAGCACCGGCAGCGCCATCGCGAACTGCACGACCGTGCCGGCGACGATGCCGATCGCGTAGGCGTAGATCCGGTCGTCGCCCTCGAAGAGCGGGGTCAGCGCGACGAGCGCCGCGATGATCACCAGGTTCCAGACGAGCGGCGCGATCGCGGGGATCGAGAAGTGGTCCTGGGAGTTGAGGATCCCGACGACGAGGCCGTTGAGTCCCAGCAGGAGGACGATCGGGAACAGCACGCGCGTGAGCCCGGTGGTCAGCGCGTCGAGCGCGGGTGTGAACTCGTCGCCGGTGAGCGGCGGGACGATCACCCCCGCGAGCGCGATGAACACCAGCGTGACGGTCCCGAGGACGACGAGGATCAGCCCGAACAGCGCACCGGCGAGCGCGGCCGCCTCCCGCCGGCGCTTCTGCTCCATCAGCTCTGAGAAGACCGGGACGAAGGCCGAGGACAGCGCCGCGTCGGCCACGAGCGCGCGGATCAGGTTCGGCAGCGCGAACGCGAACGTGAACGCCGACGCCGCCCCGCTCGTCCCGTAGTAGCTGGCGGCCACGATCTCGCGCGCGAGCCCGGCGATCCGGCTCAGCCCGGTGGCGGCGGCGAAGATCGCGGTGGCCACGGCGAGGCGCCGCGGCGCCCGGCCGGCGTCGGAGCCCGGTTGCCCGGCCTCCTCGGGCTCGGCGACGGGTACGGTCCCGGCGGCCGGCTCGGCGGCCGCGGACGCGTCCTCGACGGGGCGGGCGGACAGCTCTCGGTCTCGGCCCCGCTCGCTCACGAGGGCGCTATAGTAGGCGCCCGCCGCGGGATGACTCCGCGGCGCTTCTGTGTCATGGCCAACATCCCCTCTCAGGAAAAGCGCATCCTCCGGTCCGAGCGCGAACGGCTCGAGAACCGCCGCTACACGTCGGCGATCCGGACCTACTTCCGGCGCCTGCAGGCCGCCGTCGCCGCGGGCGACGACGCCACCGCCGACACCGACCACCGCCAGCTCGTGAAGACGATCGACAAGGCGGTCAAGCGGGGCGCGCTGCACAAGAACACCGGCGCGCGCAAGAAGTCCCGGGCAGCCCGGCTCCGCGCCGGCGGCCCCGCGGCCTAGCGCCCCGGACGGGCGGTCCGCCCCGTCTCCACCGGCGCCGAGCCGGTCGTATTCCGCTGCTACGGTTTCGGCGTGATCGGAGCCGCGCAGGGACTCTGGACCATTTCAGAGCTGGCGGCCGTGACCGGTGGCGAGTGGCTCCGCGAGCCCGGCCCCGCGTGGGATCCGCGCAACGTCCGCACGACGGCGCTCAGCGACATCCAGCGTGCCTGGCTCCCCGGCTCCATCATGTTCGTCACGTCGGAGGAGCGGCTGCAGAAGTGGTTCGCGCGCGAAGCGCCGCCGCGGGCCGAGCCCACCGGCTGCGTGGTCGTCGCCCGCAAGGACGCGGAGAGCCCGTACCTCCCCGAGCATCGCGCCGTGCTCGTCGTCGACGACATGCTGGGCGCGCTGCGGTCCCTGGCCGCGAAGGCGCGCGAGCGGCTGCAGGGCCAGGTCGTCGTGGTGACCGGGTCGACCGGCAAGACGACGACCCGAGCGATGCTCGCCGAGGTCCTGAGGACGCAGGGCGAGGTCCTTCCGTACACCGGCCACGGCCGGCTCCGGGTGCACGCGTTCCAGCAGCTGGCCTCGGCTCACCCCGAGACGGCGTTCGTCACCCTCGAGCTCGGACTGAGTGGCCTTGCCGGATCGCTGCGCGACGTGTCGGCGGTCGTGCGCCCCCACGTGGTGCTGGTGACCGAGCTGGTCACCGCCCACGCCGACCCCGCCGGCCGCTGGTCGCTCAAGCGGCAGAAGGCGCCGAGACCCGAAGAACGGCTGAGGCTCGAGGTGGCGGAGTCCTTGACCGAGGACGGCGTCGTCGTCCTCAACCGCGACGTGCCCGCCTACGCGGAGCTCCGCGAGGCGGTCGCCGGACGCCGGATCGTGACCTTCGGAACCCGGGCGGACGCGGATCTCCGTCTGCTCGGGGCCCGCAGCGACGCCGCCGGCGTCCGGGTGCGGGCGCAAGCCGCCGGCGAGCCGTTCGAGTACGAGCTCCCGGTGCCCGGCCGGTTCATGGCGATGAACAGCCTGGGCGCTCTGGCCGCCGCGGCGCAGGTCGGAGCCGACGTCGCCGCAGGCGCCGCCGCGCTCGCCGGCTTCGTGCCGTTGCGCGGGCGCGCGCGCGTCCTGCCGCTCGACGTCGGCGGCGTGCCGTTCACGCTGATCGACGACAGCCACGACGCGACGCCGTTCACGATGCGCGCGACGCTCGAGCTCCTCGAGGAGGCCGAGCCCGGGCCTGGGGGCCGGCGCATCGCGGTGCTCGGGGACATGGCCGATCTCGGCGACGATTCCGCGGCCGCCCACGCAGAGCTCGCGGGCGTCGCCGTCGCCCGGGGGGTCGACCGGGTGTACACCCTCGGCACCGAGGCGCTGCACCTCCAGCGAGCGCTCCCCCCGGCGGTGGCCGCCGGCCACTTCGAGACGCACGAGACGCTCGTCGCCGCGCTCGCGGACGATCTGTGCGCCGGGGACGTCGTGACGGTCAAGGGCTCGCTTGGGGCGCGGTTCGAGCGCGTCGTCCAGGAGCTCCAGGGGCTCCACGACCTTGCGCCCACCCAGCCGGACGCGACGCCGGTCCAGCTGATCTCGCCCGGCGCGACGTCCGCGCTCGCCGACGAGCGGCCGGTCCTGCGCCGGCAGACCGGCATGCCGCCGCTCGGGTGGGTGCTCGCGACCGGCGAGCACGGCGGCAGCTCGCTGACGATCGGGGAGGACGTCGAGGAGCTGCCCGACGGCGTCGTGGAGGGCGTCTGGGACGGGCCGTTCGAGGAGCGGCGCCCCGAGGCGGCGGAGCACCTGTTCGGCAGCGGCGTCATCGTCGGTGACGACGGACGGCTGACGATCCTGACGCCGAAGCACACGCTCGAAGCCGTGTTCCTGGTCGAGCACAAGCCGACCAGGCGGACGTTCGCGTCGAACTCGCTGGCCCTCGCGCTCGCGGCGGCCGACCTGCGGGTGAGGAAGTTCCTCAGCGCCCCGTCGAGGCGGATCGCGGACGGGTTCCACCGCTTCAAGACCCGCCTGCTCGACACGGACGAGGTCACGATCCACAAGCTCACCTACTTCAACTACGAGCTCCGGGCCGACGGGTCCGCCGTCCGGCTCCCGCACGTCGAGGCGCGCAGGTTCGGGAGCTACGAGGAGTACCGCGCGGCGATGGGGGACGCCACCGCCGCGCTCATGCGCAACGCGGACCACCCCGAGCGGCGGCGCCGCTACGAGCCGCTGGCGACGGTCTCCGGGGGGTACGACGCCCCGGCGTGCGCCGTGCTGGCCGCCGAGGCGGGCTGCGAGCGCGCCGCCACGGTCCGGGTCGGACGCCAGGGCTGGAACGACACGGGACGGCACATCGCGGAGGCGCTCGGCATGACGGTGATCGAGCGGGAGCGTCCGGACTTCCCGGAGACGGACCAGCGGACGCGGCTCACCGAGCCCCGCCATCGGGAGCTGGCGGCCGAGTTCGTCGCCTCGGGCGCCGGCGGCGACGACGCCGTCTTCCTGGCGTTCGAGGACATCCTGCCGGGGACCGTGCTGGTCACCGGACACGGCGGTGGGTACTGGAACAAGGACCTCCAGCCGACGACCGACGCGCGGCGCCGGGACGTGAGCGGCGCGAGCCTGGGCGACTACCGCATCCGGCTCGGCTTCATCAGCTGTCCGCTCCCGTTCCTGTTCGTCCGCTCCCAGCCGGACGTCCGCTTGATCGGGCGGAGCGCGGAGATGAAGCCGTGGTCCGTCGGGGGCGGGTACGACCGCCCGGTCCCGCGGCGGATGATCGAGGAGGCGGGGATCCCGCGCGAGGCGTTCGGCCAGCAGAAGATGGCCGCCTGCGTGGTCTTCGACGGGACCGACGGCATGGCGCAGAAGGCACTCAGCACGCTCGCGGACCGCTACGCGCGGGCGTTGGTTCCGAGTGAGCCGGTGGCGCCGATCCCGAGCACCCGCTGAGGTGAGCGCTGCCGTGGAACAGCCTCTGTGGACGGCGGATGAGCTGGCCTCGATCACCGGGGGGTCGTGGTCTCGCCCGCCGGGGCCGGAGTGGGCGCCGACGGGCGTCCGCAGCACCGTCGTCTATGACATCGAGCCTGATTGGCCCGCCGGCGCCATCATCTTCGTGACCAGGGGGTCCGAGCTGCGGCGCGTCTTCGGGGACGAGCCACGGCCGGCGACCCCGCCGACCGGGTGCATCGTGGTGGGCAGCGCGCTCGCGGACCACCCCGATCTGCCCGCGCACCGGGCGATCCTCCGCGTCCCCCGCTGGGAGCCGGCGCTCCAGGCGCTCGCGCGGGCGGGCCGCCGGCGGATCGGCGGTCCGGTCGCCGCGGTCACCGGAACGGTGGGCAAGACCACCACTCGCGGCATGCTCCTGCACATGCTGCAGGGCTACGACGGCCTCGTCACCAATCCCGGGAACGGCAACTTCCGCGCCGACGTCATCCAGCACGTCGCGTCGGCGCGCTCCGGCGCTCCGCTCGGGGTCTTCGAGGTGGGCCTGGGCGCGGCGGTCGACGCCTTCCGCACCGTCTCGCAGATCCTCGAGCCCGACGTCGTGGTCCTGACGCAGCTCGGCATCGCGCACCTGGACACGATCGCTCGCGGGGACCTCTCCCACGAGGAGGCGCTGCTGGTGATCGCCGAGCAGAAGCTCCAGCTCTGCGAGAACATGGCCGCCGACGGGGCCGTCGTGGTCCGTCGCGACATCCCGGTGTTCGCGGAGCTCGAGCGGATGCTGTTCGGGCGCCGGATCATCACGTTCGGCGAGCACGAGGCGTCCGACTACCGCCTGATCGACGTGGACGCGCAGGACGGCCGCACGCATGTACGAGCGACGGCGTTCGGCGCCCCGCTCGAGTTCGACCTCGGCTTCCCGGGCCGGTTCATGGCGTTCAACGGCCTTGGCGCGCTGGCCACGGCGAACGAGATGACCGGGGACCTCACCGGCCACGCGGCCTCTCTCGCCTCCTTCGAGGCGGTCGAGGGCCGTGCGCGCATCCTGCCGCTCACCGTCCGCGGCAACCCGATCACGCTCATCGACGACAGCTACAACGCCACGCCGCTCTCCGTCCGCTCGACGTTCGAGCTGCTGCGCGACCTCAGGCCCGGCCCCGGCGGCCGCCGGATCGCGGTGCTGGGCGACATCGCCCACCTCGGCGCGGAGTCCGCGGCGACGCACGCGGCGCTCGCCGACGACGCCCAGGCGCGCGGCGTCGACCGGGTCTTCACCCTCGGTCGCCAGATGGCCCACATGCAGCAGGCCCTGCCCGCGCGCATGGCGGCCGGTCACTTCGTCACGAAGCAGCGGCTGGTCGACGCGCTGCTGGAGGAGCTGCGCGCCGGCGACGTCGTGACCGTGAAGGCGTCGGTGCCGCTGAAGTTCGGGACGATCGTCCAGCGCCTGCAGGCGCTCGACGGCTCGCCGGACCCCGTCTAGACCAGCTGCGCGCCGGCGTCGGCCGGCGCGTGGACGGGCTTGTTCGGGCGCACGTCCAGGATCCCGTAGTGGTCGTAGAACTCGCGGATGCGGTCGTCGATCAGCAGCGGCCGGTGCACCTGCATCAGGTTGACGTCGCTGCTGGTGTTGCCCTCGAGCACCACTGGGCCGTCCGGCGAGACGATGACGTCCCATCCCACGTAGATCATGTGGCAGTGCTCGAAGGCCCGGTGGCATGTCTCCAGCACGTCGTTCCACAGCGGGAGCCGGCGTCCGGTGATCGGTGCGCCCGTGTCGGGGTGGGCCTCCATCTGCACGCCGCGCTTCTCCCACCCGCCTCCGAGCGTGCCGGTGTCGAGGTCGATGGCGAACGAGATGCCGCCGCCGCCGAAGTTGTCGACCTGCCCCGACCGGCGCGAGCCGACGCGCAGCACCGCCCCGGCGACGAACCCCTCTCCGCCGTCCGGCGGGCGCATCATCAGGACGCGGATCGTGTTGACCGTCCCGTCGTAGAGCTCGTTCATCTCGGGGTGCTGCTCCACACCCTCGTTCACGATGAAGGTCTTCTGGCGCGACACCAGGTCGGCGAGGAACGCCTCCCGCGTCGTCGTCTGGTCGCGCACGGTGACGCGGTCGCCGTCGAGGACGGCGCGGCGGACGCCGACGCCGCCGCTCCCCGACATCGGCTTGGCGTAGACGACGCCGCTGTGCGGCAGATCCCCGACGAACCGGCGGTTCGCGGTGTACCCCAGCAGCGGAGCGGTCCGGACGACGCCGGCGTACACCTTGTCGAAGATGACCTTGTTGTCCAGGATCGGCCGCAGCGGCCCGTTCAGCTGGACGACGAAGCGCTGGAGATCGGAGAGGTAGGCGCCCAGCCCGTGCTCCTCGATGGCGTAGAGGGTCGTCTTGTCGGGGAGGAACCCGTGCGACCACATCTCCTCCGTCACCGCCCGGCCGTAAGTGGCCTCCTGCTTGCGCACGGTGAGCAGCAAGCTGTCCTGCAGCGTCGCGAAGTGGGTCGCGTTCATGGTCGCGGGCGGCGCGTTCATAGCGGGCGAGTATAAGCCGGGGCGCGGGCGCGAAGCCCGGCCGGCCAGGGCGCGGAAACCGGCGTGCGAGGGCGGTCGTGCAGCGGTTCCGGCGCTCTCGGGCTACCCGGCGACCGCCAGCACCGCCCGGACCGCCATGGTCTCCTCGCTCAGCGCGGCGGCCCCCCCGCCGCGCGTCTCGAGCTCGAGATCGGCCATCAGCTCGAGGGCCCGCCGGTAGGTCTCGACGTCGCGCTCGCGGACGTCGGCGATCAGCCGGTCGGCCGCGAACGGCGGCATCCGCAGGCTCCGCTTGATCTCCGCGGGCGGCGTGCCGGCGGCGAGCGCCTCGGCGATCTGGTGGGCGTCGCGCAGCCGCCGGACCATCCCGTAGAGGAGGCCGGGCAGGCGCTCGCCCTGCTGGCGCAGCTCGAGCAGCGACCGCGTCGCCGCCCGCGCGTCGCCGGCCACGAGCGCGTCGGCGAGCGTCCACGCCTTGCGTTCGGACGAGCTCGCGCACGCATCCTGGACCTCCTCGACGCCGGCCCGCGCCCCCGGGCCGAGCTCGAGGGCCAGCTTCTCGACCTCGCGCTGCAGGCGCTGCTGGCGGTCGCCCACCTGGGCCACCAGGGCACGGGCGGCCGGCAGCTCGAGCTCGATCCCGCACTCCGACGCGCGCTGCTGCACCCACCGCGGCAGGTCCTTGACCTTGACGGTCTTCTCCGCCGCGATCACGCCCCCGGCGGCCTTGACCGCCGCGTGCAGCGCCTCGGGCACTGCATAGCGGCCCTCCTCGCGCGCGAAGAACGCCACGGTCGTCGTCTCGCCGTCCATCGCCTTCAGCGCATCGGCCACCGTGGCGGCGTCGGCCGCCTTCCAGCGCTCGACGCCATCCACGATCACGAAACGCCGGCCCATGGCGAAGGTCATCGCCAAGAGGGCCCGGGCCACCGCCTCCGGCGTGCAGCTCTCCCCCTCCAGCAGCTCGACGCCGCCCGAGCCGGTCTCGGCCTCGGCCATGGCCCGCAGGCGCGCCCGGCGCTCCGCGATCCGGCCGTGGTCGTCGCCGTGGATGAGGTAGGCGGGCTTGAAGGCGGGCACCGACTTCGAGTCTAGACCTGCCTGCGGTCGTGGCCCCGGTCATCCGCGCTCCCGCTCCACGCGCATCCGGCCGCCGGCCACCCGGAGCCGGATCGTGCCGTCGCGGTCCGTCCGCGCGACGTCGCCGACCGCGCGAAGGGCCGCCAGCGTCGACGGCGCGGGATGGCCGTAGGTGTTGTCGGCGCCGACCTCGATCGCCGCGAACCGCGGGCGCAGGCGGCCGAGCTCGGCGGGCAGCCCGTCGTCGGCGCTGCCGTGGTGGGCGACCTTCAGGGCGTCGACGCGCGGGAGGGCGAGCCGGGCGGTCACGTTCGACTCCGCGTCGGCCGGGAGCAGGAGGTCGAATCCACCCGTGGTGACCTGCGCGACCACCGCCCGGTCGTTCGGGTCTCCGGCCGGCGCCGTGCCCGCGGCGCGGTGGGGCGGCCACAGCACCCGCAGCGCCATCCGCCCCACCCGCAGCGTCTCGCCCGCCTCCGCCACCACGGTCCGGGCGTGCGCGCGGGCGGCGAGCTGCGCCAGCTGTCGCTGCACCGGGGTGTCGGCGCCCGCCGCGCCGTTGAGGATCACGCGCGCGGGATGGGCGCGCAGCACGGCCGGCGCCATGCCCTCGTGGTCGGCCTGCCCGTGCGTCAGGACCAGCAGGTCGAGCCGCTTGAGGCCGGCTTCGCGCAGCCGTCGCAGGATCGGGCCGCCGGGCGGCCCGGTGTCGACGAGGATCGCCGCGCCGCCGGCTTGCAGGAGCGTCGCGTCGCCCTGGCCCACGTCGAGGAAGGAGACCACGAGCTCGCCGGGGCGGGGCGGCGCGGGCCCGCGAATCAGGAAGAGCGCGGCCATCGTCGCGACCGCGAGCGCGGCAGCGCCGATCGCGCGGCGCCGCCGCCGGCGCCCGCCGATGCGCCGAAGCCACCGCCGCGCGACCGCGGACCGGACGGCGAGCACCGCGGCCGCCACCGCCGCGTAGGCGACCGCCGCCGCCGCGGCGCCGGGCAGCGCCACGGGCACGCTCGCGGCCGGCAGGGCGGCGGTCGTGT
>DASVQH010000439.1:0-7986 GCA_036389195.1 Solirubrobacteraceae bacterium
AGCCACCTCGCCCACGCGCGCGCCGGCGTGACGATCGTCGACCCCGCCTCGACGCTGATCGACGCCGACGTGACCATCGGCGCCGACACGACGATCGAGCCGTCGTCGTTCCTGCGCGGCGCGACCGCGATCGGCGGGGGATGCACGATCGGCCCGCTGACCACGCTGATCGACTCGGAGGTCGCCGACGGGGTGGCGATCCCGCACTCCTACGTCACCGGGGCGCGGATCGCCGCCGGCGCCACCGTGGGCCCGTTCGCCTACCTGCGCCCCGGCGCCGTGCTCCAGGAGCGCGCGAAGGCGGGGACGTTCGTGGAGATCAAGAACTCGACGGTCGGGGCCGGCGCGAAGGTCCCCCATCTCTCCTACATCGGCGACGCCGACATCGGCGAAGGCTCGAACCTCGGGGCCGGCTCGATCACCGCGAACTACGACGGCGTCAACAAGCACCGGACGCGGATCGGCCGCCGCGTGCGGGGCGGCGTGGACACCGCGTTCGTCGCGCCGGTCGAGGTCGGCGACGACGCGTACACGGCGGCCGGCTCGGTCATCACCGAGGACGTCCCGCCGGGCGCCCTCGGCGTCGCGCGCGAGCGCCAGCGCAACATCGAGGGCTACGCGGAGCGGCAGAAGAGATGAACGCGCGGCTCGACGCCGGCCAGGCCGGACCCCGACGGCCGGAGAATGCGACGACGGCGCACGAGACGTCTTCCGACGTGCGTAGACTGCCGTCCGTGAGCGTGGACTCGTCGCCCGCCACCGCCCCGTCAGCCGCGACTTCGCTGCCGCTCGGCTACGACAAGCGGCTCATGCTCTTCTCCGGGCGCGCGAACCCGGCGCTCGCGCACCGGATCGCCGGGAAGCTCAACGTCGACCTCGGCGGCGTCACGCTGAAGACCTTCGACGACGGCGAGGTCTACTGCCGCTACGAGGAGTCGATCCGCGGCGCGGACGTCTTCATCGTCCAGCCGACCTGCGGCAACGAGGCCACCGGCGTCTCGCCCAACGACGCGCTGATGGAGCTGCTGCTGATGATCGACGCGGCGGTCGGCGCGTCGGCGCACCGGGTCATCGCGGTCACGCCGTGGTTCGGCTACTCGCGCCAGGACAAGAAGTCCGCGCCCCGCGAGCCGATCTCCGCCCGCCTTGTCGCCCGCGCGCTGGAGTCCGCGGGCGCCGACCGCGTCCTGACGATGGATCTCCACGCCGGCCAGATCCAGGGCTTCTTCTCCAAGCCGGTCGACCACATGACCGCGCTGTTCATGCTCACCCAGTACTTCCGCGACCAGCAGCTCGAGGACCTCGTCGTCGTCTCGCCGGACGCCGGCCGCGTGAAGCTGGCCAAGAACTTCGCGTCCAAGGTCGGCGCCGAGCTGGCGATCCTCAACAAGGAGCGCCCCGCTCAGCAGGTCGCCGAGATCGGCTACGTCATCGGCGACGTCCAGGGCCGCACGGCGATCCTCGTCGACGACATGATCGGCACCGGCGGCACGCTGCTCGCCGCCGCGCGGACCGTGATGGACGAGGGCGCCAAGCGCGTCTTCGCGGTCGCGACGCACGGCATCTTCTCGGGCAACGCCTACGCCAAGCTGAAGGACTCGCCGTTCGAGCAGATCGTCGTCACCGACACGATCCCATTGCGCCCGGGCGCGCCGGACAAGATCCAGGTCCTGTCGTGCGCCGACATGCTCACGGACTCGATCCGCCGGATCTTCACCGACGACTCGGTGTCCGAGGTCTTCGGCGGCGAGAACCAGCTCTTCTAGTGGCGGGCTCGGGCGCGGCGCGCCTGGCCGACCTCCTCCGCCTCTCCGACGAGGAGCTGATCGCGGTGCTCGACGCCGACCCGCTGGCGATCGTCGCCGGCGACCTCGACCACAAGCCCGAGCTGCCGATCCTGCTCGACCTGCTCGCCGAGGCCGAGGAGCAGGCGGGCGCGCCGGTGCTGCGCCGCTGGGTGCGCCGCGAGGGGCCGGCGGGCCGGCCGATCGATCACCTGCTGCGCCGCGACTTCGCCCGCTTCGAGGACGCGCTGGCGACCCTCGCCGAGCGCGGCTTCGTGCTCCGCGGCGGCGGCGGCTGAGCGGCTACTCGTCGGCGTCGGGGCGCTTCTCGCCCGGCCACACGCCGGTGAGGTAGGCGAAGCCCTGCGCGGCGTTGCGGTCGACCACCGCGCGCGTCAGCTTGAAGATCACGCCCTGGATCGCCGCGGCGGTGAGGATCTTGACCCACTGGGCGTCCTCGGTGGTCGGCTTCGGCGGGTCCTCGTCGTCGATCTTCGTCCACACGAAGTCGAAGAGCTTCTTGCCGACCTGGCCGGCCATCAGGCCGATGATGATCCCGAAGGGCTTGTAGATGAGTCCCATGGCGCGGGCGAGCCTACCCGCATCGACGCGGGGGAGAACGCTTCCCTCTTCTCTTCCGCCTGCCGGTCGGTCAACATCTCGCTCACCTCGGCCGATACTCCTCAGAACTCCGAAGGAGGTAGCCATGGACGACCACGAGGCAGACGAGCTGCTCCGGCGGGCGCTGATCGAGCCCGATGAGTCGGCTGCGGTCGCGCTGCGGGTCTCGGGCCTGCCGCTCTCAGACATGCTGACCGTCGTCTTCCACGGCCGCCGGGACCTCGGGACGATCCAGACCTACGTCGCCACCGGGCGCCACGGGGCCGGCAGCTCGGTCGCCGCCGACGACCTCCTGCGCGTCCCCTGCGACCTGGATCTGGCCGCAGCGGAGGACCGCGAGGCGGCCGGCCAGCTCTACGCCGAGCAGGCCGGGACGCTGCGCGACGCCCTCGTCGGCGCCGACACCGTCCTCGACATCTGGCGCGAGCCGCTGGAGGACCTGGCCGGCGCGCGGGTGACCGTCGACCGCTCCGTCGGGCTGTCGGTCCGGCTCCCCGCCCACCGGCTGATGCCCTGCGCGCTGGTGGCCGCCGAGCGCCAGATCGTCGTGACCCCGGTATGCGCCGCCCAGCCGCTGGCCCAGGGGCGCCCGCCGATGGGCATCGCCTGCGCGCAGCAGGACGTCGCCCGCGTGTACCCGCTGCCCGACGATCCCGAGCGCTGCCTGGAGGACTTCCTGACGCTGGCCGCCGAGCACGCGCGGCGCGTCGGCGAGCAGCTCGGGCGCCAGGAGGCGTCGGTCCGCCGCTTCCTCGAGCTCTCGGGCGACGAGTTCCCCGAGGCCGGCTGACCGCGCCTGGCACCATGCCGGGCTTCGCATGTCGCGCCCGGCCCGCCTGCTCGCCATCGGCTTCGCCGTCTTCGCCTTTCTCGCCATCTCGGCGCTGCTGGCCCGCGCGCTGACCGGCACGGGGACCGAGCGGGCCAAGGTCATCGCGGTCGTGCGCGCCGAGGCCCGTGGCGACGCGGGCGCCGTGCTCGCCCGGCTGCCGCTGTGCCGCGCCGAGCCGGCCTGCGTCGCGACGGTCCGCCGCCGGGTCGCCGGGCTGCGCCGCCCGGGTGACGTGAAGATCCTCACCTACAGCCCATCGGTGAACGTGGCCCTGACGCGGCAGGAGGGCACGGGGCGCGTCGCGTGGCGCGCGGGCGACGGGCTGCCGGTCGTCCAGTGCGTCCGCGTCCGCCGCGAGGGACCGCTCACCGGCGGCGGCGTGACCCTGGTCAGCGTCGGCCCGCCGCTGCCCGGGGAGCGTGGCTGCTGAGTGAGGAGCGCGACGCCCGCCGTGCGGGTGTGTTGGGATGCGCGGTGATGCTCCCCCGTCTCCTCGCCGCCGCCGCGGCCCTCGCGCTGCTCGCCCCCGCGGCCGCCGCCGCCGACACGCCGTCGAAGCGCACGCTGTACGCCGACGGCCCGACCAACCGCTACCTGATGGGCGGCGACTGGCTGTTCCGGCTGGATCCGGGCGACGACGGCGTGCGCCGCCGCTACATGCGCCAGAGCTCGCGCTCCGGGTGGACGCGCGTCCGCGTCCCCAACGCGTGGAACGCCACCGACGAGTCGCCGGAGTCGATGAGCGGCTCGATCGGCTGGTACCGCAAGGAGTTCTCCCTGCCCAGCACGGCCGCGGCGCTGCGCTGGGCGGTGCGCTTCGAGTCGGTCAACTACCGCTCGAAGGTCTGGCTCAACGGCCGCCCGCTCGGCACCAACAGCGGCGCGTACATCCCGTTCGAGATGGCGCTCGACCGCGGCCTGAAGCGGCGCGGGACCAATCGCCTGGTGATCCGCGTCGACTCGCGCCGCCGGCCCACCGACTTCCCGCCGTCCGGGCTGACGACGACCGGCGCCCCGACCGGCGGCTGGTGGAACTACGGCGGGCTGCTGCGGGAGGTCTACCTGCGCCGCCTCGACCAGGTGGACTTCAAGCGCGTGCAGGTGACGCCCGTCCTGCCCTGTCCGACGTGCCCGGCGCGCGTGAAGATCGCGGCGACGGTGCGCAACGTGGCCGGCGCGCCGGTGCGCACGGCGGTCAGCGCGCGCTTCGGCGGCAAGACGGTGCGGCTGGGCACGGTCGCCATGGGCGCCGGCGGGGTGCGCGAGGTGCGCGGCAGCGTGCGCGTGGCGCGGCCCAAGCTGTGGAGCCCGGCGACGCCGAACCTCTACCCGGTGACCGTGACGGCGGCCGGGGCCGGCCGCGCACTGGCCACGTACAAGCTCCACACGGGGATCCGCTCGATCAAGGTGTCGCGCGACGGGCGGCTGCTGCTCAACGGGCGCGCGGTGAACCTGCGCGGCGTCGGCCTGCACGAGGACTCGCGCGAGCAGGGCTTCGCGGTCGACAACCGGCTGCGCGAGAAGCTCGTCTCCGAGGCCAAGGAGATCGGCGCGACGGTGATCCGCACGCACTACCCGATGCACCCGTACATGCACGAGCTCGCCGACCGCGAGGGGCTGCTGATCTGGTCGGAGATCCCCGTCTACGCGGTCAAGACGAAGTACCTCAAGGAGCGGACCGTCCGCAAGCTCGCGGCCCGCGAGCTGACGAAGAACATCGAGACGTTCGGCAATCACCCGTCGGTGATGCTGTGGTCGATCGCCAACGAGCTGTCCCCGAAGGCCGGGCCGACGCAGGGCGCCTACATCGACGACGCGGTCCGCCAGGCCAAGCGCCTGGATCCTTCGCGGCCCGTGGGCATCGCGGTCGCCGGCTACCCGACGACGCCGTGCCAGGAGCGCTACCGCTCGCTCGACGTCATCGGGGTCAACATCTACTTCGGCTGGTACCCCGGCCCCGACGGCCGCCTGTTCGACCGCCGCGGGCTCTCGCCGTACCTCGACAACGTCCGCAAGTGCTATCCGGACAAGGCGCTCATGGTGACCGAGTTCGGCGCCGAGGCCAACCGCGACGGGCCCGTGGAGGAGAAGGGCACGTGGGGCTACCAGCAGGAGTACGTGAACTACAACCTCGCCACCTTCGCGAGCAAGCCGTACCTCAGCGGCGCCCTCTACTGGGCCATCAACGAGTTCCGCGTCCGGCCCGGCTGGGACGGCGGCAACCCGCGCCCGCAGCCGCCGATCCACCAGAAGGGGCTGACCCGCTACGGCAGCTTCGAGCGCAAGCCGGCATGGGTGGACGTGCAGCGCGCGTTCCGAGCCACGAACCAGCTCGGGACGCCGTAGCCGCCCAGAGGGTCAGACCCCTTCCTTCACGGACTGAAGTGAGGGGTCTGACCCCTCTACGGCCGGCGGGTGGGGACCGGCCGGGCCGGGGTGCGGCGCGGGGTCTCCGGGGCGGTGCGGCGGTCGCGGCGCGGATAGGCGTCGGCGAGCCGCCCGTAGCCGCGCAGGCGCATGCTCGCCTGCCGGGCGTGGGGGAGGGGGATGCCGCCCGGCGGGGTGCCCTTGGGCTGGCCCGGCAGACGGTCGTTGCCGCCGCCGCCCGGCTCGTCGTCCTCGGGCTTGGGCGTCCACGCGGTGGTCTCCTCGGACCGCATGAACATGAACAGCAGGAGGCCGCCGAGCGCGGCGGCGACCAGATGGAGCGCGCCGAAGACCAGAACCATCTCCTCCTGCGACGTCATGGAGGAAAGATACCCACCGAGCAACCCGCTCAGTAGCACTTTCGGGCATCTCGGCGTCCGGCCGGGCACCGGCCTCCGGCCACCGTTCGCTAAAGTGGCCAACCCTCATGGCCGGTTCGGACAGCACCGCACTCCAGGTTTCCTCGCGCCCCGTCGAAGGCTCGCGCGCCACCCGCCGCCTGCGCCGGCGCGGCTTCGTCCCCGGCGTCGTCTACGGCGGCAGCGCCGAGCCGCGCGCCTTCGAGGTCGACGCCAAGGTGCTGCGCGGCACGCTCGCCCACGCCGGCGCGGTCGTCGAGCTCGACATCGACGGCAGCGGCGCCGAGCCCGTCATCGTCAAGGACCTCCAGCGCCACCCGGTCCGGGGCGAGACGATGCACGTGGACTTCCTGCGCGTCGACATGGCCCAGCCGATCCAGTCGACCGTCATGGTCGAGCTGCACGGCGCCGACGTCGCTCCGGGCGTCGTCGAGGGCGGCGTGCTCAGCCAGGACACGCGCGAGCTCAACATCGAGGCGCTTCCGGGCGACCTGCCCGACGTCATCGTCCACGATGTCTCCGGCATGGAGATGAACGCGACGGTCACGCTGTCGGAGCTCACCGCCCCGCCCGGCGTCACGCTGCTCGACGACCCCGACGAGACCGTCATCGCCACGATCACTCCCCCGACGCTCGAGCCCACCGAGGACGAGATCGAGCTGGAGACCGAGGTCATCGGCGAGGCGGGCGAGATCGAGGCCGGCAAGGCCGAGGGCGACACGGGTGACGAGGCGGCCGAGGGCGCCGCCGACCCGGACGACTCGCCGACCGCGTCGTCGTCCAGCTAAGACGGCCATCTCCGCGCCGGTCGACTGGCTGCTGGTCGGGCTGGGCAACCCCGGCTCGCGCTACGCCCAGACTCCGCACAACGTCGGCTTCCAGGTCGCCGACGCGCTCGCCGAGCGCTGGGGCCTCGGCGGCTTCCGCAGGAAGTTCGCCGGCGAGCTCGCCGAGGGGCGGACGTTCCCGGGCGGCCCGCGCGTGGCGGTCCTCAAGCCGCTGACCTACATGAACGACGCCGGTCGCTCCGTCGGGCCGGCGCGCGGGGCGCTGAGGGTCGAGCTCGACCGGCTGATCGTCGTCCACGACGAGATCGACCTGCCGTTCGGCGAGATCCGCGTGCGGCTCGGCGGGGGACTGGCCGGCCACAACGGGCTGAAGTCGCTCAAGCGCGAGCTCGGGGGCGCGGAGTTCCACCGCGTGCGAACGGGGGTCGGCCGCCCGGACTCGACGGATCCCGACCTCGTCGCCGCCTACGTGCTGGGCAAGTGGCGCCAGCCGGCGGTCGAAGTGGCGGACCTGGTGGCGCGCGCCGCCGACGCCGCCGAACGGCTCGTCACCTAGCCGGCCGTCACAACTTCGCCCCGCCAGGACAATGAACGGGGGATGGAGCCGCGAACCGATGAGGAGCTCGTCGACGCCTGCGCGCGGGAGCCCGACGCCTTCGCCGCCTTCTACCGCCGCCACGCCCGCCCGCTGGCCGGGTTCTTCGTCCGCCGCACCGGCGACCCCGAGCTCGCCGCCGACCTGACCGCGGAGACGTTCGCGGCCGCGCTCGAGGGGAGCGGCCGGTTCGATCCGCGACGCGGCAGCGCGGCGGGCTGGCTGTACGGCATCGCCCGCCACCAGCTCAGCGGCGCGCAGCGCCGCGGGCGCGTGGAGGACCGCGCGCGCCGGCGGCTCGGAATGGAGCCGCTGGTGCTCGACGACGAGGCGCTGAGCGCGATCGCGTCCTGCGACGTCGACCTCTCCCTGCTTCCCCCCGATCAGCGCGACGCCGTCCGCGCCCGCGTGGTCGACGAGCGCCCGTACGCGGAGATCGCACGCGCGGCGCGCACGTCGGAGTCCGTGATCCGCCAGCGGGTCTCGCGCGGCCTCGCCCGGCTGCGCGCCGCCCACACCGCCGAGGAGCCTCCCGCATGACCGACTTCTTCGCCGAGCTCGAGGCCGAGCTGACCGGCGC
>DASVQH010000440.1:0-5364 GCA_036389195.1 Solirubrobacteraceae bacterium
CGAGGCCGAACTTCGAGCCCTCGTGGCCCGTCAGCACGGCGGCGTGCGTGTCGGCCACCACGCCCGGGACGACCCGCACGAGCACGTCGTGCGCCGCGCCGGTGCGCTCGAGGCGGTCGACGTCGTCGGCGCCGTCGACGACCACCAGCCCGATCCCGTGCTCGGCGGCCATCGCGATCTCCTCGTCGCTCTTGGCGTTGCCGTGCAGGACGAGCCGCGCGGGGTCCGCGCCGGCGCGCAGCGCGGTGACGATCTCCCCGCCCCCCGCGACGTCGAGGCCCAGTCCTTCCTCGACCATCACCCGCTGGACCGCCGTGCACGGGAACGCCTTGGAGGCGAAGACCACGCGCGACCGCGGCCACCGGGCCGCCAGCCCGTCCGCGTACTCGCGCGCCCGGGCGCGCAGCGCGCCCTCGTCGACCACGATGGCCGGCGTGCCGAACTCGGCGGCGAGCGCGTCGGCGCGGCAGCCGCCGAGCGTCAGCATCCCGTCGGCGTCCCGCGCGCTGCCGGGCGGGAAGAGCCCGAGCGGCTCGTTCACGGCATCAGCCCAGGAACGATCCAGCGACGTCCTCGGTGGGGCCGGCCACCGCGCCCGCCGCCTTCAGCCGCGCCACCTCGTCGTCCGAGAACCCGAGGCCGGCCAGCACCGCGTCGGTGTCGGCGCCCAGCGACGGCCCCGGCGCGCGCACCGGGTCCGCCGGCGTCCGGGAGAGCTTCACGGGGACGCCGAGCAGCTTCACCGGCTCCGTCGCGCCGGGCTGGTCGAGCTCGACGACCATGTCACGCGCCCGCACGAGCTCGGAGTCCAGCGCCTCGTCGAGCTCGAGCACCGGCTCCAGGCAGCAGTCGTGGTCGCCGGCGAACGCGGTCCACTCCGCGCGGGTGCGCGCGGCGAAGATCTCCGCCACCGCGCGGTGGGTCTCCGAGCCGGGCGCGTCGAACTGGCGCTCGAGCAGGTCCTCGCGCTCGACCCCGCGGCAGAAGGCGGCCCAGAACTTCGGCTCCAGGGCCCCGAGCGTCACCCACCCGTCGGCGCACGCGTACGGCCGGTAGCAGACCAGCGAGCCCGCCAGCGGCAGGCCGCCGCGCCGCGGCACCTCGCCCGAGGCGAAGTAGCCCGCGGCGACCATGGCCAGCCAGGACAGGGCACCGTCGGCCATCGACACGTCGACGAGCTGGCCCTCCCCGGAGCGGTCGCGCTCGCGCAGCGCGGCGAGGATCCCGAACGCCGCCATCAGCGCGCCGCCCCCGAGGTCGGCGATCTGGCCTGCCGCCTGCGCCGGCGGCCCGCCGGCGTCGCCGGAGAGCCCGAGCAGCCCGACCAGCCCGAGGTAGTTCATGTCGTGCCCCGAGCGATCGCGGTACGGGCCGTCCTGGCCGTAGCCGCTGATCGCGCAGTGCACGATCCCCGGGTTCTGCGCCCGCAGCGCCTCGTAGCCGACGCCGAGGCGGTCGAGCACGCCGGGCCGGAAGGACTCCAGGAGGACGTCGTGCTCGCGGGCGAGGCGCAGCAGCACGTCGCGCCCCTCCTCGGTCTTCAGGTTCAGCCGGATCGAGCGCTTGTTGCGGTTGAGCGCGAGGAACAGCGCGCCGCTCGCCGACCGCTCGGCGCCCTCCACGTGCGGCGCCGCCCAGCGGACGTAGTCGCCCATCCCGGTGTCCTCGACCTTGAGCACCTCGGCGCCGAAGTCGGCGAGCAGCAGCGAGCAGAACCCGCCGGGCAGCAGGCGCGAGAGGTCGAGGACCTTGACGCCCTCCAGGGGCAGCGTCATACCCGCTCCCGGCGCGGCACGCCGAGCAGCTCGCGCGCCTCCGCGACGCTCGCCGCCCGCCGGCCCACGTCCTCGGTCAGCCGCCGGGCCCGCGCGATCAGGTCGCCGTTGGAGCGCGCCATCGTCCCGTCCGGGAGGTAGAAGTTGTCCTCCAGGCCGACGCGGACGTTGCCGCCCAGCGTCAGCGCCGCCGCCACCAGCCGCCACTGGTCGCGCGAGATGCCGATGACCCCCCAGTTGTGCGGGCCGTCGGGGCCGCCGGGGATCTGGTCGGCCATGTGCGCGAGGTTGCGCGCGGTCGGCCGGATGCCGCCGACGACGCCCATGACGCACGAGATCTGCAGCGGCGCGTCGACCAGCCCCATGGCCAGCAGCGGATCGAGGTTGGCGACGTGCCCGGAGTCGAAGCACTCGTGCTCCGGCCGGATGCCCAGCGTCTTCATCTCGCCCAGGAAGGTCATGATCGTCTCGAACGAGTTCTCGAAGACGGTGTGGAAGACGAACTCGCCGCGGCGCGCGGAGAACTTCGCGTAGTTCATCGAGCCCATGTTCAGCGCCGCGACGTCGGGCCGCAGCTCGCGCAGGTAGGCGATGCGCTGCTCGATCGGCACCCCGATGGCCCCGGTCGAGTAGTTGACGATCACGTCGTCGACCGCCCCGAGGATCGCCTCGGTGATCGCGCGGAAGTCCTCGATCGCGTACGACGGGACGCCGTCGGGCGTCCGGGCGTGGATGTGGATCATGGACGCGCCCTCGTCGACCGCGCGCCGCGCCTCGGCCGCGTACTCCTCCGGCGTGTAGGGGATCGCCGGGCACTGCTCGCGGTTCGCGACGGCGCCGGAGATCGAGCACGTGATGATGACCGGGTCCTCGAGGCTCATGCGTCGGCACCCTAGTGATGAGGATGGGGCCAGGCGGGTAGGCCCTGCCCATGATCGTATCTCTCATCGCGGCCCTCCTGCTCGGGCTCGTCGCCGGCTACATCGCCAAGGCGCTCGTGCCCGGGAAGGACCCCGGCGGCCCACTCGTCACGATCGGCATCGGCCTCCTCGGCTCGCTGATCGGCTACTTCCTGTTCCGCCTGCTCCACATCGGCGACGCCGACAAGTTCGACTGGGGCGGCATCATCGGCGCCATCATCGGCTCCGTGATCGTCCTGCTCGTCTACCGCAAGGCGATCGGGCCGGGCCGCGAGCCTGCGCGCGTCGGTCGCTGACCGCGCGATACGCCGGTTGTCTGACCAATAACAGGAACTCGGACGGTTCCCGCCCGTTGACGGGGCTACTGCAGCCTCAGCCCCCCAACGAAGGGAACCACGTGCCCCATCCTCTCCGACCAGGCCGCGCACGCCGGCGGGCCGCCGTCGCCGTCCTCGGCGCGGCGGCCGCCGGCTTGTGCCTGGCACCCGCCGCGCTGGCCGGCAACGCCGCCGTCGACGGCGCGACGCTGCGCTTCGACGGCCTCCCCGGCGAGTTCAACTCCGTCGTGGTGAGCCGCATCAGCGACACGGAGTACCAGATCTCCGACGACGCGCCGATCACGCCGCTCGGCGGCTGCACGAACGGCGACAGCGACGCCTCGACCGTCACCTGCACGAGCGGCGGCTTCCAGTCCGTCGTCATCAACCTGTTCGATCGCGACGACAGCGTGGCGTTCTCGAACGTCATCGCGCCCGTGGTGGTCGACGGCGGCGACGGCGACGACGTGCTGCGCGGCGCCGGCTTCGGCGACCTGCTGATCGGCGGCGCCGGCGACGACTCGTTCGGCGGCTCGCCCGAGAACGACCGCTACGACGGCGGGCCGGGCAGCGACGCCTACTTCCAGGGGTCGGGCAGCCTGCTCGACGAGGGCGCGGACGTCTTCGTCGGCGGCCCCGGCGTCGACGTCGCCAGCTACGCCGGCGGCTTCGACGACGACGAGGGCGGCTTCTCCCCCGCCCCGCCCGTGTTCGTCTCGCTCGACAACGCGCCCAACGACGGGCGGCTCAACGAGGGCGACAACATGTTCGACGTCGAGGACGTCGTCGGCGGCGGCGGCGACGACGTCATCACCGGCAGCCCCGCCAGCAACACGCTGACCGGCGGCGGCGGCCGTGACCGCGTCGACGGCGGCCCCGGCGTCGACTCGGTGAGCGGCGGGACGGAGAACGACGCGGTGTTCGGCGGCGCCGACGCCGACGACGTGCTCGGCGAGACCGGGGACGACGGCCTCGACGGCGGGCCCGGCGACGACAACCTCTTCGGCGGCTCCGGCGAGGACGGCCTCGGCGGCGCGGCCGGCGACGACAACCTCGACGGCGGCTCGGGCCCGGACGTCCTCAGCGGCGGCGAGGGCTCGGACACCGCCGACTACGCCACCCGCTTCGCGAGCAGCCCCGACGACGAGAGCTTCTCGGCGGGACGCGTCGTGGTGACGCTCGACGGCGCCGGCGGCGACGGCTTCACCGGCGAGAACGACAACACGCTCGCCGACGTCGAGAACGTCACGACCGGGAGCGGCGCCGACCTGATCTCCGGCAACCCGTCGGCCAACGGCATCGTCACCGGCGCGGGCAACGACATCGTCTTCACCCGCGACCAGACCGCCGACGACGTGATCTGCGGCGAGGGCTTCGACACGGTGCGCGCCGACGGCCTGGACCGCGTCGACACCGAGGGCGAGGACCGCTGCGAGCGCGTGGAGGTCGCCGGCCAGGGCTCGCCGCCCCCGGCGCCGCCCACGGGCAAGGCGAAGCCGCGGTCGCTGATCGTGAAGGTCGGCCCCGACCGCGATCGCCGCCGGCCCTACAAGTTCACCACCCGCGGGAGCGTCGCGCTGCCGACCGGGGTCGCCCCGGCGACCGCCTGCACCGGCGGCAAGGTGTCCGTCGTCATCAAGCGGGGCTCGAAGACGGTCTCCAGCCGCAAGACCACGCTGCGCTCGGACTGCACGTTCCGCTCGAGCGTGCGGTTCTCGCGCAAGCGCACCGACGTGCGCGGGCGGCTGAAGGTCACCGTCCGGTTCCTGGGCAACGCCACCCTGCAGAAGTCCGGGCGCAAGACCCGGACCGTCCGCGCGGGCTAGGCGCGGCCTGCCGTCGCGGCCAGGGGCGTTGAGTCCCTGGCCGCGGCGAGCGCGCCGGCGAGGTCGTCGACGAGGTCCTCGCCGGCTTCGACGCCGCAGGAGAGCCGCACCAGGTCGGCCGGCACGGCGGCGGCGGACCCCTCCACGGACTGGTGGGTCATCGCCTGCGGGACCTCGATCAGCGACTCGACGCCGCCGAGGGACTCGGCCAGCGTGAAGATCTGCGTCGCGCCGGCGATGGCCACCGCGTCCGGATGGCGGAAGGAGACCATGCCGCCGAAGCCCGGCCAGCGGACCTCCGAGACGCCCGGCTGCTCGGCCAGCCACGCGCTCACCGCACGGCCGTTCTCCGTGTGGGCGGCGACCCGCAGGTGCAGCGTGCGCAGTCCGCGGTGCACGAGGAAGCAGTCGAACGGGCCGGGAACGGCGCCGACGGAGTTCTGGACGAACTTCATGCCCTCGTGGGCGCGCGCGTCGCGCACGATCACCGCGCCGCCCACCGCGTCGCAGAGACCGCCGAGGTACT
>DASVQH010000441.1:0-2853 GCA_036389195.1 Solirubrobacteraceae bacterium
AGGTCGCCGGGCGCCCACCAGGAGTCGTCGTCGGCGAACGCGACGTAGGGCGTCGTCGACCGCTCGACCGCGACGGTCCGCGCCGCGGCGCCGCGGTTCTCCCCGAGCTCGATGACCTCCACCCCGGGGAAGCGCGCCCGCACGGCGGCGCCCGTGCCGTCGCCGGAGCCGTTGTCGACGACGAGGATCCGCGGGCGCTCGTCCAGCGCACGCAGGTGCGCGAGCGCGTTGAGCAGATCGGCGACGCGGTCGCGCGTGATCACCACGACCGAGACGCGCGCGTCATGGGTGCGGTCGGGGACGACGGGGGCCGCCGTTGGCGCCGCCATGGACCGCGGACTACCCGGAGAGGACCGGAGTCAGCAGCGGATGCGCGTGCGGGCCCTGACTCTTGCGCATGCAACGACCTCCTACAATCTCAGTCCGATCGACTGAGATCTTCTCCCCTCCCGAAGGAACCACTGTGCCCGATCTCTTCTCCTCCCCCGTGAACGGCGCGGCGATCTGCTCCCTCTGCGAGCAGCGGCCGGGCGTCGTCCGCATGATCGTCGCCACCGGCGCCGGCCGCGGCTCCGCGGTCCTCTGCGAGGTGTGCGCCTCCCAGCTCGCCGCCGGCCGCCCCGGCCCCGGCGCCGGCGCGCCGCAGCAGGCACCCCAGCAGCAGCAGCCCCAGTCCGACACCCCGTCGCTGGACTCGTTCGGCCGCGACCTCACCGTCGACGCCCGCGAGGGCCGCATCGACCCCGTGATCGGCCGCGACGCCGAGATCGAGCAGACCGTCGAGATCCTCGCCCGCCGCCGCAAGAACAACGCCGTGCTGATCGGCGAGGCCGGCGTCGGCAAGACCGCCATCGCCGAGGGCCTGGCCCTGCGCATCGCCACCGGCGACGTGCCCGAGACGCTGCGTGACAACCGCCTGGTCGCACTCGACCTCGCCGGCATGGTCGCGGGCGCCCAGTACCGCGGCCAGTTCGAGCAGCGCTTCAAGGCCGCGCTGGAGGAGGTGACCGCCGCCGAGGGCCGGATCGTCCTGTTCGTCGACGAGCTGCACACCATCCTCGGCGCCGGCAACGCCGAGGGCGCGATGGACGCCGCCAACATGCTCAAGCCGCTGCTCGCCCGTGGCGAGCTGCGCATGGTCGGCGCCACCACGCTGGCCGAGTACCGCAAGATCGAGCGCGACTCCGCCCTCGCCCGGCGCTTCTCGCCCGTGACCGTCGAGGAGCCGACGGTCGAGGAGACGGTGGCGATCCTGCACGGGCTGCGCGGCAGCTACGAGGACCACCACGGCGCCGTCATCGCCGACGACGCGCTGGCCGCCGCCGCGCGGCTGAGCGACCGCTACATCACCGAGTACCACCTGCCCGACAAGGCCATCGACCTCGTCGACCAGGCCGCGGCGCGCGTCCGCCTGCGCGGGGCGGCCGGCCCGGTCGGCGCGACCGAGGCCGCGCGGCTGCGGGCTGAGCTGACCGAGGCGTCGGCGGCCAAGCAGGCCGCGGTCGACGCGGAGGCCTACGAGCAGGCCGCCGTCCAGAAGGTCCGCATCGAGGAGCTCGAGGCGCGGCTGGCCGAGCTCGGCGAGCCGACCGAGCCGGCGCCCGGCGAGGACGAGCGCCCCGTCGTCGGCGAGGCCGACGTCGCGGCCGTCGTGGCCGGCCGCACCGGCATCCCGGTCGGCGAGCTGGTGGCCGGCGAGCTCGAGCGGCTGACGACGCTGGAGGACGACCTCCACCGGAGCGTGATCGGCCAGGAGGCCGCGGTCGAGGCCGTCGCCGACACGGTCCGCCGCGCGCGGGTCGGGCTGGCCGAGGGCGACCGCCCGCTGGGCTCCTTCCTGTTCCTCGGGCCGACGGGCGTCGGCAAGACGGAGCTGGTCAAGGCGCTCGCCGAGCGGCTGTTCGCCACCGAGAAGGCGCTGGTCCGGATCGACATGTCGGAGTTCCGCGAGCCGCACACGGTCGCGCGGCTGATCGGCTCGCCCCCCGGCTACGTCGGCTACGGCGACGGCGGCCAGCTCACCGAGCCCGTCCGGCGGCGGCCCTACTCGGTCGTGCTGCTCGACGAGGTCGAGAAGGCGCACCCCGAGGTCTGGAACGTCCTGCTCCAGCTGATGGACGACGGGCGGCTGACCGACGGCGAGGGCCGCACGGTCGACTTCTCCAACACCGTGGTCGTGATGACCTCGAACCTAGGCGCGGCCAAGGCCAAGCGCGGGATCGGCTTCACGGCGGCCGCGGCCGGCGCGGACGACGAGCGGATGCTCGACGCCGCCAAGAGCGCCTTCCTGCCCGAGTTCATCAACCGGATCGACGAGATCGTCACCTTCCGGTCGCTGACCCCGGAGCAGGTCGAGCGGATCGCCGCGACGCTGTGCGCGCAGGTCGCGGAGCGGCTGCACGAGGAGCGCGGGATCGTGCTGGCGGTCGAGGACGCGCTGGTCGCGCGGCTCGCGGCCGACGGCTTCGACGAGGCCTACGGCGCCCGCCCGCTCAAGCGCCACGTGCGCCGGACGCTGGAGAAGGAGCTCACCCGGGCGATCCTCGACGGGCGGATCGGCGAGGGCGCGACGGTGACGGCCCGGCTGGAGGCAGAGGGCGGCATCGCGCTCGACGTCGTCCCGGCCGCGGCGCCGCTGCCCGCCGCCGCGTAGAAGCGCCGGACCGGGTCCCGGGGGTCGCGCGACAGCGGCCCCCGGGGCCGGCGGACGCGGCGCCTCAGCGCAGGCGCAGCCGGCGGACGGGCGCCGCCGTCGCGTTCCCCGCACGGTCCGCCGCGCGCAGGCGCAGCTCGTAGCGGCCACGCACCACGCCGCGCACCCGCAGGCGCCAGCGTCCCCGGCGCACGACCACG
>DASVQH010000442.1:0-3033 GCA_036389195.1 Solirubrobacteraceae bacterium
GGCGAGCACCGCGACGCGGTCCTCGCTGGCGGTGAGCGACTCGCGGCCGGAGAGCATCCGGCGCTCGCGGCTCGGCCGGGCGCCCGCGGCGGCGAGCTCCTCGTGCGCGCGGTCGGCGAGCCCGCTCGCGCCCATGTGCGACGTCATCGCCAGCGCCTCGCGCAGCACCTCGCGCGCCTCCGCGCGCTCGCCCGCACGGCGCAGGGCGGCACCCAGCTCCAGGACCGACCGGGCGTGACTGAAACGCCCCTCGCTGCGCTCGAGCGTCGCCACCGACGCGCGCAGCAGCTCGACGCCCTCCGCGCCGCCCGTGGCAAGGCCGAGCGACCGCAAGGCACCACCCTCGACAAGCGGAAACGCGAAGCGCCGGGCGTCCGCGAGCTCCTGCTCGGCCATCGCCCGCGCCTCGTCGCGGCGGTCGAGCGCCAGCAGCGCGAGCGTCGCCGCGGCGCGCCAGGCGCAGGCGGCCGGGTTCGTGATCGCGGGCATGACCATCTCACCGGCCTTCAGGGCGTCCTGCAGCGCGAGGCTCGGGCGGCCGAGCGCGAGGTGCAGGCCGGCGCTCGACACGAGGAGATGGGCATGTCCGAACGTCACCGCCGCGCGCGGAGGCAACCCGGCGAGCACCTCCTCCGCCTCGGCAACCGCTCCGCGCGCGACCAGCACGTCGGTGAGGCAGGCGAACGTCCACACGAAGCCGGACTCGCCGCCGACGTCGGCGAACTGGCCGAAGCCGAACCGCGCCTCGCTCTCGGCACGGCGCAGCTCCCCCAGGTTCAGGGAGACGATCGAGCGCATGACGCTCTGCCAGCCGAAGGTCGTCCGGGCGCCCATGCGCTGCGCCGTCGCCATCCCCTCGTCGTAGTAACGGCCGGCGCGCGAGAGCTCCCCGAGGTACATCAGGCCGTTGCCGATCCCCCCTTGCATCGCGCTGCCACGTTCGTCCAACCGGGTGACCGCGAGGATCCGGTCGATCACGTCGATCGCCGCCTGCGCCGGCCCGTGGCCGGTGGCCAGCGACCACAGCAACGAGGCGAGCGTGACCGGGTCGAGCGCCTCGCCGGCCTCCAGCTTCGCGCGTTGCGGCCCGAGCCACTCGGCGAAGACGTCGCGCCACCGGAAGTCGAGGAAGGCCGCGGCCATCATCTCGGCCTCGAGCCGGACGCCGAGCGGGGTCGAGGGGTCCTCGAGCGCCTCGAGCCCGGCGCGGAAGACCGCCGTGCTCTCGTGCAGGTTCCCGATCGACGTCAGCGCGGTGCCGAAGTCGAGCGCGATCCGCCCGCGCTTCTCGGGGTCGCGCGTCGCCTCCAGCGCCCTGGTGAACTGCTCGCGGAAGCCCTGGTCGAGGCCCGCCGCCTCGGCCCGCGCGAGCTCATGGAGGATCGTGGCGCGCTCCTCGTCCGCGGGCTCGCCCGCGATCGCGCGCCGCAGGTAGAGCGCCGCCGCCTCCGTCGCCCCGCGCCCGAGCGCCTCGCGCGCGGCGGCGCGCAGAGCGGCGACGTGCTCCGGCGCCGCCGGCACCCGCAGCAGATGGGTCGCCACGCGCTCGCTCTCGGCGCCGCGGCCGCGCAGCAGCTCGGCGGCGGCGAGGTGCAGCGCCTCGCGCTCACGCGGCGCGATCTGCTCGTAGACCGCCGAACGCACCAGCGGATGGACGAAGTCGAGCGCGCCTCCGGCGGCGAGCAGGTCGACGGCGGCGAGGGCATCGGACGCCCGGGCGGCCTCCGCCGCCTCGAGGCCGGCCAGCGCCGCCGCCTCCGCGAGCGAGGCGCCGCGGCCGAGGACCGCGACCGCCCGCGCCAGCGTGAGCGCGGCGGGCGGCTGCAGGCGCAGCCGCCGCCGGATCGCGCGCCCGACCCGCTCGGCGCCGAACTGGTGCACGTCGGCCGCCTCCGCGGCCACGCCCGTGCGTCCCTCGGCGATCGCTTCGCGCAGCAGCTCGCCCAGCAGGAACGGGTTGCCGCCGGTCGCCTGGTGGCACGCCGCCGCGAAGCCGTCCTCGGCCTCCGGCAGATGGCGGCGGACCAGCGCCGCGGTGGCGGCTTCCGACAGGGGGGCGGGCCGCAGCGCCCGCGCGGCCGGCGCCGTCGCCAGCGCGTCGAGGAGCTCCTGATCGGCGCCCGGCTCCGCCGGCCGGGTCGCGGCCACCAGCAGCACCGGGACGTCCTCGATCCGCTCGGCCAGGAACACCAGCCACCGCAGCGACGGGCGATCGGCCCAGTGGACGTCATCGGCGAGGAGGAGGACCGGGCGCCGCGCGGAGAGGTTCACCACCAGCCAGTGCAGCGCCTCCAGCGAGGAGACGAGGTCGGCGGACGAGCCGCCCTCGCCCGGCGCGAGCGCCGGGCCCGCCAGCTCGGCCCCGCCCGCGAGCAGCTCCGGCGTGGCCATGACCTCGCGAGCGAAGAGCTGCCGCACCACCCCGAAGCCGAAGTCCCGGTCGAGCTCGGAGCCGCGCGCCCGCAGAACGCTCATGCCCGCGTCCTGACCCAGCTCGGCGGCCGCGCGCAGCAGTTCCGTCTTGCCCACGCCCGCCTGGCCCTCGAGCACCGCGATCGTGCCGTCGCCGGCCGCCGCGCGCGCGACCAGGTCGCGCAGGAAGGCGCGCTCGTCCTCGCGCTCGAGCAGCTGCTCCGTCCTGCGCCCGTCCGGCGCGCGGGCGGCCGCCGGGTCGGCCGGCGGCGCGGCCGGCTCGGCGGACACCAGGCGGGCGTGCAGCTCGCGCAGCTCCGGGCCCGGCAGCGAGCCCAGCTCCTCGCGCAGCAGCAGGCGGAACTCGTCGTAGGCCACGAGCGCCTCCGCGACGTTGCCGCGCCGGCGCAGAACCTCGATCAGCGCCGCACGAGCCGAGTCCCGGAACGGGGAGAGGGTCACCGCGCGGCGGGCTGCGTCCTCGGCCTCCCCCAGCTCGGCGGGCCCGAGCCGCGAGCCGGCCTGCGCCACCGTCTCGAGCAGGTGGAACCGGACGTCCTCGAGCTCCGCGCGCGCCTGATCCACGAAGGCGCCCTCCAGACCGGGCAGGAGGTCGCGATC
>DASVQH010000443.1:0-10026 GCA_036389195.1 Solirubrobacteraceae bacterium
GGTCCTCCAGGACCACGCTGCCGCCGCGGCGCGTCGTGCGCTCGGCCAGCGTCCGCTGGCCGCGGTCCCACACCGCCCACCAGTCCACGCGCGCCGGCCCGACGTGCGCGCTGGCCACACAGAGCAGCACGTCCTCGCCGAAGCAGCCGACCCAGCGCCAGCGCTTCAGCGGCCGGCCGCCGCGCAGCAGCGGCATGCGCGCCGGCGGCAGCGGGAGGCCGAGCGCCGGCCGCTCGCCGGCGCGGCCGCGCCACGGGAGGTGGGGGTCGGCGGGCATGTCCGGACGTTATCCTCCGGCTTTGACTGGGGGATCAATGGGAGAGATCGATGCGGGCCGCCGCCGTCCAACTGCAGTCGACGCCTGACCGGGCGCGCAACCTCGCCACCGCCGACGCGCTGGTCCGCGACGCCGCGGCCGCCGGCGCCGAGCTCGTCGTCCTCCCCGAGAAGTGGTCGGTGCTCGGCACCTACGAGCAGACCCACGCGGGCGCCGAGCCGCTCGACGGCCCCGCGCTCACCTGGGCGCGCGACGTCGCCCGCGAGCTGGGGATCGACCTGATCGCCGGCTCGATCGCCGAGCGCCGCGACGGCGAGCCGCGCAACGGGAACACCTCCGTGCACGTCGGCCCCGACGGCGCCGACCAGGCGACCTACCGCAAGGTCCACATGTTCGACACCGAGGTCGCCGGCACCACGTACCGCGAGTCCGACTTCGAGGCGCCCGGCGGCGAGGCCGTGCTCACGCGCACGGCGGCCGGCGTCGAGGTCGGGATGTCGGTCTGCTACGACCTGCGCTTCCCCGAGCTCTACCGCGAGCTGGCGGTGGCCGGCGCGCGCGTCCTCGTGGTCCCCGCCGCCTTCACCGAGGCCACGACCCGCGAGCACTGGGAGGTGCTGCTGCGCGCGCGGGCGATCGAGGACCAGGCCTTCGTCGTCGCCGCCAACCAGTTCGGCGAGCACGCGCCCGGCCTTCGGTCCGGCGGGCGCTCGATGATCGTCGACCCCTGGGGCGTCGTCCTCGCCCAGGCCCCGGACAAGGAGACCTTCGTGATCGCCGACCTCGACCTCGACCGCCTCGCCGAGGTGCGGCGCAAGATCCCGTCGCTGGCCAACCGCCGTCCCGGCGCCTACCACGTCCGCGAGGCGGTGCCGCCCGCGGCGGCGCCGGCGCGCTGATGGCGGCGACGGCCCGCTCGGCCGCGGTCGACAAGCGCCGCCTGATCCTCGACGCCGCCGTCCGCGTGTTCGCGCGCCAGGGCTTCCACACGTGCCGGGTGTCCGACATCGCCGACGAGGCGGGCGTCGCCTACGGGCTCGTCTACCACTACTTCGGCTCCAAGGACGAGGTGCTCGACACGCTCTTCGTCGACCGCTGGTCCAAGCTGCTGGCGGCGATCGAGGAGATCGACCGCCGCGACATCCCCGCGCGCGAGAAGCTCCTGGCCATCGCGGGCTTCATCGTGGAGTCCTACCGCCACGACCCCGACCTGATGAAGGTGATCATCGTCGAGGTCACGCGCGCGGCGAACTCGTTCGGCCAGACCCACCTGGCGACCATCCGCGACGCCTACACGCGCATCGGCGCGATCGTCGCCAAGGCCCAGCAGACCGGCGAGTTCCGTCGCACCGTGTCCTCGGAGTTCGCCGCGATGGCGTTCTACGGCGCCATCGAGCAGGTCCTCACCGGGTGGATCTTCGGCCTGCTGGGGCAGGAGGAGTCCGACTACGACTGCGCGAAGACCTACGTCGTCGAGACCATCTGCACGGGGCTCGACGCTCCCGACCGCCCATCTGCTTAGACTCCCGGCGAGATGACCGACAACGACATGGTCAAGCGGCTGATGTACTCCGGCCTCCTCGCGGGGCTGGGCGCGCTGGCGTCGATCGCGACGTCGCGGGTCGCCCACCTGATTTGGACGCGCGTCTTCGGGGAAGATCCCCCCGAGTGACACCTGACGATCGCAAGAGCGGCGACGACACCGCCGCCTTCGCCGCGCCCAAGCCCGCCGACGCGGTGACCCCCGCGTCGGAGAACGCCGACGCGCACAACGCCGACACGCGCGAGCAGCTCGCCCACGCGGACACGCGCCGGCTCCAGGAGGAGCGCGCCGAGGCCGAGGACGAGCGCAAGGCCGCCGAGAAGCGCGAGCAGGAGCTCGAGCGCCAGGAGGCCGAGGCCCGCGAGCGCGAGAAGCAGGTCGCCAAGGCGGCCGACGAGGCCCGCCAGTCGGGCTCCGGCGGCGCCGGCAAGCCTCTGCCGAAGCCCGTCCCCGTCGACACCTCCGACGACCCGTTCGCCGACCTCCCGTTCGGCGACCGCCCCGAGATCCAGGCCGGCATCGCGTTCGGCGCCACCTTCCTCTTCGCGAAGATCCTCAAGGCCCTTGGCAACTGAACCCGACACCACGAACGTCGCGAAGGCCGTCCAGGACGTCACCGAACGCGCGCAGCTGCTGATCCGCGAGGAGATCGCCCTCGCCAAGGCCGAGCTGCAACAGAAGGTCTCCAAGCTGATCAAGGGCATCGTGGTCGGCGCGGTGGCCGGCGTGTTCGCGCTGCTCGGGCTGCTCTACCTGCTCGACGCGCTGTCCTGGGGTCTGTGGGACCTGATCGGCAGCGACACGAACTACTGGCTCGGCTTCCTGATCGTCGCCGTGGTCCTGTTCGTCCTCGGCGGGCTCGCCGGCTTCATCGCCGCCCGGTCGATCAAGAAGGGCTCGCCGCCGAAGCCGGAGATGGCCATCCACGAGGCCCAGCTCATCCGCCAGACCATCCAGTCGTCGTCGAGCACGGAGGTCCGGCGCTGATGGGCGCGGCACGCTCTCCCGAGGAGATCCGCCAGTCGATCGAGGCCAACCGGGCCGAGCTCGGCGCGGCGGTCGAACGGCTGCGCGCGGAGGTCGCCGAGGCGACCGACTGGCGCAAGCAGCTGCTGACGCACCGGCGCAACGTGCTGATCGGCGCCGCCGCCGCGGGGTTCGTCCTCGGCGGCGGGATCGCCGCCATCGGCGGCCTCTTCCGGCGCGGTTAGCCGGGGCCTCCCGCGGGGAGGCTGGCGGCGATGGGTGACGGACCGCAGCAGCTGTCGACGCGCACGATCGCACGGGTGTTCCTCACCCTGGTCGTGCTCGCCGTCGCGCTCTACGGGATCTACCTGATCCGCCACGTCCTGGCGCTGATCTTCATCGCGGTGTTCCTCGCGGTGGCGCTCGGCCCGGCCGTCGACTTCTTCGCCCGCCGCCACGCCCCGCGTGCGGTGGCGATCCTCGGCGTCTTCCTGGCGCTGTTCTTCGTGATCTTCCTGATCGGGCTGGTGGTCGTCCCGCCGGTGGTCGACCAGGTGCAGGCGATCGCCGACGACGCGCCCGGCTACGTCGACGACCTGCGCGAGAACCGGACGCTGCGCCGGCTGGACGACCAGTACGACATCTCCAGCTCGCTGGAGGACCAGGCGGCCAACCTGCCCGGGCGCCTCGACGACGCGGCCGGCGCGTTGCAGGCCGTCACGGTCGGCGTCTTCTCGACGATCGTCCAGTTCCTGATCGTCCTCACGATCACGTTCTTCCTGCTGCTCGACGGCAAACGGATCTTCACGGGCGTGCTGGAGCAGATGAGCCCCGACACGCGCGCGCGGGTCGGGCTGGTGGCGGCCGACGTCTACCGCTCGGTGGGCGGCTACGTCGCGGGCGCGTTCACGATCGCCACCGTCTGCGCGCTGGTCACCTACACGACGCTCACCGCGCTCGGCGTGCCGTTCGCGGTCCCGCTCGCCGTCATGGCCGGGTTCCTGGACCTGATCCCGCTGGTCGGCGCGACGTTGGCGGCGATCATCGTCGCGCTGGTGACGCTGCTCGGCGACTTCCCGCAGGACACGATCATCTGGATCGTGGTCGCGATCCTCTACCAGCAGCTCGAGACCAACGTGCTGCAGCCCCAGATCTACCGGCGCACGGTCGACCTGCACCCGCTGGCGGTCATCGTGGCGATCCTCATCGGCGCGTCGGTGCTCGGCGTGCTGGGCGCGCTCGTGGCGATCCCGATCGCCGCGGCGGTGCAGATCGTGCTGCGCGACTGGTGGCAGCACCGCCGCGTGCAGTCCGTCGTGCTGGCGCACGACGGCGAGCCGCTGGAGGTGGTGATGCCCGACGGGACCGGCGCGGTCAGCGCGCCTCGAGGAGCGACGAGCGCATCCCCGCCACCCCGATGAGCCCCGGGCCGACGTGGGTGCCGATCACCGGCCCGATCTCCGACACGAACTCCGGGTCGCGGCCGTAGATCTCGCGCCCCCGCTCGGCCATCCGCTCGGCCTGGTCTGGCGCGTGGACGTGCTGGACGAAGAAGACGTCGCAGCCGGAGGCGTGGCGCTGCTCGAGGTGGGCGACCAGGCGGTCCTGGGCGCGCGAAGTCGTGCGCACGCGCTCGACGGGCCGGATCTGGTCCTCGAACGTGAGGATCGGCTTGATCTTCAGCGCGGTGCCCAGGTAGGCGCTGGCCGCGCCGATGCGCCCGCCGCGGCGCAGGAACTCCAGCGTGTCGACCGCGAACAGGAGCTGGACGTCGGCGCCGGCGCGGCGCGCCGCCTCGGCCGCCTCGGCGGCGCTCGCGCCTGCGCGGCCGGCGTTGCTGGCGGCGATCGCCAGCATCCCGTGGCCGGCGCAGCCCGTCTCTGAGTCCACCACGACGATCCGCTCGGGGGCCAGCCCGCGGTCCACGAGCACCGAGCGCGCCTGCTCGGCCGAGGCGACGGTGCCCGAGATCCCGCCGGACAGGTGGATCGAGACGATGTCGTCGCCGCGCTCGACGATGGGCTCGTAGACCGTCAGGAAGTCGCCGACGGACGGCTGGGAGGTGGTGGGCAGCTCGCGCGCGCCGAGCAGCTCGTCGTAGAAGGCGTCGAAGTCGCCGAGCTCGGACTCCTTGACCTGCCGGTCGCCCCAGTTGACGTAGAGCGAGACGAGCGCGATGTCGTGGGCGGCGACGACCTCCGCCGGCATGTAGTGGGTGGTGTCCGCGACGACCTTGACCGCCATGGTCGGCGACCCTACCGGCTACCGTCTGGCGCCGCATGACCGCCACCCGCACCCTCGTCACCGGCGCCACCGGATTCGTCGGCTCCCACGTCGCCCGGGCGCTCGTCGAGCGGGGCGACGACGTCCGCATCACCTGCCGCCCGGGCTCGCGCACCGACGCGATCGAGGACCTCGACGTCCGCCGCCTGACCGCCGACGTGACCGACCGCCGGGCGCTGCGGCGGGCGATGAAGGGCGTGGAGCGCGTCTTCCACGTGGCGGGCGTCACCTCGCTGCGCGCGCCGGAGGACGAAGCGTTCGCCGTCAACGTCGGCGGCACGCGCGCCGTCCTCGGCGAGGCGCTGCGCGCGGGCGTCGAGCGGGTGGTCCACACCTCCTCGATCGCCGCGATCGGCCCGGCGCCGTGGGGGACGACCGCCGACGAGACGCAGGTCTTCCGCCACGGGCACCTGGGGATCCCGTACGTGAGCTCCAAGCACGCGGCCGAGGTCGAGGCCCTGCGCGTCGCCGCGCGCGGCCTGGACGTGGTCGTCGTCTGCCCGGGCCACGTCTTCGGCGCCGGCGACCTGCGGCGCTCGAGCACCGACGTGGTCCGGCGCTTCATGCTGCGCCGGATCCCCGCCTACGTCGACGGGGCGATCAACATCGTCCACGCCGCGGACGTCGCCGCCGGGCACGTGCTCGCCGACGAGCGCGGCGTGTCGGGCGAGCGCTACATCCTCGGCGACCGCAACTACACATGGGACCGGCTCTACGCCGACCTGGCACGGCTGTCGGGCATCGAGGCGCCGGGCCTGCGGCTGCCGCTGCCGGTCGCCCTCGGCATGGCCGCGGCGGCCGCGCGCTCGCCCGTGCCCGTCGAGCTGGGCGCGTCGCCCGTCGAGATCCGCGCCACCGGCCTGTGGTGGGCCTACCGCTCTGGCAAGGCCCGGCGCGAGCTCGGCTGGACCACCCGCCCGCACGAGGACACCGTCGAGGAGACCGTCCGCTTCTACGCCGAGCGCGAGCGCGGCCGGCTCGCCCGCTCGGGGACGCGCCAGCCGCTCGGCTGGCGCCTCGCCGCCGGGGTCGCCGGGCGCCTGGGGGTCGGCCGGTGAGCGAGCCCGCGGTCCTCCACCGCTGCCGCACGCCGACGAACTGGCTGTGCCCGTGCGGACGCGTGGCGCGGGAGCTGCGCGCCGCAGGGATCGCCTTCGAGGAGGAGCGCGTCCCGTGGCGCAAGCGCGACCGCGACGAGGTCTTCGAGGTCTCGGGCCAGCGGGTCGTCCCCGTGGTCGAGCTCGAGGACGGCGACGTGATCTGCGACTCCAAGCGGATCGTCGAGCACCTGGAGTGGCTGCGGGGCGGCTGAGTGAGCTGCGGCGTGGGCGGGTGGGGCGGTTACTGCGTCGGGTGAGGGAGGAGGGTTCGGCTGGCGAGGGGACACCGGATGACACACGGTTCCCGCCGGAAGGTCTGTGTCGTCCCGTGTACCTCTGCGGTACACCGGATGACACAGGCGCTCGTGGCGGGCGCTTGTGTCGCCTGGTGCCCCCCGCGGGCGGACCTGTCTTTCCCTCACTGACGCAGTAACCGCCCGGGCCCCACGCCACTTACGCCGCGGCGCGCCGCAGACCCTGCACGGCATCCGCGCGCGAGTGCCCGCGGCCGGCCCAGAACGCCGCGTCCTGCTCGCCCAGCGGCGTCGCGGGCGCGCCGCCCCGGCGCGGCTCGGCGGCGATCGCGCCCCACGGCGCCCGGGCCTCCAGGCGCGCGAGCACCGCGCCGAGGCCGGCCATCATCCGGCCGGCCTGAAGGTCGCGCGCGGGGACGCGGCCGTGGCGCAGGAGGTCCTCGATCGTCCCGGCGTGCTCGGCCTGGGCCTCCATCGCGGCCAGCGCGAGATCCTGGTCGATCCGCACGGGGTCGTCGGAGAGGAGCGGGCCGGCGCTGGCGCGGGCGTGGGCGAGCAGGGCGCCGCCGTCGAGGCGCTCCGGCGCGGCGAGGTAGCCGAGCCCGGCGAGATCGCGCTTGAAGCGGTCGGCGTCGTCCTGCTCCAGCGCGTCGGCGGCGTCGAGCAGGCCGGCGAGCCAGGCGGCGTCGGCGCGGCCCGTGGCGCCGTAGTCGAGGAACGCCACGCGCCCGTCGTCGAGCAGGCGGTGGTTGCCGGGGTGGGGGTCGGCGTGGAACGCGCCGGTGTGGAGCATCGCCCCGGTGTGGAAGCGGACGAGGATCTCGCCGTAGCGGTCGCGCGCCTCCTGATCGAGTTCAAGGACGTCCTCGAACGCGGTGCCGTCGACCCACTCGGCCACCAGCACGCCGGTGTGGCACAGCTCGGTGACCGGGGCGGGCACGAAGACGAAGGGATGGCCGCGGTAGGCGCGGGCGAAGGTCCGCATCGCCTGCGCCTCGTGCTCGAGGTCGAGCTCCTCCAGGGCGCGCTCGCGCAGCTCGCCGGCGATCGCGCGCGCGTCGAGGCCCGGGACGATCGCGGCGCCGAGCTGGGCGAGCAGCGCGACGTTGACCAGGTCGGCGCGCAGCGCGTCCTCGGCGCCCGGGTGCACGAGCTTGACGGCGACCGCGCGCCCGTCTTCCAGGGTGGCGCGGTGCACCTGACCGGCGGCGGCGAGCGCGACGGGCTCGTCGCCGAGGTCCTCCAGGTGGTCCGAGAGCTTCCCGCCCCAGGCGCCGCGCAGCAGCCGCTCGACGCGCTTGGCGTCCAGCGGCTCGCGCGCGCCGGCGCGCAGGTGCGCCAGCTCGGCTTCGAGCTTCTCGCGCTCGGCCGCCGGCGCCCAGCGCGGGTCGGCGAAGTCGGCGAGCTGGGCGAGGTGGCCGGCGGCGCCGCGCATGGAGCGCAGGACGGCCAGGCCGCGACGGGCGACGTCGGCATAGGCGCTTGCGGGAGGCACGGACACTAGGCTAGGACGCGCATGCCGCTCGCCCTCGATGTCGCCGGCCTGCGCAAGGTCTACGGACCGGTCACGGCGCTGCGCGGGGTCGACCTCCAAGTCCAGGAAGGCGAGCTGGTCGGCCTGCTCGGGCCCAACGGCGCCGGCAAGTCCACGCTGGTCAAGGCCGCGTGCGGGCTGGTCCGCCCGACCGAGGGACGGGTCGAGGTGGCGGGCGCGCCGGCCGGGTCCCTGGCGGCCAGCCGAGCGCTGGGCTACCTGGCCGAGCTGTTCCGCTTCCCCGATTGGTGCAGCGCCGAGGAGGTGCTGGTCTTCCACCAGCGCCTGGCGGGCTCGGACGGCGGCGCCGCGGAGCGCGCCGCCCTGCTGGCCGACGTCGGGCTGGCCGACGCCGCCACCCGCGCCGTCGGCGCGATGTCCAAGGGCATGCAGCAGCGCCTCGGGCTGGCCCAGGCGCTGATCGGGTCGCCGAAGCTGCTCCTGCTCGACGAGCCGACCAGCGCCCTGGACCCCGCGGGCCGGCGGCTGGTGCGGGCGCTGCTGGAGCGGCTGCGCGAGCGCGGCGTGGCGGTGCTCCTGAACTCCCACCTGCTCACCGAGGTCGAGCAGGTGTGCGACCGCGTGACGATCATCGCCGGCGGCGCCGTGGTCGCCGCCGGGCGCCCGGCCGACCTCTCCAAGCCCGGCGGCGTCGAGATCGAGACGGGGGAGGGGGTGCGCCGCTACGACACCGCGGGGCGCGACGAGGTGCCCCGCATCGTCGCCGACCTCGTGGCCCGCGGCGAGGCGATCTACGGCGTCACCGTCCTGCGCTCGACGCTGGAGGACGCCTACCTGGAGGCCGTCGCCGGCGCTTCGACGGGCGACGGCGCCTCGGCCGCGACCGCGCCCCCGGAGCGCGCGCCGGCCCCGTGAGCCCCGTCCGCGTCATCGCGGCGTTCGCGCTGCGCGAGAGCCTGCGCCGCCGCGTCTTCGTGGTGGTCGCCGTCCTCACGGTGGCCTTCCTCGTGCTCTACGGGCTCGGCGTCTGGCAGGTCTACCAGGAGGTCGGCGACTTCGACGTCGACGAGACCGGGGTGGAGGCCGAGGTCGTGGCCGGGGCGACGCTGCTCGGGCTGGCGATGTTCGGGACGCTGTTCCTCGGGACGATCCTCGCCGTCTTCCTCACGCTCGGCGCGGTGCGCGGCGACGCCGAGCGCGGGCTGCTGCAGCCGGTCCTCGTGCGCCCCGTCGAGCGCCGGACGCTGCTGCTGGCCCGCTTCCTCGGCGCCGCGGCGGTGTGCGCGGCCTACGTCATCGTCGTCTTCGTCGCCGCCGCCGTGCTGACCTGGGCGGCGGGCGGCTGGTGGCCGGACCGCATCGTCATGCCGGCGCTCGGCCTCGCGGCGGCGGTGGCGCTGCTCGCCGCCATCGCGCTCACCGGCTCGGTCTTCCTCTCCTCGACGGCCAACGGGATCGCCGTCTTCATGATCTTCGGCGCCGGGCTGGTGGCGGGGCTGCTGGGGCAGATCGGCGAGGCGCTGGGCTCCGACACGCTCGACACCGTCGCCGACGTGTCCTCGTGGGCGCTGCCGTTCGAGGCGCTCTACCAGGACGCGCTCGCGGGCCTCACCGCGGACACCCGCGGCTTCACGCGGCTCGCCATCAGCCTCGGACCGTTCGGCGGCGCGCAGGCGGCCGGGTTCCTCCTGTGGCCGTTCGCGCTCGCCTACCTCGCCGCCGTCGGCTTCGTCGCGTCGCGCGCGTTCGCGCGCCGCGACCTCTGACCGCGTCGGCGCCCTGAGCGCGTCACTACGCTGCGCCGATGGCGGACGGGCGGCTCGAAGAGCTCTGCGAGACGCTGCGCCGGACCACGGGTCCGACGTGGCGGCTGCACGGCCTCCCGGAGCACGCCGAGGCCGTCGCGCTGCTGGCGGGTGCCGGGGACGACGAGCTCGTCCGGATGGCCGCCGACGGCGACCGCGTCCGCGCCTGCGTGGCGCTCGAGGTCCTGCGGCGCCGCACGCCGGACGAGGTCGTCACCGAGGAGCTGTGGTCGCTCGTGCCGACCGTCGCCGTGCGCCGCTGCCTGCTGCTGACGCTCGACGAGCGCGTGCCGCAGGGCCAGC
>DASVQH010000444.1:0-13078 GCA_036389195.1 Solirubrobacteraceae bacterium
GAGCACCGCGATCATCGGTCGGCGCGGCCCGCGCCGGTCGCCGACGCGCGCGACGAGCCCGGTCAGCACCATCCCGGCGACGCCGCCGATCAGCGGCACGGTCCGCGCCGCGGTCTCGGTCATCCCGGCGGCGTCCGGGCCGAGCAGGACGGCCGCGCGCGTGACGATCGTCCAGTAGGCGATCAGCACGAGAAAGGCGCACGCCCAGGCCGCGACGAGCCCGGGGGTCGGGACGAGGCGCGAGCTCGGGGCTGCCGCCGCGCGCTCGGCGCGCCCCACCGGCGCGACGGCGGCGAGGCCCAGCGCGGGGAGCCCGACGGCGCAGACGGCGAGGACGACCTGCGTGCTCGCCACGCTCTCGACGGCGCCGGCCAGGAGCGGCACGAGGAGCGAGCCGACCGCGACCGCGACGCTCATGACGCCGATCGCCCGTCCTGCGCCCTTCGTCCCGCCGAGCGCCGCCAGTGCGGCCTGGGCCGCCGGGGGGAAGCCCGCGGCGGCCGCGCCCTCGAGCGCGCGCGCCGCGAGCCAACCGGCGTCGCCGAGCGGCGCGCACAGGACGAGCCCGGCGAGCACCAGGAGCGCGCACGCGGCGCGCATCGCGACGCCGGCGCCGCGGCGATCGGCGACCCGGCCCCAGGGCACGAACCCGAGCGCGAACGCCGCGCAGAAGGGCACCACCGAGGCGGCGGGGTCGTCGGGCACGCGCCCGCCGTCGAGCGCCGCGGCGAACGCCGCGACCGAGTAGACGCAGCCGGCGCCGAGCGCGATGCGGAGACGGTCCGAGGATTGTCCAACAATCGACACGGTCGGGAGCGTAGCGGCTCGCCGTAGGATTGTCCAACAACCCGCGGCCGGGGATGCTTGGCGCCGGACTGCGGGACGGCTGACAGGGCGAGGAGCTTGAAGCCGGCGGGGGCGGGGTAGCGGCGAGGGCCAGGGCAGCGGCGTCGAAGACGGCGACGGGGCTCGGTTTCACCGCGGGTGGCGGACGCGATCGACGGAGCTGTCGAGGAGCGGGACGCCCCTCTCCTTCGTTCACCCGAAAGGACCGCCATGAGCCCGATCTTCAAGCTCGGGGCGCGCAACGCCCCTAGCTGCCCCGCCTGCGCGCGGCCCGTCTACGCGGCCGCCGCCGTCGTGCGCGTGCACGGCGATCGCTACCACGCCGAGTGCGTCCTCTACCAGCCGCGGCGCACGCGCCCGGCCCCGCAGCAGCGCGCACGCCGCACCGCCGTCAGAGCGTGAGTCGGAGAAGAACCGCGTCAAAGGGCTGACCGAAGCCCCAGGCTGACCCGTCCGTGCGACGTGCCCGCGGATCGGCCGCAGCGACCCGCCTCGGCGCCGGGGCCGCCGTGGTCTGCGCGCTCGCCCTGGCCCAGCTCGGCCGCGGCGAACCGGCCGCGCGGGACACGGTCTTCACCTTCGAGGGACAGGGGTGGGACGCCGCCCGCCCGGTCGAGGTCACCTTCGACGACTGCCCGTCGCCGTACGGATGCGACGACGACTCGGAGCGCCGGCGGCTGAAGGTCGACGGCGACGGCCGGTTCACCTTCCGCCTGCGCGCCGGGCCAGGGGAGCCCGACGGGATCGAGGCGGGGAGCCTTGCGGGGCCACGTTCGCTCAGCGGGCGGTCGAGCGCGACGCCATGGCGGTCCCGCCGCCGAGCACCGAGGAGGAGCGCGCGGAGGCGGCCGCGGTCGCCGCGGCGACCCGGGCGGCGCGCGCCGCGATCCGCCGCCGCGCCCGTCGCGCGGTGCGCGCGCAGCAACGGGTCTTCCGCTCGATCCGCTCGTGCGACCGCCTGTTCGAGGCCGCCGAGTCCGTCGAGCGACGCGCGGTGGTCGCGGATGCGCTGTTCATCCTCGCGACCGATCGCGCCACCTTCCGGGCCCGGCGCAAGGTGCTGCGCGCCTACGCGACCCGGCTCGAGCGCCTCCGGCTCCGCGATCCCGTCCTGCGCGCCGGCGCCGAGGCGTGGATCGGCACCGTTCGCCACCCGCCGAAATGGCCGAAGGGCTCGATCTGCCGGAACCTGAGGCGGTGGCGGGCGCACGGCTACGCCAAGGACGCACGTCCTGTCGCTCCTGACGCGACGACGCATACCTTCGAGCAGCTGATCACGACGAACCCCGCGCTCGCGGCGGCGCGGAGCCGGCTGCGGATCCTCGCGGCGGGCCGCGAGGTCGCGCTGCTGTTCGGCGGCGAGCTTCTCTTCGCCGGCGCGGGAGACGACGCCGGCGGCGGGTAGGGCTCAGTCGCCGGCCGGGCGCGTCACGCCGGACGGCCGGCCGCCGAAGTCGCCGAACGGTTCGTCGCGCTCGCGCACCGCCTCCTTGAAGCCCGCCTCGGCCGCCCGCTGCTGGAACGCGTAGCCCTCCGGCGTGTGGCGGGCGATGCCGTCGAAGACCGTGCCGAGCAGCTGCGTCGCGTGCAGTCCCTGGCCGAACGTCTGCTGGTTGATCAGCAGCTTCATCATCTGCAGCTGGTTGACGGGCATCCGCGCGATGCGGCGCACGAGCGCCTCGGTCCGGTCCCCGAGCTCGGCCGCCGGCCAGGCCTCGGTGGCGAGGCCCCACTCGACCGCCTCGGTCCCCGACAGGCAGTCGCCGGTGAACAGGAGGCGCTTCGCCCGCATCGGCCCGATGCGGTGCGCCCACATCGAGGTGGTCGGCGAGCCCCAGACGCGCGCCGGCGGGTAGCCGATCTTCGCCGCGTCCTCGATGACCAGGAGGTCGGAGCACAGCGCGAGGTCCGTGCCGCCGGCGACGCAGTAGCCGTGCACCTTGCAGACGACCGGCTTGGTGCAGTGGAACAGCGCCATGAACGCGCGCACGTTCCGGCTCATCATCGCGTGGTCGATCAGCGGGTCCCACGTCCCCTCCGGGTCGTGGTTGGCCCGCTGGGTCTCGGGCGCCAGCACGGTCCGGGCGCCGTCGCCGCCCGCCGCGCCGAAGTCGTCCCCGACGCGCGCCTCCGCGCTGGCGACGAGGTCATAGCCGCCGCAGAACCCGCTGCCGTTCCCGGCCAGCAGGATCACACGCACGTCGGGATCGACGTCCGCGCGCTCGACCGCCGCCGCGATCCGCCCGATCAGCCCCGCCGTGAGGCCGTTGCCCCGCCGTGGCCGGTCGAGGACGATCCTCGCCACCCGGTCCTCGACGCCGTACTCCAGGTCTTCCGCGTCCACCGCTGCCGCCTCCGCGTCTCGTTGCCGGCCACGACCCTTGCGGACGTGCCTTGTACGCGGCGTGCAGGTTTCCCTCCACGGACTGTGCGGTAGCCGAGAGGCCAAGAGCAACGACCGACCGGAGGTACTGCCATGACCACGATCGAGCAGTCGATCGACGTCGACGCCCCCCTGCGCAGCGTCTACGACCAGTGGACCCAGTTCGAGGAGTTCCCCCGCTTCATGGGCGGCATCGAGCAGATCCAGCAGCTCGACGAGAAGCGCCTGCACTGGGTGGCCGAGTTCGGCGGCGAGCGCCACGAGTGGGACGCCGAGATCACCGAGCAGAAGCCCGACGAGCGCGTCGCCTGGCGCAACCTCGACGGCAAGGACAACGCCGGTGTCGTCACCTTCCACCGGCTCGCCGACACGAAGACCCGGATCATGGTCCAGATGGACTGGGCGCCTGAGGGCATCAAGGAGAAGATCGGCGCGGCGATCGGCGCCGACGACCTGCGCGTCAAGGGCGACCTGAAGCGCTTCAAGGAGCTCGTCGAGGCGCAGGGCGACGCCTCCGGCGGCTGGCGCGGCGAGGTCAAGCGCCCCGACGAGGCGTAGGCCGGCCCGCAAGCGGGCGCGCCGCACCGGCGCGCCCGCCCGCACGACGGTCAGCGCGTCAGCTCGCGCGCCAGCTCGTCGAAGACCGCGACGTAGTAGTCGACCGCCTCGTCGGTGTGGGTCACCGACAGCGTCCACTCCTCCTCGCGCCCCGGCGTCATGAAGATCCCGCGGTTGAGGTTCCACAACCAGGCGAGCTCGGACATCTCGGCGTCCTGGTTGGCCTTGAAGGTCGCGTAGTCGACGATCTTCTCGGTCGAGAACGTCACGCAGCCCTTCGAGCCGATCCCCACCGCGTAGCCCGGCAGCCCGTAGCGCTCGACGACCTGCTCGCACCCGCCGACGATGCGGTCGTTGAGGTGATCGAGGTGCGCGTAGGCCTCGGGCGTCAGGACCGCCTCGAGGTTCGCGCGCACCGCCGCCATGCCGAGCGGGTTGCCGTTGTAGGTGCCCACCTGGTAGACGGACCCGTCGGCGACGACGGACATGACCTCCTCGGTGGCGCCGATCGCGCCGACCGGGAAGCCGCCGCCGAGCGCCTTGGCCAGCGTGACCATGTCCGGGAGGACGCCGAACTTCTCGGTCGCGCCGCCGGGGGCGATGGTCAGGCCGGTCTTGACCTCGTCGAAGATCAGGACGACGCCGTGGCGGCGCGTGATGTCGCGCACCGCCTCGAGGTAGCCGGGCTCGGGGAGGACGACCCCGAGGTTCATCATCGCCGCCTCCATGATCACGCAGGCCGGCTTGCGGCCCTCGCGGTCGAGCGCGACGATCCGCGCCTCCATCGAGTCGGCGTCGTTGAAGTGGACGGCGTGGACCTGGTCGACCGTGGCCTGCGGGATGCCGGCGCCGTACGGCAGCGAGGCGGGCGCCTCGCGCGGCCCGATGCGGTCGTACTCGACGCCGATCGAGACCATCACCGTGTCGTGGTGGCCGTGGTAGGAGCCGAAGATCTTCATCACGTCCTCGCGGCCGGTGAAGGCGCGCGCGATGCGGATCGCGTCCATCGTCGACTCGGAGCCCGAGTTGGTGTACCGCCAGCGCGGCAGGTCCCAGCGCCGGCGCAGGTCCTCGGCGACGGCGATGCCGTCCTCGGTCGGCGCGGCGAAGTGCGTGCCCTTGGCGTAGCGCTCGCCGATCGCGCGGCCGATCGCGGGGTGGGCGTGGCCCTGGACCATCGAGCCGAAGCCGTTGTGGAAGTCCCACATCTCGTTGCCGTCGACGTCCCACACCTTCGCGCCCTCGCCGCGCTCGAGGTAGAGCGGCCACGGGTCGCGCAGCTGGTAGGAGGAGGCGACGCCGCCGGTGAGGACCTCGGCGGCGCGGCGGTACATGGCGGCCGAACCCTGCGTCCGCTCGTCGAGGCGCGCCTCCTCGCGCTCGGTGAGCTCGCGGATGCGGTTGCGGTCGATCTGGGCGGTGGTGGGTGCGGACATGCTCACATGGTGGCAGTCGCGGCCAGGGCGGCGAAGTGCGCGCCGCGCTCCTCGAAGGAGCGGTTGGCGTGGTAGCTGGGGGCGGCGGGGGAGAGGAGCCCGACGGTCCCGGGCGCGGCGAAGCGGCGGGCGGCGGCGACCGCCGCGTCCATGTCCGCCGCCGCGACCGTGCGCTCGGGCGCGAGGCCCGCGGCGCGCGCGGCGGCGAGGAGGCGCCCGCCGGTGGTCGGCAGCCCGATCAGCGCCGCGTCGCGCCGGGCCACGGCGGTGCCGAGCGCGCCGTACTCCTGGTCGCGGTCGAGCCCGCCGGCGATGAGCACGAGCGGGCGCCCGGCGTAGGCGTCCAGCGCCGCAGCCGCCGACTCGGGCGTCGTCGAGATGCTGTCGTCGACCCACTCGATCCCGCCGGCGGTCGACACCGTCTGCAGCCGGTGCGGCAGCGCGGCGATGCCGCGGACGGCGGCCGGCAGCGGCGGCCGCGGCAGCCCGGCGGCGTCGAGCGCGGCGAGCGCCGCGGCGAGGTTCTCGGCGTTGTGGCGACCGCGCAGCGGCAGGTCGGCGAGCGCGACGCGGAGCGCGCCGCCCTCGCGGACGCCGTCCGCCGCGGCGTGCCACGCGTCCGGCGCGCCGAAGCGCCGCGCCTCCGCGCCGGCGACGGCCCGCCCGGCGGGCAGGACCCGTGCTTCGACGCCCGGCAGCCCGAGCAGCCGCAGCTTCTCCCGGCGGTAGGTCGCCTCGTCGCCGTGCCAGTCGACGTGCTCCTTGAACAGGTTCGTGACGAGCGCGACCTGAGGACCCACCGGCAGGTCGGCGATCTGGTAGCTCGACAGCTCCACGACCGCCCAGTCGTCCGGCGGGGCGTCGAGCAGGTCGAGCGCGGGCCGGCCGATGTTGCCGGCCAGGTGCGCCGGGACGCCCGCGGCGCCGAGCAGGTGGGCGACCATCGTCGCCGTCGTGCTCTTGCCCTTCGTCCCGGTGACGCCGATGACCCGGCGGCCGCCGCGCTCGGCGAGCCACAGTCCGGTCGCTGTGACGACGGGGACGCGCGCGGCGACGGCGCGCACCTCGGGACGATGGATCGAGACTCCGGGGGAGCGGACGAGCACGTCGATCTCCGCGGCCGCGGCGTCGGCGGGCGCGACGAGGCGCGCTCCGGGCACGGTCTCCTCGCCGATCACCGCGACGATGCGCGCGCCGGGCAGCCGCACGGCGAGCTGGCGCGCGAGGCTCCGCGTCTCGCGCCCGAGCCCCCACAGCCCGACGCGCCGGCCGTCAAGCTCCGAGAAGCGCACGGACGTCGCCGATCAGCTCGGGCGGCACGGCATGGCGCTCCGACAACGCCAGCGCCCGCTCGGGATCGCCGTCACCCGGACCGAAGCGCGGCAGGACCTCGGCGACCAGCCGCCGCACGACGCGGTGCTCGCGCCAGCGCGGGTCGGTGGCCAGCAGACGGATCGCCGCGACGCTCTCGTCCACCTCGCCGACGCACTCGAACGGCTTGTCGCCGCCCGTCGCGGTGAGGAGCGCGAAGCCGGCGAACTGCGCCTCGTCGTCGAGCAGGTCGCTCCCGAAGATCGCCCGCAGCTCCTCCGGCCCCAGGAACGGGGCGAGGATCAGGAACACGAAGCGGCACTTGTCGCAGTCGCCGCACCACGAGCTCGCGCGGAGCGCCGGGTCGAGCCGGAAGACGCGGTTGCAGCTCGTGAAGGCCGCGTGGTAGGGCCGCAGCCGCGCGAACGCGCGCGCGATGGCCAGCTCGGAGGCCGGCCGCAGGATCGAGAAGGCGCGCAGGCCGGAGCCCGTCTCGGCCACCGCGGCGCTCAGCAGCCGCTCGGCGCGCTCGCCCTTGGAGAACTGGTGGTTGACCTCGACGCCGTCGAGCGTCGTGTTGCCGGCCGACGCCGAGCGCTCGTTGGCGAGCGCCACGGCGTCGAAGCCGTGCAGCGCGGCGGTCAGCAGCGCGACGCAGCTGACGATCGCCGTGACCGGGACGTGCCCGTTGATGGCGCCGCGCGCGTTGAGCGCGGGCATCTGCGGGTCGATGCGGCGCGTCGCGCGCAGCCACGGGAGCCCGGCCGCCGCGACCGTCCGCTCGATCGGCGGCGCGGCGCCCACCGAGAACAGCGCGGTCTCCGCCCCCGAGCGGCGGACGACCTCCAGCGCCACCGCGGAGTCCTTGCCGCCGCCGACCGGGACCAGCACGCGGCGCGACGGGCGCGGCGCCGTGGTGGCGACGGGCGGGCCGGCGGCGAAGGCGGGGCGCGGGAGCGTGGGCAGGCTGTTGACCACCGCGAGCTCGCCGAGACCCTCGGAGTACAGCGCCTCCAGGAGCGCGCCGGTGGCCGGCGGCGGCGCGCCGGTCTCGCAGGCGACGGCGGGCGGCAGCGCGGTCTTGAAGTAGCTCACGCCGGCGACCCAGTGCAGCAGCGCCAGCAGTCCCTCTGCCGCGTCCGGCGCGCCCTCGGGCGGCACCGGAAGCTCGAAGCGCTCCTCGAAGGCGATGACGTCGTCGAGGGCGTAGCGGAGGCTCACGCGCCCCGCCGCGTCGAGCGACCGCCCGGTGAAGCGGAAGGTCGAGAAGGCGGACGGGTCGAAGCGCTCGGCGGCGCGCGGCAGGGCTTGCCGGGTCACCTGCAGAGCGTAGTCAGCGGTAGCGCACCGTCCGGCGCACGACGGAGCGGCGGCCGTCGATCTCGATGGTCAGCCGCAGCCGCAGGCGCCGGCCCTTGCGGCGGTACGCTCGCGGCGGCGTCACCTTGAAGGTCCACGTCGCGGCCTTGCGCGACCGCGGTCCGCGGGCGACCAGCGTCCGTCCGTGCACCGTGGACAGCCGCCACGCGAGCCGGAACCGGCGGGCCGCGGTGACGGTGAAGCGGATCGAGCGGCCGCGACGGACCCGCTTCGGCACCGAGACGCTGAACGGCCGCCCCGCCGGCAGCTCGTCGGGCGCCTCGCCGACCTGCACCGGCGGGTTCTTGACGACCAGCGGCGGCTGCTCGGTCCGCGGGGCGGTGACGGTGGCCGACAGGCAGTCCTCGGCCGGCTCGTAGTCGGCGTCGGCGCCGCCGGAGCGGGCGCAGAACCGCCAGGTGCCGTCGGCGTCGAGGTCGAAGGCCGCGCGGCCGTCGGCGCCCAGCGGCGCGGTGGCGGGCGTGCCGGGGCCGGTCGCGGTGACGGTCGCGCCCGGCGCGCGGCTCTGGGCGAAGACGTCGGCGTGGCGGTCGAGCGTCCGCAGCCGGTCGATGTGGATCGCGTTGCCGAGCTGGCCGGTGGTGAACGACCAGGTGCGCGTGAACGACCGCGACGGTCCCGTCTGATCCTGCGTCGTCACGTCGGCGCTCACGCTGGCGGTGTAGGTGGCGCGGGGCCGCAGGGGCCGCCGCGGGATGAGCTCCATCCCGGTCGGCAGGAAGCCCTCGAGCCCGGGCGTCGCGTTGTCGACCGAGACGGCCTCGACGGCGCCGTCGGGGCCGGTCAGGCTCGCCGCCGTGGCGCGCGCCGTGTCGAACGGCGTGAGGTCGGGCCCGTCGAACATCACGTACAGGTACGGGCCGGTCTCGGTGCCGGCCGGGATCCCGACGCGCTCGCCCGGCGTGTACGGGCCCTCGGCGGCGATCTGCGAAGCCGGCCACCCCGTGGCGCCGTCGCCCGGATAGGTGTACGTGACGTCGGCGGGCGGCGCGGGGCGGTTGCGCGACGCCAGCGTGGTGGCGCAGCCGAAGCCGTCGTCCTCCGACGCGCCCATCCGGTCGATGCGCGGCGCCAGCAGCTGGTGCAGGTGGATCGGCGCGGTCTCGAACGGGTTGCGCTCGGCGGTCCACGAGACGCCGCCGCGGTAGAGGACCGACGTCTTGCCGGCCTGGTCGCCCTCCGGCGTGTAGCCCGGCTTCGACGGATCCTCGCCGTGGGTGAGCACGTCGTTGAGGCGGCCGTAGGCGTTGTGCTTGGTGCACCCGTCGCTCAGTGCGGCGTCCTCGGCGATCCCCGCCGGGAGGCCGTGCGCCGCGCGCTGGGCGTTCAGGTGGCCGACGATCTCGGGACCGGTCACGCCGGCGTGCGCGGGCGCCGCCGCGACGAGGCAGCAGAGCGCCGGGAGGAGTGCGAGGACGCGCATTGGCCCGGCGAGCATAGTCAGCCGGCGAGGGCGGCCGCGAGGGTGGTCAGCAGCAGCGCGCGCACGGTGTCGCGCTCGAGGTCGCGGTGGGCGATCCAGTCGAGGCACACGCCGTCCATGAACCACAGCCAGCCGTTGACGGCGGTGCGGGCGCGGGCGTCCGCGCCGGCGCCGAGGCCCTCCAGGATCCGCTGCGCCGTGGCGGTGCGGACGCCGTCGACGAGCTCGCGGATCTCCGGCGCCGAGCCGGCCGAGCGCAACAGCTTGGCGTAGCCGTCGGCGTTGGCCTGGACCCAGTCGAGGTACGCGTCGACGCTGGCGGCGAGCTGCTCGAGCGGCGGCTTGGCCGGATCGGGCTCGGTGCGGGCCGCGAGCTCCTGCGCCTTCTCGGTCAGGGTGGCCTGGAAGAACGCCTGCTTGCTCGGGAAGTAGTGGTAGAGCAGCGCCTTGGAGATGCCGGCCTCGCGGGCGATGGCCGCCATCGAGAGCTCGTCGTACGCGTGGCGGGTGAAGAGCTCGGTGCCCAGCTCGAGCAGCTGGCGCCGGCGCTCGTCGACATCGAGGCGGCTGTAGGCGGGCTCGGCCACGGAGGAGATCCTATTCGCCCGTGTTAACCATCGGTCAGCAGTGGTGTACCTCGTGTCGACCGGAGGTCAACAAGGAGCGATGACGGTGGCGACGCTGGAGATGCGGGTGCAGGCGCTGGAGGAGCGGGCGGAGGTGCTGGAGGCGCGGCTGGCGGCGTCGGTGGCGCCGCCCGCGCGGTCCGCGGGGACGGCCCCGGCGGCGCGCGAGGGCGCGCCTCACAGCCGGCGCGGCCGGGAAGACGTTCTGGCCGGGCCGGAAGAGGCGCCGGCGGCCGCGACGGCGAGGACGCATGAGGCGCCGCGGGCCGCCGCGCCCGTGACGCCCGAGGCGCTGCCGGTCGAGGCGGCCGGGCGGCCCGCCCTCGAGGACCTCCTCGGCGGCCGCGTGCTGGCGTGGGTCGGCGGCGTCGCGGTGGCAATCGGCGTCGTCCTCCTCCTGGCGATCGCCGCCCGCAACGGCTGGATCGGCGAGGCGGCGCGCACGGTCATGGCCGCGGTCGCGTCCACCGCGCTGCTCGCCATCGGCGCGTGGCTGCACGAGCGCCGCGTCAAGACGGACGCCGCCCTCGCCGCCGCGGCGGCCGGGACGGCCGGCCTGTTCGCGACGCTGGCCGTCGCGGGCGAGGTCTACGCGCTGATCCCGTCCCTGCTGGCGCTCGTCCTGGCGCTCGGCGTCGGCGCCGTGGCGACCGTGTTGGCGGTCCGCTGGGACGCGCCCGGGTTCGGCGCGCTGGGCATCGGCGGCGCGCTGGTCGCTCCCGCGCTCGTCGGCGCCGATCCGGCGGATCCGCGCACGCTGGCCCTCGTCGCCGTAGCCACCGCCTCGGCCACCGGGGTCTTGCTGCGCGAGCGCTGGACCTGGCTCGCCTACGCGACCTTCGCGTGCGCCACGCCGCAGTGGCTCGTCTGGCTGACCACCGAGGAGCGGTCCGCCGCGGCCATCGTCCTCGTCCTGACGGGCTTCGGCGCGCTCAACCTCGCCGCCGCCGCCGGCTTCGAGGTGCGCTCGCGCGCCCCCGGCCTGCGCGCCTCCGCCGTCTTCCTGCTCGCGTTCAACGCGCTCGTGCTCGCGGTGGCCGGCCGCTTCGCGCTCGCCGACGCGGTCTCGCCGACCGCCGGACACCTGTGGCTCGCCGGCCTGGCCGCCGCCCACCTGGGCGCCGGCGTCGCCGCCGGGCGCACGCGCCGCGTGTCCTACGAGCTCGCGCTCGTGTGCACGGGCCTCGGCGTGATCCTCGCCGACGTCGCGTTCGGCCTCCTGGCCAGCGGCCCGGTGCTCGTCGTCGGCTGGGCCGCGGCCGGCGCTGCGTTCTGCGCGTGGGTGCGGCGCGGCGGCGCTCGCGCGGCCGACGCCCCGTTCTCGGCGGCCGGCACGGGCACGCACCTGGCGCTGGCACTCGGCCACGTGCTGATCACCGACGCGCCGCCGTCCGCGCTGCTGGGCGCCGGCACCGACAGCGCGCCCGCCGCCGCCCTCGGGCTCGCCGCGCTGGCCGCCGGCTGCTTCGCGTCGGGCCGGATCGCCGGCGGCGGCCGGCCGGACTGGCGCGTGGCGCTCGACGCCGCCGGCCTCGCGGTGCTCGCCTACGCGACGGCGATCCCGCTCCACGGCGCCGGGCTGGTCCTCGCGTGGACGCTGGAAGCCGTCGCGCTCGGCGGGGTCGCGCGCCGCGAGCGCGACACGGTCGCGACCGCGGGCGCCCTGGCCTTCCTCGGCCTGGCCGCCGCCTACGCGGTCGCCGCGCTGGCCCCCGCCGCGGCGCTGCTGCACGGCCTCGAGGCGCCGCTGGCGGCCGCGGGCGGCCTGCTGGCGGTCGCGGCGGCCGCGGCGCTGCTCGCGGTGCGGTCGCTGCCGCTGCCGCTGCCGGCGCCGCCGCCCGACCCCGCGCCCGGCGCGTTCGTCCTCACGCCGGCGCTCCTGCGCGCCGGGCTGGTGACGGCCGCCGCGCTCGCGCTGCTGCACCTCGCCTCGACCGAGCTCGTGTCGCTGGTCGAGCTCGGGTCGCCCCAGCGCGCTCAGACCGTGCTCAGCGGGTTCTGGGCGCTGTGCGGCGTCGCCGCGCTGATCGCCGGGCTGGTGCGTGATGTGCGCGGCCTGAGGCTGGGGGCGCTGGCGCTGCTCGGCGTCACCGCGGGCAAGGTCTTCCTCTACGACCTCGCGTCGCTGACCTCGCTGTACCGCGTGGCCTCGTTCATCGCGCTCGGGCTGCTGATGCTCGGCGGCGCGTTCGCCTGGCAGCGGCTGCGCCCGCGGCTTCAGCCGTCCGCGGCGGCGCCGCGGTAGGTGCCGAGCGACCAGCGGTTGCCGTCGGGGTCGGTGACGGTGACGTCGCGGGAGCCGTAGTCCTGGTCGACCGGCGCGGTGACGTCGGCGCCGGCTGCCCGGGCGCGTTCGTAGGCGGCGTCGGCGTCGTCGACCACGACGTAGACGACGCTGACGCCGGGCGGCGTCGCGCGCGACCCGGCGCGCTCGTCCCCGGCCATGATCGTGCTCCGGCCGATGCGCACCTCGGCGTGATGGACGTGGCCGTCGTCGTCCTCGTAGACGGCGACGCGCTCGGCGCCGAGGGCGCGCTCGAGCCATTCGATGGACGCCTTGGCGTCCCGGAAGGTGAGGCAAGGGAAGACGGTCTGGCTCATGTGGCGGACCCTAGGGCGCGGCGGTGCCGCCGTCTTGGACGAACGGGACCGTCGCGGTCGGCGACGCCCCGCCCAGCGCGCTGAACTCGCGCGCCAGGTGCGCCTGATCGGCGTAGCCGTGCTCGGCGGCCAATCGCGCGAGCGGGACGGTCCCGAGCCGGCGGCGCGCCGCCTCGAAGCGCACGAGCCGCGCCGCGGCCTTCGGCGGGACCCCGACCTCCTGCGCGAAGCGCCGGGCGAGGTGGCGGCGCGAGCAGCCGAGCGCCGCGGCGAGCGCGTCGACCCGCATCCGCCCCTCGCTCGCGCGCAGCAGCGCCCACGCGCGCTCGACGTCGGGCGGCGGCGGCGGCGCGGCCGGGCGCGCGAGGCGCCGCAGGAGCAGGTCGTCGAGGATCGCGAAGCGCGCGGCGGTGCCGGGCGCCGCGTCCAGTCGCTCCGCGAGCCGGGCCGCGTCCGCGCCGAGGAGGGCATCGAGCCCGACCGTGACCTCGCGCAGCTCGCCCGCGGGCACGCC
>DASVQH010000445.1:0-7023 GCA_036389195.1 Solirubrobacteraceae bacterium
GGACGCCGATCGCCTGGGCGTCCAGCCCGCTGGGGTCGACCCGCGAGACGGCCAGGAGCGCCCGCAGTCCCGGCTTGGCCGTCTTGGCCAGCGCGCGCAGCCCCTCGCGCACCAGCCGCCGGTTCTCTCCCAGCAGCGCCACCACGTCGGCGACCGTGGCCAGCGCGACGAGGTCGAGGTCGGCGTCGGCCAGCGCCGGATCGTGACCCGCCTGCTCCAGCAGCGCGCCCGCGAGCTTGTAGGCCACCCCGGCGGCGCAGAGCTCCGGGCACGGGTAGCCCCCGAGCGCCGGATGGACGATCGGGGCGTCGGGCAGCGCGCCGTCGGCGCGCGGCGCATGGTGGTCGGTGACCACGACGTCCATCCCCGCCGCCCGCGCCGCGGCGACCTCGTCGACCGCGGTGATCGCGCAGTCGGCGGTGACGATCAGGTCCGTGCCGCGGGCGGCGAGGCGCTCGACCGTCGCGGCCGCCAGCCCGTACCCGTCCTCCGTGCGGCTCGGCAGGTACCAGTCCACATCGGCGCCGAGGCTGCGCAGCGCGCGGATGAGGATCGCCGACGAGCACACGCCGTCGACGTCGTAGTCGCCGTGGACGGTGATCCGCGAGCGGCGCGCGACGTGCCCGAGGATCGCCCGCGCGCCCTCGCGCAGCCCGCCGAACGCGTGCAGCGGATGGGCGACGTCCGCCGCCAGGAAGCGCCGCGCCTGCGCCGGGTCCCCCAGACCGCGGCGCACGAGCACCTGGGCGAGGACGCGCGACACCCCGAGCTCCGCCGTCAGCCGCTGGGCGGCCGCGAAGTCGTACGCGGGGAGGTCGAAGTGGACGGGCGGCGGCGGCACGAGAAGGGAACGGTACGGCCGGGCGTGGACGGAACGGGGGCGCGTTCTGCTCCGGCGGCGTGGTGGCGCAACCGGAACTGCGTCGGGTGAAGGAGGTGGGTCGTGGGTGGGCGCGGCAGGACGAACAACCTCAACGCCGTGCAGCGGATGGCGGCTCTGTTGAGGTTGTTCTCTTAGAGCAGGAAGAACCTCAACACGGCCCGCGACCGGAGCGACGCGATGAGGTTGTTCGTCCTCGGCCGGCCGCCCGAAGGACCACCTCCTTCACCGGACGCAGTCCCGCTGAAGACGCGCGAAGTGAACGGGAATGGAAGCCGCGCGCTCAGTCCCGCCGCCGGCGCGTGGCCTCCGACTCGCGCGGCGTCGCCGCCACCTCCGGGCTCACCAGCACATGCCCCGAGCCGTCGTCGTAGCGCAGCCGGTAGCGCGCGCGCCTCCCGCCCCGGCCGCGCGGGGCACGGGCGCGGCGGTCGATCACGCCGCGGCCGTCCACCAGCACCTCGCGGACGAACCCGGTCCCGGACGGCGCGCGCGTGGCCAGCGGCTCCCAGGCCGACGCGCCTCGCCGGCGGACCTCGACGGCCACCCGGCGCGGCCCCGGCCCGAGGCGCAGCCGCGCCCAGACCACCAGCCGGCCGTGCTTGGCCCGGCGCACGAAGAGCCCGGCCCGGAACATCTCCAGCGCCGGCTTGGGCCGGCCGTCCGGGAACTCCAGGCCGGAGTACCACTCGCCGTACGGGCGCCGGCGGGACGCGCCGACGCGCTCGGGTCCCGGCGGCAGGTCGCGGAGCAGGAACTGGGCGAACGTGCGGACGGACGGCACCCGCCAGGCGACGTACTCGCTCCAGGCCAGGAAGCGGGCCTGGTCCTCGACGCCGAACGCCGAGATCTTCGACGGCGGGTTGGTCTCGTAGCCGTACTCGGTGATCCAGATGTCGCGCAGCGCGGGCGCGATGCGGCCGCCGTCGGCCAGCCGGTCGAGCGTGCGGGCGAGCTTGGGGGTCTTGGCCAGCGGCAGGTCGTCGGGCCGCGTCTCGTAGCTGCGCCAGTCGGGCGTCCCGTGCAGCGAGTAGGGATGGTGCGACCACCCGTCGCCCGGAAGCCCCTGGTAGTCGCGGCAGGCCTCCGTGCGCAGGGGATGGAACCGCGGGCCGACGCACGCGAGCTCGCGCAGGAACCGCAGCGGCGGGGTCCCGCCCTTGCCGCGGTCCTGGTAGGCGCCCGACATCGACGTCCCGCCGATGAGCACCCGCGCCTCCGGCGACGCCGCCTTGATCGCGGGGTAGGTCCGCTGGACCATGTCGCGGTAGATCTCGGCCGAGCGCGAGCGGTAGCGGCGGCCCTCCTTGACCCACTGCGGGCGCAGGAACCCGGTGTGGTTGGGCTCGTTCCACAGGGTGTAGACGTCCACGCGCGGGAGCGGCGCGCTGCCCGGCGCCGGCGGGGTCGGCTCGGGATCGCCGCCGCTGCCGCCCAGCAGCTCGTCGAGCAGCCGCTCGTCCTCGCTCGGGGCGACCGGCTCGGTGTCGACCGGCACGACGAAGCTCCCGGAGTAGCGGCGCGCGAGCGCGGTGGCGAACTCGGCGTAGGCGCCCGTGTCGATGTTCGTGCGCCCGCGCTGTCCCGGGCGGTCGGCCGACGCCCAGCGCGGGGCCCAGAAGGCGATGTCGATCATCACCCGCAGGCCCTGCTCGGACGCGGTGCGGACGACCTCGTCGAGGTTCTGCCAGCGGCCCTGCTCGTAGGCCGCGGGATCGGTGGCGTCGAACGCCGGGCGCGCCTCGGCGTCGGCGTCGCGGGTCAGCACGGACCAGTTGGCGGTCACGCGGACGCGGTCGACGCCGAGCTCGCGCAGCTGGGCGATCGACGCCCGGACCTGCTCGACCGGCCGGTGCAGCAGCTGGGCGTCGTCCTGCAGGAGGGTCTCCAGCCCCTCGGGACGAGGCGCCGCGGCGGCGCCCGCGCCGGCCGGCGCGAGCAGGCCGGCGCCCGCGAGCAGCGCGAGCGCGGGCAGGAGGAGGAGACGGCGGACGGCGGCGGTCACGGCGCCGGGAACGATCGCAGGCCTGCGGTCGGGACGCGCCCGGTCGGGCGCGCCGGCGCTAGGCGCGCGCCGCGCCCTCGCGCCGGATGCCCTCGAAGTACACGGCGCCCATGCCGATCAGCGCGCCCGGAATCGCTTCCAGGCAGGTGAGGAGCGTCGTGTCGTCGGTCCCCGGGACGTCCAGCCCGCTGATGGCCAGCCCGATGATCGCCGAGCCGAGCACGGCGCCCGCGAACGCGCCCACGATGCCGCCCCAGAAGCGGTCGGGAAGGAACACCGTGAAGTGCCACAGCGCCAGCCCGGTCATGACCCACACCACGATGCCCATGTCAGCGCGCCCTTCCGTGCTTGCGGGTGACCTTGCGAGCGGCCGGCGACTTCGGCTTGGGCTCCGGCTTCGGAGCCGCCTCGCCGTCCCCGTTCCCGGCGCGACGGGCCGCACGGCGCCCACCGGGCACGCTCGGCCCGGCGGCGGCGGCCGCCTGCCCCGACTCCACGCCGAGGTTGCGGACCATGTCCTCGAACTCCTGGTTGGACACGTTGGCCGGGTCACTCGGGGCGGTGATGCGGCCGCGGCGCCCGCCGCGCTCGGACGGCGCGACGTCGGCGGGCACGCCGGCCGTCGCGACGGCGTAGGCCGGCACGATGCCGCCGTGCTCGGCCTTGATCCGGCTCTCGCGCTTGGCGTAGACGGCCTCGCGCTCCTTCCAGTGGCAGAGCACCGGCGAGGCGATGAACACCGACGAGTACGTGCCCGAGAGCGTGCCGACGATCAGCGCGAACGCGAAGTCGCGCAGCGTCTCGCCGCCGAACAGGAACAGCGAGAGGATCGGCAGCAGGGCGCAGAAGCTCGTCGCCAGCGAGCGGACGATGACCTCGGACATCGAGCGGTTGACGATCTGGGAGAACGCCGCGCTCGGCATCCGCGGCACGTTCTCGCGGACGCGGTCGAACACGATGATCGTGTCGTAGAGGGAGAAGCCCAGGATGGTGAGCAGCGCCGCGACCGTCGACGTCGTCACCTCCTGGCCGACGAGGGCGTAGACGCCCGCCGTGATCAGGAGGTCGTGCATCAGCGCGATCAGCACCGGCACGGCGTACTTCCACTCGAAGCGCAGCGTGATGTACACGCCGATGATCAGCAGCGACGCGATGATCGCGTACAGCGCCGAGCGCGCGACGGAGCGGCCGAAGCTCGGCCCGATCGTCTCGACGTTCGGGTCGCCCGCCGAGCCGAACTTCGCGTTCAGCGCGTCGGTGACCGTGTTGTCCTGCGGGTTGAGCTTCTCGACCGAGACCTGGACGACGTTCTTGCCGAGGTCGGGGTTGTCGATCGTCTGGATCTCGGCGTCGCCGAAGCCGACGGGCCGCAGCGCCTCGCGGACCTGGTCGACGGACGCGGCCTTGGCCAGCGGCGCGGTGATCCGCGAGCCCGACTCGAAGTCGATGCCGAAGTTCAGGCCCTTGCCGGCGATGGCCAGCGCGCCGATCAGCAGGATGATCCCGGAGGCCGAGAAGAAGTACCGCGACGCCCCCATGAAGTCGAACTTGCGGCGCGCCTCGCGCTCGCGGGCGCCCAGCGCGGCGCGGCCGGAGAGCAGGCGCGTGCCGCTCAGCGCCAGTAGGATCGCCTGGGTCGCCAGCACCGCGGTGAACAGCGACACGGCGACGCCGATGCCCAGCGTGAAGGCGAAGCCGCGCACGCCCGCGGCGGCCAGCAGGAACAGGACGAAGGCGACGAGCAGCGTGACGACGTTCGCGTCGATGATCGTCCCGATCGCCTTCTTGTAGCCCGAGGCGATCGCCGTGCCCACCGAGCGCCCGGCGCGTATCTCCTCCTTGATGCGCTCGAAGATGACGATGTTGGCGTCCGCCGCAACGCCGAGCGTGAGGATCAGGCCGGCGATGCCGGGCAGCGTCAGCGTGATCGGGATCAGCTTGACCAGCGCGTAGAAGTAGAGCGCGTAGACCGCCAGCGTGGCCGTCGCGATGACGCCGAGGACGCGGTAGAAGACGAGCAGGAACAGCGCCACGACGATGAACCCGCCGATGCCGGCCGTGAGGCCCTGGTCCAGCGCCTGCTTGCCGAGCGTCGCCGAGACCTGCGAGCGCGAGACCAGCTCGAGGCGCAGGGGCAGCGCGCCGATCTCCAGCAGCTGCGCGAGGTTCTGCGCGGTGTCGATGGTGAAGCCGCCGGAGATCTGGGCGCCGTTGACGCCGTCGATGCCGTCGGGGTTCTCGCGGTAGTTGATGTAAGGCGTCGAGACGAGCTCGTTGTCGAGCGCGATCGCGAAGTGCTGGGACGCGCTGACCGGGTCGGCGCCGGGCGGGGCGTTGTCCTGGCCCCGGATCGCGATCGCCCGCGTCGTGTTCTGGAACGCCTTGCGGCCCTTGTCCGTGAACTTGAAGGTGACGATCGGCAGGTTGCCGGCGCGCTCGTCGAACTCCTGCTTGGGGTCCTTGATGTCCGTGCCCGACAGCGCCGGGTTGTCGTCGATGAGGTACCAGCGGTCCGGCGCCGGGGGCACCTTGCCGTTCTTGTCCGGGTCGCCTCGCTCGGCGCGCAGCACCAGGATGCCCTCGGGGACCGTGACGAACTTCGCGCCCTCCAGCTGCTTGGCGTCGAGCGAGTCGCGGGCGTCGGCCTCGGACTCGAAGGTCTGCTCGGAGACCGGCTTGTTGGCCTTGTCGAAGACGTAGACGCGGGGGCGGTCGGCCGCGGAGTTGTTCGCGTCGACCCGCGGGTCGCACTTGGCGGCGCGCTGGACCGCGTTGTAGAGGCCCGTGACGGCGGACTGCCCGTTCTGCGGCTCGTCCGGGTTGGTCTTGCAGTCCTCGTCGAGGACGTTCTTCTCCCAGTCGTAGAGGAACAGCTGGGCGGTCGACCCGATCTGGTCGACGGCGCTGTTGACGTCCTCGACGCCGGGGAGGCTGACCTCGATCTGCTTGTCGCCGGCCAGCCGGATCTCCGGCTCGGCGACGCCGAACGCGTCGACGCGCTGGCGCAGCAGCGTCAGCGAGCGGTCGAGCGCCGCCTGGTTGACCGTGGGCTGCGCCTTGGTCGGCTTGCCCTCGTAGATGAGCTGGACGCCACCCTGAAGATCGAGGCCGAGCTGGGTCTTCTTGGTGGCGATGACCGCGATCGACCCGGCGACGAGGCCGAAGACGAGCAGCAGGATGAGGAGTGAGCGGCGACGGACGGACACGTGCCTAAGCCTAGCCCGGACTTACTTCGACGGCGTGAGGACCAGCAGAAGCCCGCCGTCCTCGTCGTAGGCGGGGAACAGATCGGCGACCGCCTTGGCGGGGATGTCGCCCTCCGCGTTGACCGTCACCGGCTTGCCGAGCTGGCGGACGCCCCACTCCAGCACCGTCCCGACGGTGTCGGCGCCGCCGTCGAAGTCCAGGCCGAGGACCTCGGTCGCGCTGCGGCCGATGACCTTCTCGTCCGAGAGGCCCGTGAGCTCCTTGGAGCCCCGGCCGCAGCCGATGATCCGGCCCTGCTGGTCGCAGACGAAGAACGCGGCGTTGGGCGCCGGGTAGTAGTCGTCGAGCAGCTCGAAGAGGAACCCGAAGCCGCACCGCGAGCAGCCCTTGGGCTGGTTGCGGAAGCCGGCGGTGCGCTCGGTCTGGCTCGAGCGGTGACCGCAGTTGGGGCAGATGAACAGGTGGGCCATGCGACGGTGCAGAGTAGTCCGGGGCGCTAAACCCGGAATTTAGCCGTCATCACGGACGCGCGGACCACGTCACCGGCCCGCTGGAGCAGCGATCGACCACCCGCTTGGTGCGGCGATCGGTGTAGCGCGCGGTGGCCTTGATGGTGCCGACGGCGCCCGCCGCCGTGAACCGGCCCTCGAAGACGATCCTGCCCTTCTCGACGAAGTCGGCGAACTTCACCTTGTAGGCGTCCGCGTCGCGGAAGGTGCCGTCGGGGCGGATCCTGATCCTGCGGCTCGCCTGGAACGTCGAGTGGTCGAGCTTGACGCGGTCGTTGCGGCAGCTGACCTCGAACCCGAACAGCACCCCGGCGATCCGGCTGCCCGCGCCGTCGACGGCGAAGACGAGCGGCTCGAACGCGTCGCCGCTCGCGTCCGGCTGGGAGGTGAACCCGTGCAGGCGGGCGCCGCGGGGCGCGGGC
>DASVQH010000446.1:0-38758 GCA_036389195.1 Solirubrobacteraceae bacterium
GGGCGCGGCTCGACGCCCTTGGGGTAGCGGCTGCACGTCGCCGAGCGGTGGTCGCCCTCGAGCTCGCCGCGCCGGGTCCGCGCTCGCGCGTCGGCCAGCACCGCGGCCTCCAGGCCGGCGACCAGCGTGCGCCGCGCTTTCAGCGCCGCCGCGCCGCCGAGTTCGCCGGCGGCCGGCCCGCGCCCGCTGTGCGGACGCGCCTCACGCTGGTAGCGAGCGCGCCGCGCCGCCGCGCCGGCCTTCTGCGCGCGCGCCTCGGCCGCCGCGCGGTCGCGCTCGTCGCGCTGCGCGCCCACGATCACCAGGACGCCGGCGACGGCGACGGCGAGCGTCGCCAGCGCCACGGCGGCGACCGCCATCCGCCGCCGCGCGGGCGGGACCTTGCGCAGCAGCCAGCCCGGGATCCCGGCGAGCGAGGGGAGCGGCTCGTAGCGGTCGGGCGTGGCCATGGCGCGTCACCACCGTACGGCATGACGGTGGTGACGGTCAAGCTAGGAGAGCGGCAGCACCCGGCGCATCAGCGACATGGCCGCCGTGGTCACGAGGTCGCGGTCGTAGGTGACCGCGAAGTCGAAGCGCCGCTCGTCGTCGGGCCCCTGGTCGCCGAGGTCGACGGCCACCAGCGCGCCCGCGAAGTGCGGCGCGAGGACGACGACCGACCACTCGTCGGCAAGCGCGTCGTCGTCGGCCAGCGTCGCGCCGCGGACGCCGGGCGCCGGCTCGGCGGACAGCCCGATCCCGAGGCCCGCGACGAAGCCGAGCCGCGCGCCGAGCTCCGTGTAGCGCTGCAGCGTCTTCGGCGTGAACCGCTCGGCCGTCTGGAACGCCGACACGAGGATCGCCGTCTCGCCCAGCTCGCCGGCCTGGCGCTCGAGGTTGTGGCTCATCGCCAGGAGCAGCGGCTTGGTCGCGCGGCGGACGGGGAGGACCTGACCGACCACCTCGAACGGCGTCGTCCCCGCCGCACGCGCCGGACGCGGGACGGCGGGCAGCGCTCGCGCGCCGCTGACGATGCTCGCCGGGAGCGGTGCGGGGCGCCCGAAGCGCCAGCCCTGGGCGTGCGTCGCGCCGACGGCGCGCGCGGCGGCGAGGTGCTCGTCCGTCTCGACGCCCTCGGCGAGCACGACCGCGCCGGTCCGCTCGGCGTAGGCGTTGACGGCGGTGACGATCTCCGCGATCTCCTCGTTGGGGCGGACCTGGATCAGGCGCAGGTCGAGCTTGACGACGTCGGGGCGCAGGAGGCTGAGCAACGCCAGCGAGCGCGAGTCGGCGCCCACGTCGTCGAGCGCGATGCTCCAGCCGAGCTCGCGGAAGAACTCGAGCGAGTGCAGGAGGTCGGCGGGCCGCTGCGTGAGCGCGCGCTCGGTCACCTCGACGACGACGTCGAGCGCGCTCGCGCGCTCCCACACCTCGGTCAGGTGCGGCGGGCACGGCTCGCCGAGCGTCTCGGGCTCGACGTTGATGAACAGCCGCAGCGGCGCGGGCAGGCGCGCCTCCAGTGCGCCGGCGACGGCCGCCGCCCGGCACGCCCAGTCGAGCTCGCCGAGCCGGCCGGCCGCCCGCGCGGCGGCGAAGAGCTGGTCCGGCCGCTCCAGCGCCGTGCCCTCGGGCCCGCGCACGAGCGCCTCGTAGCCGACCACCTCGCCCGTCTCCAGCTCCACCAGCGGCTGGTAGACCGAGCGCAGCCCGCGCCCCGCGAGGACCGCGTCCAGGGTGCCGGCGGGGGCGAGCTCGCCCGCCGGCGTCGTCCCGCAGCCGGCCGGGCCGACGAGCGTCGCCTCCACCGCCCGCACCGGCGCGCCGTAGAACGCCCAGCGGGAGCCGTCGCGCGCCTTCGCGCGGTACATGGCGGCGTCGGCGTGGCGCAGGAGCGCCGTGATGTCGCCCGAGTCGCGCGGGAACAGCGCGATGCCGACGCTCGCGCCCACCTGCACCTGCGCGCCCGAGACCAGGAACGGCCGGCGCAGCGCCTCGACCAGGCGGCGCGCGACGCCGCCCGCCACCGCCTCGGCGTCGCGGCCGAGCGCGTCGAGCAGGATCAGGAACTCGTCGCCGCCCTGGCGCGCGAGCAGGTCCTGGGGCCGCACGAGCCCGCGCAGCCGGTCGCCGACCTGGCGCAGCAGCTCGTCCCCGGCCGCGTGGCCGAGCGAGTCGTTGATGCGCTTGAAGGCGTCGAGGTCGACGTAGAGCAGCGCCAGCGCGCCGCCGGTGGCGCGCGCGCGGCTGGTGGCGCGGTCGAGCCGCTCCTGCAGGGCGTGCCGGTTGGCCAGCCCGGTCAGGGCGTCGTGGTAGGCGAGGTACTGGACGCGGTCCTCGGCCTCGACGCGCTCGGTGACGTCGTTCTGGATCCCGATGTACTGGGTCACGACGCCGTCGGCGTCCCGGACCGGGGCCAGCGACAGCTCGTTCCAGAACGCGGTGCCGTCGGCGCGGTAGTTGCGCAGCGTCACCTGGCACTCCTCGCCGGCGCGCAGGGCGTCGGAGATGATCCCGACCGGCTCGGCGGCGGTGCCGGGGCCCTGGAGGATGCGGCAGTTGCGCCCAAGGACCTCGGGCGCGCTGTAGCCGGTGATGCGCTGGAACGCGGGGTTGACGTAGGTCATCGGGCGCTCGGGCCGCGTCATGTCGACGATCACCACGCCGGTCACGGCGGCGTCGAGCGCGCGACGGGCCGCAGCGGGGCTGAGCGTGTCGGATAGTGCCTCGAACATGTCGCCTTCTACGTCGGCAGATCCGGCGCCGGATCGAACCGCAAACCGGTAGATGGCGCGTCCGCGCTTCGGTCGGCGCTTTGTGGTCAGATCTCGTCCATGCTCTCTTCCTCCCCCAACGCGACGGCGCAGCTGCGCACGACGCTCGAGCGCGCACTGCCGCGCCGGCCGTTCCGCCTGGTGCTGTGGGACGGCTCCGCGGTCGAGCCGACCGAGGCGCCCGGCCGCCCGACCTTCACCTTCCGCCGCCCGGCCGCCGTCCGCCACGTGCTCCGCTCGCCCGGCCAGCTCGGGCTCGGCCGCGCCTACGTGGCCGGCGACCTGGAGGTCGACGACCTCGACGCCGTCATGCGCCTCGTCGACGGCTACAAGGCCGAGATCCCCCCGCGCGAGCGGGCGGCCATCGGTCTCGCCGCCCTGCGCGCCGCCGGGCCGGGCTGGGTCGCCGCGCCGTCGACCGAGCTGCGGCTGCGCGGCCGCCAGCACTCGAAGGCCCGCGACGCCGCCGCCGTCCGCTACCACTACGACGTCCCGACCGCCTTCTTCGCGCTGTTCCTCGACGAGCGCATGACCTACTCGTGCGCGATCTTCTCCCGCGGCGCGACGACGCTGGAGGAGGCGCAGGAGACCAAGCTCGAGATGGTGTGCACGAAGCTCGCGCTGCGCGAGGGCGAGCGGGTGCTCGACGTCGGCTGCGGCTGGGGCGCGTTCGCGATCCACGCGGCCTCGCGCCACGGCGTCCACGTCACGGGCATCACGCTGTCGGAGTCACAGGCCGGCGAGGCGCGCGCCCGCGTCGCCGCCGCCGGCCTCGCGGACCGGGTGGAGATCCGCGTCGCCGACTACCGCGACCTGGCGGGCGAGCGCTTCGACGCGATCGCCTCGATCGGGATGGTCGAGCACGTGGGCGAGCCGCAGATCGACGCCTACGCCCGCCAGCTGGCGTCGCTGCTGGCGCCGGGCGGGCGGCTGCTCAACCACGGGATCGCGCGGCTGAAGCCCGGGCCGGCCAACGCGGGCCCGTTCAACGAGCGCTACGTCTTCCCCGACGGCGACCCGCTCCCGCTCTCCCGCGTCCAGCTCGCGCTCGAGCGGGCCGGCTTCCGCACCGAGCACGTCGAGGGCTTCGGGGCGGACTACGTGGAGACTCTGCGCCAGTGGGCCGCCCGCCTCGACGAGCACCTCGAGGAGGGCGAGCGGCTGGCCGGCCCGGAGCGGCTGCGCGTCTGGCGGCTGTACCTGCGCGCCGCGCGCAACGGGTTCGAGAACGGCCACACCTCGATCTACCAGGTGCGCGCGATACGCCGCTAGTCGTCCTTCACAGCCGTCGCGCGACCAGCGTCTCCGTGACGCGGGCGTTGGCGCGCTGCAGGCGGATGCGGATCTTCACCTTGGCGCCGCGCGGGATCCCGCGCGCCGACAGCCGCAGCCGGATGGTCTTGGCCGCCGCGGTGTTGCCGGCGCCGAACCGCTTGATCACTTTGCGGCCGCGCAGCGCGACCACCGACACGGAGTCGACCCCGCTGTTGAGCCGGTAGGCGATCCCCAGCGACCGGCGGTCCGGCCCGCCGAACACCGGCCGGCGCAGCTTGAAGGCGCGCAGCGCGCCGCAGCTCGCGCGGGCGTAGAAGGCGGCCGCCTTGTGGAAGCGGCCGTGCCGGCGCACGAGCGTGAAGCGCCGGACGTCCTTGCGCCCGCCCGGCAGCGCCATCGTGAAGCGGGCGAAGTAGTAGCCGTCGGCGAGGCGCTCCCCGGCGTCCCAGGCGAAGGACTTCGAGCGCCCGGTGAAGTGCGCGACGCGCCGCTCGCCGACGATCCGCCGGCCGTGGGACTGCTGGAACACGCTCACGTTGAACGGGCGCTTCTCGCGCCGGACGACGTCGAAGCGCAGGCGCTCGCCCGGCCGCACGCCGATGCGCTCGAAGCCGGCGTCGGACGCGCAGACCGCGCCCGAGTCGCGCGCGGGCGGCGCGGGCTGGCGCCCCTCCGTGCCGGGGACCGTGCCCGGCTCGGGCTTGACGGGGCCGCCCGGGGACTCCGGCACGTAGTGGCTGCCCTTGTAGCGCAGGACGTCGATCCCGCGCTCGTAGTCGATCGCGTAGACGATGTCGGTGCCCGGCACCCAGTGCGGCGCCGAGGTCGAGCCGCCGAGCGGGATGAAGAAGCCCTGCTCCTTGATCTTGCCGTCGGGCTGGATCTGCAGGAAGCGCGTGCCGTTCTCGTACTCGGCGAGGGCGACGAGGCCGCCGTCCCGGAACGTCGGGTGCTCCTCGAACCAGTGCACCGAGCAGCCGAGGACCTGGGCGGGCGGATTGGAGTCCAGGTAGGCGCCGTTGATCGGCCGGATCTCGTCGATGAGCCGGAACGTCCCGTCCTGCGCGACGCTGGAGGCGTCGAAGGTCATGAACGCGCCGTTGGTCGGGCCGCACTGGGGCTGGAAGTTCGTCTCCCCGCCGATCAGCGCGAAGCGGTCGGTGCCCTTGTTGGGCCAGCGGGCCGAGTGGATGAACCGCGCGGGCTCCTGCGGCGTCGCGCCCGTGGCGAGGATCTTCGGGTTGGTGATCGAGCCGCCGTCCTCGGGCAGCACCGAGAGCACCGTGAACGGCTGGCAGGCCGTGATGAGGATGCCCGGGCGCACCTCGTTCACGTTGTGACAGGAGACCTCGGCGCCGTCCTCCGCGGCGAACTTGAAGCCCTGCTTGCGCAGCGCCTCCTTCCAGTTCTCCTTCAGCTTCACGGCCTTGCCGCCCGGCTCCAGCGCGGCGCGGGCGTCGGTGATCGTGCCGCGCGAGCCGTAGAAGTAGGAGCAGTCCAGGACGCAGGTCGACGTGTGGTCGCCCGCGCCGATGACCGACGGCAGCTCCTTGACCGCGTCGGGCTTGCGGACGTCGTAGAGCCGCAGGCAGCCCCCGCCGACGACCGTGTTGACGCCGGAAGGCGGCGAGGTGAGGCACTCGGCGCCGGTGTTGACGAGGTCCGAGGAGATCCCGAGCAGCTTGCCGTTGGTCGGCACCTCCTCGTTCTCGAACTGGATGTTGGCGGTGATGTTGCCGACCAGCTGGGGCGTCTCGGGCTTGGAGATGTCGAAGATCTCGAGGTCCTTGGCGCTGGTGACGTAGAGGTACTTGCCGATGATCCGGGCGCCGGCGGTCAGGCCGGTGGCGGGCTTGAACGACGTCAGGTACTCGACGTTGTCGGAGGTGACGTAGTCGGGGCCCTGCTGGTCCGCGGCGGCGGGCGGGGCGGCCGCGATGGCGAGGCCGGCGAGGGCCGCGAGGGCGGGGACGGCGCGGGCGAGGATCCTCATGGCTCCAAGGTACGCCCGTCGGCGGCGTCTTTGCGCCGGTCCGGCAGGAGCGACTCCGGCAGCGTCCCCCCGTACGCCGGCGCGGCGGCCGCGAGCTGGTCGCGGGCCAGCAGCGGGACGTCGAGCTCGTGGGCGATCCGCTCGATCGTCGCGCGGACGGCGGGGTCGTCGGCGCGGTCGGGCCGCGCGAGCGCCTCGATGCGCGCGTGCTCGGCCCGGAAGCCGTCGTGGTGGACCTCGACGCGCCCCCACGCGGCGATGATCCCCTCCGCCCACGCCCACTCGCCGTAGTAGGCGCGCAGGCCGGGGCGGTGGTAGGCGTAGATCCCGCACTGGCAGCGCGGGTCGGGGGACACGTGGGGCTCGTCGAGCCAGCCCTGGCCGCGGGTCAGCGAGCGGTTGGCGTCGTAGCACTCGGCGTGCATCGTGCGGCCCTCCCAGCGGCAGGGGATGTAGGGGGAGAGCAGCCGGTCACGGCCCAGACGCCAGGCGCGGAAGCCGACGAGCGGGGCGGCGAGGTCCGGCGCCGCGCTCATGCGGGTGCGGGCGCGGGCTCGCGGGGGTGCTCGGGCGCCTCGCGCGGCGGGGATTCTGGGGCGGGCGCGGGTGCCGGCGCGGGCGTTCGCTCGGGCGCCTCGACGGGCTCGACGGTGATCGTCCGCGACGGACCCGGAAGGGTCATGCGCCCACTCTAGTTTGCGGCCGGCGAGGCGGGGAGAGGAGCTTGACGAGGCTTCCGCCTCCCCCGGGCGCCGCGCCGGCGCCCCTCTCGACTCGTCCCGCCCCGCCGCTTCCCCCTCCCTCCGAGCGGCGGGGCGGGCGAGCCGGCTACCGGTCGCCGGCGGGATCGTCGTCCGGGTCGGCCAGCGCGGCGGACGCGGCCTGCCGCACCGCGGCGATCGCCGCCTCGTCCTCCAGCCCCGCGCTGCGGAGGAGGTCGACGGCGGTGGCGCGCAGCTGCCCGACGATGACGCTGACGGAGAGGTTGCCGGTCGACTCCAGGACGCGGGTCGCCGTGGCCGCCGCCCGCAGCGCCGGGTCCCGCACCGCCCCGCGCGCGCCGTCCGGCGCCCCTTCGAGCACCTGCTCGAGCCCGCGGACGGCCGCCGCCAGATCCTCCAGCGCGCCGGAGATCTCGGGCGGGACGTTGTCGCCGAACCGGACCGCCCGGACCGCCCCACGGGCCAGCACCCTGACGTTGCGGATCGCGAGGTCGATCTGGGCGCCGGCCATGCCGTAGCGGTCGACCTGCCCGCGCGCCCCCCGGCGCGGCGGGGCGAGCCGAGCGGTCTCCCGCCCGACGTCCACCGCCGCGTTTAACCCGGCCTCGAGCGCCTCGATCGCGCGCGCCCGCTGCAGCGCCGCCTCGACGCCGGGCCGATCGCGGTCGCGCAGCCCACGGGCGACGTCCTCGAGCGTGGCGGCCAGCTCCGCGAGGACCGGCGCCGCGGCCCGGCGCACCAGCGCGATCGGATCGGCGGGGAGCAGCAGCGCGTTGACGGCCAGCGCGATCGCCGTCCCCACCGACGCGTCGACGAAGCGATCGAACGAGAAGGTCCCCTGCGGCGGCTGGATCGTCACCACGAGCACGGCCGAGATCGCCGCCTGGTTGACGATCAGCGCCCCGGTCCCGAGCAGGACCGCGGCGCTGACCGCCAGCGCGACGATGAGCCCGAGCTGCAGCGTCCCGGTCCCCAGGGCCAGGACGAGCAGGTCGGCGACGAGGATCCCCAGCGCCACCCCCACGGCGAGCTCGACCGCCCGCCGGCCGCGCTGGTCGTACGTGACGCCCAGCGTCACCACGGCGGCGATCGGCGCGAAGAACGCCCGCGGATGGTCGAGCAGCTCCGTCGCCGCGAGCCAGGCCAGCATCGCCGCGACGGCGATCTGGACGATCGGCCGGCCGGCCATCGTCAACCGCGCGGCGCGCGCCCGGGCCGACATCCGCGACCGCTCGGCCGCGTCCTCGAGCAGGGCCGACGTGGCGCGGCGCGGTTGCTGGGCCACCGGTCGAGCTCAGCCCGCCGCGCTCGGGCGGCGGGAGTCGGCGGCGCGGGTCACGGTGCGGAGACTAGGTGGCGCGGAAGTGCGGCGCGGGCGTGCGGCGCGCGCTGGCGCAGCTCGGTCCGTCGGCCGAGCTGCGTGGGCGCGACCGGACTTCTCAACTGCGTCATTGAAGGAGGGGAGAGTGGGGCGGCGTGGTCGTCAATGTGAAAGTCGATGCCCTTCGGCGCGCGAGTCTCACGTTGAGGGCAACTATTGGGGTCTTCGTGAAAGTCGATTCCCTGAGCGGATCGACTTTCACGTTGGAGGACCACAAACCGGACCGCCGAGGCCCTCCAACCCTTCCTCCTTCAGAGAGCAGTTAGGGAAGTCCATCCCGCGCCCAAGCATCTCGGCCGACGGACCACCGACGCGAGCCCGCGGCGCCGTCCAAAGGTGGCCGCGGCATAGGGGAGCCCGCCGAAGGGGCCGCCGCGATCCCACGGCCAACGGACCCCGCGCGTGAGCGGCGCAGCCGAAGCCCTAGCCACGGCAGCACCAACCGCCCGCCCGTCTACGCCGCCTCGGGCTCGAGCTCCTGCTCGGGGTCGACCTCGGGCGCGACCATCTCGGAGACCGCGCTGAGCCGCGGGACCTGCGCCGCGGCGGCGTCGAGCCGCTCGCGGACGGCGCGCGCGGTTCCGCCGACCACGCGGCGCTCCGCCGCGGTCATCTCGGCCCACCTGGACCGCAGCTCGGCGAGCACCTCGCGCACGCCGTCGAGGCGCTCGGACGCCCGGTGGAAGGCGCCGTCGGCGATCGCTTCCTCGGCCTCGCCCACCGCCAGCGAGGCCTCCGCGAGGAGCTTCAGGTGGTGGTCCATTTCCGGCACGTTACCCGCCGCCTCGGACGCATCCGGACGTCCGCGATTCCGACCGGCCGAGGCCGTAGCTTGCCGCTCCCCGATGGCTTCACCCACCCTCTCACGACCACCCGGACGCGCCCTCCCTCCGTGGCCGGCCAACCGCCCGCTGCGCGCGTGGCAGCGGGCCGCGGCGGCGAAGGTCCTCGCCCATCAGGGCCCGTCGTTCCTCGCCTCGGCCACCCCCGCCGCCGGCAAGACGACCTTCGGCCTGCACATCGCCCACCAGATGCTCACCACGGGGCGGGTGCGCCGCGTCGCGATCATCGCGCCGACCACGCACATCTGCCGTCAGTGGGCGGCGGACGCCGCGCGGTACGGCATCGACCTCGAACCCAACCGCCCCAACGCCGAGGGGCCGGAGCCGCGGGACCGCCACGGCGTCGCGGTCACGTACCAGACCGTCGCGGCCGGGCCGGCGGTCCACCGGCGCCGCGCGGGCGAGAGCGCGACGCTCGTGATCGCCGACGAGCCCCACCACATGGGCGAGCAGGCGGCCTGGGGATTGAAGACGTCGGAGGCGTTCGCCGGCGCGCGGTTCCGCCTCCTGCTGTCCGGCACGCCGTTCCGCTCGGACAACACGCCGATCCCGTGGGTGACCTACGACGAGGACGGCGTCTCGAGCGCCGACTTCACCTACACGTACACCGACGCGCTGCTCGACGGCGTCTGTCGTCCGGTCACGTTCCAGCCCTACGACGGCGACATGGAGTGGATGAGCGACGGCCGCCGTCGGAAGGCCGACTTCAGCATCGCGCTGCCGGCCGCGGAGGCGGCGCGCCGGCTGCGCACGGCGCTCGACCCCGAGGGCGACTGGGTCGCCGAGGTCCTGCGCGACGCCGACACGCGCCTGAACCAGATCCGCGCCGGCGACCACCCGGAGGCCGGCGCGCTCGTCGTCGCCGTCGACAAGGAGCACGCCGAGAAGCTGGCCGACCGCCTCGCCCGCATCACCGGCACGCGCCCGCCCGTCGTCACGTCGGACGCCCCCGACGCCAGCGCCCGGATCGCACGGTTCTCGGCCGCCGGCGACCCGTGGCTCGTCTCGGTGCTGATGGTCTCCGAGGGCGTGGACATCCCGCGCCTGCGGGTCGGCGTCTACGCGACCGCCGCGCGGACCGAGCTGTTCTTCCGCCAGGTCGTCGGGCGCTTCATCCGCCGCACGCCGGTCCCGGCCCGGCAGATGAGCTACCTCTACCTGCCCGCCGACCGGCGCCTGAAGACGCTGGCGGTCCAGATCGAGGAGGAGCGCAACCACGCGCTGGAGCTCAAGCCCGTCGACGCCGAGCCGCTCGCCGAGGTCGAGCGGGTCAAGTCCGAACGCGACGACGGCGGCTTCCACGCGCTGTGGTCGAGCGGCCGCCCCGACGACGAGGTGCTCCAGACGACGCAGCCCGGCGACGCGCTGCAGCTCTTCGGCGCGCCCGAGCCGCCTTCCAAGCCGTCGGCCGCGCTCGCCGCGTTCACGGCGACGCCCGCCCCCGCCGTCGCCGGGGCGTCGGCGCCGTCCCGTCCCGCGGAGGAGACCGCCTACGAGCGCCGCGAGCGGCTGCGCGAGGAGCGCCAGTCGCTGGTGTCCGCGCAGTCGCGCCGGACCGGCGAGCCGCACCGCGCGCTGCACGCGCGCATCAACCGCGCCACGGGCGCCAAGTCGGTCGGCGCCGCGACCGCCGAGCAGCTGGAGAAGGGCAACCGGCTGCTGGAGAAGGAGGCGCGCAAGGGCTAGGACCGCGCGCGATACTCGCTGCCATGGCCGATCCCGACGTCCTGCCGCGCTGGCCGCCGGGGACCGTCGCCGTCCTGGCCACCGCCGGCGGCCCGGCGCACGCGATCCCGGTGTCGACCGCCCTGCGAGCCGGCGACCGCCGCGTCCTCATCGCCCTGGCGCCCCGCCGCGAGTCGCTCGCCCGCCTGCGCGCCGACCCGCGCTGCGCCCTCGCGCTGCTCGCCGCCGGCGACATCGCGATCACCGCACACGCGCGCGCCGAGATCCTCGACGCCGACCTCGGCACCGTCGTCGCCGTCGCGCTCCACGTCGAGCGCATCCAGGACCACGGAACGAAGCGGTTCGAGATCGAGGCCGGCGTCCGCTGGCGCTGGACCGACCCGGCGGCCGAGGCTCGCGACGCCGAGGTCCGCGCGGCCCTCGCCGCGCTCAGTCCGCCGGCAGCGTGAGGTCGCGCCCGGCGGCCTTGGCTCCCGCGAGCGCCTCGCGCGCCCGGCCGAACAGCATGTCGGCGGGCTCCGCGCCGTCCCAGCGCGCCACCCCGGCCGACGCGGTCTGCCCGCGCGGCGTCAGCCCGCGCAGCCGGTCGAGCACCTCGCACGCCTCGCCCAGCCCGCAGCCCGGCAGCAGGACGCCGAACTGCTGGCCGTCGACGCGCGCGATCAGGTCGACCTCGCGCAGGGCGCCCGCCCACGCGGCGGCGGCCTCCTTGATCAGCCGGTCGCCTTCGCGCTCGCCCCGGACCAGGTTGAACGAGCCCATGTGGTCGAGGTCCACCAGCCCGACGCAGACCGGCGAGTCGCTGCGCCGCGCCCGCGCGAGCTCGCGCGGAACCTCGTCGTCGAACGCGCGGCCCGTCACCAGCCCCGTGAGCCCGTCGGTCAGCGCCAGCGAGTCGACCCGCGCCCGCAGCACCGCCTGCTCGATCGCCACGCCGGCCTGCGCGGCGACCAGCCGCAGCACGCTCGACGTCGCCTCGTCGAGGCGATCGACCGGGGTGTGCCAGATCACGATCAGCACGCCGATGACGCGGCCCTCGCGCACGACGGGCTCGAACAGCGCCGAGCGCGCGCTCGTCGCCTCGACCAGCGGCGGGGCCAGCGACGGGTGGTTGCGCGCGTCGGCGACGAAGTAGCTCTCGACGCCCATGAACCCGCGCCCGGCGCCGCGATCCTCGCCGCGCGCCTGGATCGTCACCGGCGCCATCTCGACACCGCGCATCGCGGTCGAGACGAAGTCGCGCCCGTCCGGCTCCAGCAGGAAGGCGACGGGGGCCATCGCGGCCTCGCACGCGGCGTCGCAGACGTCGGGCCGCGCGTCGGCGGCCGTGGCCAGCGCTCGCGCGATCCGCGCCAGCGCCGCCATGCCGCGCGCGTGGCCGCGCAGGGACTCGTTGAGCCGGCGCAGGTCGCGCTCGTTGGTCTCGCGCTCGAGCTCGTAGGCGAGCACGCGGCCGAGCATGGTCAGCAGCCGCTCGTCCTCCGGGCTGAAGTGCCCCGGCCCGCGGGCGACCGCGGCGAGCGAGCCGACCTTCGAGCCGTCGGAGAGCTCGAGCGGCACCCCGAGGTAGGCGCCGACCTCGCCGCCCTGCAGCCGCGCGATGCGGCCGTAGAGCGGGTGCGCGCCGACGTCGTTGCAGCGCCGCGGCGCGTGCCCGTCGGCCATGTGGAAGCAGAAGGAGGTCGCGAGCGGCGTCGACTGGTTCGAGCGCAGGCCGAACGCCGCGCCGCCGCGCGTGTCGACGACCCGGTGGATGTCCTGCCCGCGGTCCAGGTGGGCCAGGAAGACGGCGGACGGCGGCAGGTGGCGCTCGAGCAGATCGAGGACCGAGCGCGTGGCGTCGGCGAAGGACCGGTACGTGGTGGCGGAGGCGGCGGCAGCCGCCTGCATGGCGTGGGACTCCACCTCCCCATGATCGGCCATGCGGTCAAGGGCCTTAGGATCGGGGTTCGCATGCGACTGGCCACCTTCGTCCCACCCGGCGCGGACGCGCCCGTCGCCGGCGAGGTCCGCGGCGACGAGGTCGTCGAACTCGGCGCCCAGACCGTCCTCGACCGCCTCGCCTCGGGCGACCGCAGCCCGGCCGCCGGGGCGACCCACCCGCTCGCCGACGTCCAGCTCCTCGCCCCGGTGCCCCGCCCCCGGGCGATCTTCGGCATCGGCCTGAACTACCGCGCCCACGCGCGCGAGACGGGCAAGGAGCCGCCCGAGACGCCGATCGTCTTCATGAAGCTCCCGAGCTCCTCCGTGCCGCCGTCGGGTCCGGTGGTCATCCCGCCGGTCATCCGCCGACCCGACTACGAGGTCGAGCTGGCGATCGTCATGGGGGCCGGCAACGAGATCGCCGGCTACGCGGTCGCCGACGACGTCTCGGCGCGCGACCTCCAGCGTCGCGAGCCGCAGTGGACGCGCGCGAAGGGCTTCGACACGAGCTGCCCGTGGGGCCCCTGGATCACCACCGCCGACGAGCTGCCCGACGCCACCGCCCTCGGGATCCGCTGCCACGTCAACGGCGAGCTGCGCCAGGACTCGACCACCGCGGACCTCGTCTTCGGCCCGCGCGCGCTCGTCGACTTCATCGCCGAGACGTGCACCCTGGAGCCGGGCGACCTCATCCTCACGGGCACTCCGAGCGGCGTCGGGATGGCCATGGACCCGCCCCGCTTCCTGGAGGACGGGGACGTCGTGCGGTGCGAGATCGACGGCCTAGGGTCGATCGAGCACCGCGTGGCGCGGCCCGCCGCCCCTGCCGCCTAGTGCGAGTCCAGCACCCGGTCGATCAGCCCGTACTCCTCCGCCTGCTTGGCGGTGAAGAAGCGGTCGCGCTCCATCGCGGTGTGCACGACCTCCTCGGGCTGCCCGGTGTGCCTGGCGTAGATCTCGTCCACGCGCTTGCGCGTCTTCATGATCTCGCGCGCGTGGATCTCGATGTCGGTCGACTGCCCCTCGAAGCCGGCCGACGGCTGATGGATGAGGATCCGCGAGTTCGGCAGGGCGGCGCGCTTGCCCGCCGCGCCGCCGGTCAGCAGCAGTGAGCCCATCGACATCGCGATCCCGACGCACATCGTCGCCACGTCGGGCTTGATGAACTGCATCGTGTCGTAGATCGCCAGCCCGGCGTAGATCGACCCGCCGGGCGAGTTGATGTAGAGGCTGATGTCCTTGTCCGGGTCGGCGGACTCCAGGTGGAGCATCTGCGCGACGATGAGGTTCGCGACCTGGTCGTCCACGGGTGAGCCGAGGAAGATGATGCGCTCGTTGAGCAGGCGCGAGAAGATGTCGAACTCGCGCTCGCCACGTGCCGTGCGCTCGATGACCATGGGGACGAGAGGCATGGCGCGAGAGGCTAGCGGGCTAGCCCGTGGGGGCGGCCACGTCGACGCGCAGCCGCCCGAGCACCCGGTCGATGCGCCCGGTGAGCGAGGCCCGGTCGATGCGCAGCGCCTCGGCGATGTCGTGCGGCGACGTCCCGTCGATGAGCAGCCCCAGCAGCGGGAGGTCCTCCTCGTCCAGGCGCCCGGCGGCCTCGTGGAAGTGCTCGGCGGACACCGGCGGCAGGACCGACTCCCCACGCGCGACGCGGCGGATCAGCTCGTAGAGCTCGCGCGCCGGCGCGGCCTTGGAGGCGACGCCGTCGGCGCCCGCCGCGCGCGCCGCGAAGCCGAGCCAGGCGTCCGCGTAGGCCGAGTAGATGAGCACCTTGGGCGCGGGGACGTGGCTCTTGATCCGGCGGCAGATGCGCAGGCCGTCCGAGCGCGGCAGGTGGTAGTCGAGCAGGACGAGGTCGGGCTGCGTGCGGTAGAGGAGGTGCTCGACCTCGGCGGGATCCGACGCCGTGCCGACCGGCAGGATGCCCGGCTCGGCGCGCAGCACGGCGGTGAGGCCGGCCACCAGCGCCGGATGGTCGTCGATCAGGGCGACGCGGATCATGCGGGGACTCCTTCTCGGGTGGGGGAGGGGACGTCGAGGCGGACGCGCGTGCCCGGATCAGAGCCGGAGCCGATCGTCAGGCGCCCGCCGATGGCGAACGCGCGCGAGCGCATGGTGCGGATGCCGTTGGCGCCCGGGCGGATGTGCGAGGGGAGGCCGCGGCCGTCGTCGGCCACGATCGCGTGCAGGCCGCCGTCGGCCGCGGTGGCGAGCGTCACGCGGACCTCGCGCGCGCCGGCGTGACGCACGGCGTTGGTCATCGCCTCGGCCAGGATCCGGTAGGCGTGCGAGGCCGCGACGGTCGGCAGGCGCGGCGCCTCGCCCTCGACCGCGACGCTGACGCCGCCTTCCAGCGCGGCCAGCTCGGCCGCGCGGTCGCGCAGCGCGGCCGACAGCGGCCGGCCCTCCAGCGGCGAGCGCAGCTCGGCGATGCTCGTCTCCATGTCGGCCGTCGCGCCGCGCAGCTGCTCGAGGGCGAGCTCGAGGACGTCGGAGGGCTCGAGCGAGGACAGGACCAGGTGGGCGGCGTGCAGGCGCTGCTTGGCGGAGTCGTGGAGCTCCCAGGCGATCCGCCGCCGCTCGGCTTCGACGGCGAGCTCCTGCGCACGCTCCTGCTCGGCCTCCAGCCGGCGCATCACGTCGGCGGCGTAGGCGAGCCCGAAGGTCACGACACCGGGCAGCGCCAGGTGGGTGGCCAGCGTCTCCAGCGAGACGGTGCTCTTCAGCGTCCAGGGATCGAGGCCCGTGAGCAGCGCGACGCCGATGAACGCGAGCGTGAACGCGGCGCCCGACGCCACCGCCTGGCGGTAGGGCAGCATCGCGACGGGCGGCGCCAGCGCGGTCAGCGCGAAGAGGTAGAACGGGCTGCGCCAGTCGCCGGAGATCCAGATCAGCACGAGCCCGACGACGCAGTCGAGCAGCCACGCCCCGGGGCGGCGGACCAGCCGCGGGGCGCGCATGACCGCGAGGATGCTGAGCCCGCCGTAGGTGACGACGAACCAGCCGAGCGCGGCGTCGAACGCCGTGACGCGGTGGGCGATCAGCAGCGCGACCGCCATGGCGATCGCCGCCACGCGGGTCATCACCCAGAGGACGATCCACCGGTCCCCGGTGGGGCGCATCTGGCGCAGTCGCTCTCCGATTCGCGGCGCCATCGCACGGATACGTTCGGCACGCGCCATAACCCCGGGGTAAAACCCGGCGCCGGGGTAGTGTGGTTGCGCGTGCCGAGCGATGGCCGCGACCCCGCTCCCGCCGCCCTGGAGCTGCGCGAACTGACCAAGCGCTACGAGGGCGACGTGCTGGCGCTCGACCACGTCGACCTGCGCGTCGCCGACGGCGACTTCTTCGGCCTGCTGGGTCCCAACGGGGCCGGCAAGACGACGATGATCTCGGCGATCTGCAACCTGATCCGGGTCACCGCGGGCGACGCCCGGATCTTCGGCCACCCGCACCACTCCCCCGCGGCCCGCCGGCTCGTCGGGCTGGCCGAGCAGGACGTCAACCTCGACCGCGTCCTCGACGTCGAGGAGACGCTCCTCTACCACGGCGGCTACTACGGGATGAGCCGCCGCGACGCCCGGCGCCGCGCCGGCGAGATGATGGACGTCTTCGACCTGCGCGGGAAGGCGACGACCCGCGCGCCGAAGCTCTCGGGCGGCATGCGCCGCCGGCTGCTGCTGGCCCGCGCGCTCATGCACGAGCCGCGCCTGGTCATCCTCGACGAGCCGACCGCGGGCGTCGACTTCGAGCTGCGGCTGGAGCTGTGGCGCTACATCCGCCGCCTGCACGAGACCGGCACGACGATCCTGCTCACCACGCACTACCTCGAGGAAGCCGAGGAGCTGTGCCGGGAGATCGCGCTGATCCGCGGCGGGCGGATCATCGCGCGCGACTCCGCGGACGGGCTGCGCACCGCCTACGAGGCGGGCTCGCTCGCCGACGTGTACGTCAAGGCCATGGCGGGCGTGGCGCCCGCCGCGGTCGTCTGAGACCACCCCTGGCGCGCCGTCCGCCTGCCGGTATATGGTCGGCCCGTGACCTTCTACGAGCTGCTGAAGACCATCCACGTCCTCGCGATGGCGACGTGGTTCGGCTCGGCCGTGGCGATCAACGTGATCGGCGTCCGCGCGCTGCGGGGCGAGGATGGGGCCGCGTTCCCGTCGTTCGGCATGAACGCCGGCTGGTGGGCGAGCAAGGCCCATCCGGCGGCCGGCGTCGTCCTGCTGATCACGGGCTTCGCGATGGTCGGCGACCACGACCTCTCGATCGGGGATCCGTGGATCAGCATCGCCATCGCCGGCCTGGTGATCGCCATGGGGATCGGCGGGGCGCTGATCGGGCGGGCGTCCGGCCAGCTGACCGCCGCGCTGCAGCAGTCCCGGGGGACGATGACGGAGCAGACGCAGAGGCTCGGGGAGCAGGTCCTGCGCTACTCCCAGTTCGAGATCCTGGTCCTGGTGATCGTGATCGCGGACATGGTGTTCAAGCCCGGTAGCTAGCCTCGGGGCGTGGACGGCGCCTCGCACCGCGGCCTGATCGCCCTCTCGGGGCGCGAGGTCGCGCGCGTCACCAAGCTGTGGACGCAGACCGTCGCCGCGCCGATCATCTCCAGCGCGCTGTTCATCGTCGTCTTCGGGCTCTCGCTCGGGGACCGCATCCGCGAGATCGACGGCGTCCCGTACGACCAGTTCATCGTCCCGGGGCTGGTCGCGATGGGCATGGCGCAGGCCGCCTACGCCAACAACTCCTCCAGCGTCTTCCAGGCGCGGTTCGACCGCTACCTCAACGACGTCCTCGCCGCCCCGATGCGGTCGTGGGAGATCAACCTCGCGCTCTCGCTCGGCGGCGCCGTCCGCGCGCTGCTGATCGGCGGCGGGCTGCTGGCCGTGGCGATCCCGCTCACCGGCGTGCCGGTGCGCGAGCCGCTCGTGCTGGCGCTGGCCATCGCGCTCATGCTCGTGCTGTTCTGCTCGCTCGGCGTGGTCGTCGGGATCCACGCCGAGTCCTGGGACCACACGGCGTTCATCACGAACATCGTGATCCTGCCGCTCTCCTTCCTCGGCGGCGTCTTCTACTCGATCGACACGCTGCCCTCGCCGTGGCACGAGGTCTCCCACGCCAACCCGATCTTCTACCTGATCGGCGGGGTCCGCTACGGGTTCCTGGGGACGAGCGACGTCCCGGTGTGGCTGTGCCTGAGCGTGACCGCCACGCTGGCCGCGCTGTGCGTGGGCTGGAGCGCCTGGCTGTTCGCCACCGGGCGCCGCCTGAAGCCCTAGGGCGGGGTCACCACGCCGCCGGTCCGCTCGTCGATCGAGCGCAGGCGGGCCAGCGCCTCCCTCTGGACTGCCAGCGTCTCGCGCTGGACGGCCAGCGTCTGGCCCTGCACGTCGAGCGTGCGCCGCTGGACGTCGGCGAGCACGAGGCCGATGCGGCGGGCCTCGCGACCCAGGCGCACGCCTTCCTGAGCCAGCCCGACCACGTCGGCGGCCTCGGCCCGGCGCGCCAGCCGCCCGGCGCCGGCGATCAGCGGCAGCAGCTGGCCCTGGCGGTTCAGCGAGCGCGCCAGCCGGCCGGTGTCGGCGATGGCCCGCGGCGCCCCGGCGCTGCGCAGGTCGGCGACGAGCGGCCGGGCGTCGTCGAGCAGCGGCGCGCTCTCGCGCGCGAGCGGCGTCGCGGCGCGCACGAGCCGGTCGGCGCGCCGCTCCATGCCGCGCAGCTCGGGCTGCCGGCGGGCGGCGTCGGCCAGCAGCGGCTGGGCGGTTCGCAGCACGGGCAGCGCCTCCTCCAGCAGTCGCGCCGCCTTGCGGTCCTGCGCGCCCACGACCCGGCGCTGGGAGAGGATCCCGGCCAGGTTGGCCGACAGCAGCGCGATCATGAGCACCGCGAAGACGGCGAGCACGAGCGAGGCCGGGCGCGACAACGTCACGGTCTGCGGGGAACCGGTCACTGCGGCTCCCTGCCCCGCGCAGGCGCGGCCCAATCTTCCCCCGTGCCCTAAGGTCGCCGCTCGACGTGTTCGAGCTCAACGCCCCCAACGTCCTGACGCTCTTCCGGATCGTCCTCGTCCCGGTCCTGGTGGCGGCGCTGCTGTCGAGCCGCGACGACGGCGACCTGATCGCCGCGGGCGTGTTCGCGCTGGCCAGCCTCACCGACGCCCTGGACGGCTACATCGCGCGCCGCAACCGCTCCGTCACGGCGTTCGGCAAGCTCATGGACCCGCTGGCCGACAAGCTCCTGGTCACCGCCGCGCTCGTGGGGCTGGTCTCGCTCGACCGGCTGACCGCCTGGGCCGCGATGGTCATCATCGCCCGGGAGTTCGCGGTCACCGGGCTGCGCCTGCTGGCCGTCGAGCAGGGCCACGTCATCGCGGCGAGCGTCTGGGGGAAGCTCAAGACCACGGCGCAGATCGCCATGGTGCTGGCGCTGATCGCCGTCCACGGCTCGCCCGCGTGGCTCGACGTGCTCGTCTACGTCACCGTGGTCGTGACGGTCGCGTCGGGTGCGGAGTACTTCGTCCGGCTGCGCCGGCTGCTGGCCGACGACCCGGCCGGCCTGCCGGCCGACCCCGGCGAGCCGGCCTCAGACCCGGCCGTCGAGCCAGTCGCGCATCGAGACGTGACGCGCTGAGCCGTCGCCCGACGCGACCTCGCGCCGCAGCTCCCCGAGCAGCCCGAAGCGCTCCGCGACGACGTTGTGCTGATGGATCGTCTCGAGGTTCTCCTGGCGGGCGGAGACGAAGGCGCCCTCCGGCAGGCCGGTGAACGTCGTCACGACCCCGCCGATCATCTCGCGCACGCAGTCCTCGACGAACCGCGGGCGGCGGTGGGCCTTCTCGACGACCGCGCCCTCGTCGGAGCGCTTCATCAGCTCGTAGATCTCCGACGACATCGAGCCCTCGACGATCTCCAGCAGCGTCGCGGCCTCGATCACCGTGTCGTCGCCCTCGGGCACGCCGATGTGCAGCGTCCCCAGGCCGCGCTGGTTGTGCGTGGCGACGGGGACGGCCTCGAGGATGCGCTCGATCTCCGCCTCCCCGTAGCCCTCCGCGCCGAGCCGCTCGCGCGCGCTCGCGGCGACCAGCCCCTGCGCGCACGGGCACGCGGTCATGCCCTGGGCGGCGACGCCGACCAGCCGGCGCGTCCCGTGCTCCCCGGCGATGGCCGAGCCGTAGAGCGTGTAGATCTCCTGCGTCTGGATGCCGGACACCGGCGCGGGGCGGTGCTCGGGGTAGCGCGCGGCGATCGTCACCTCGGCCCGGCGCGCGCCCTGGCGGTCGCGGATGCGCTCGGCGATGTGCTCGGCCAGCGTCTCGGCGCGGAACCCGGCCTCGCCGAGGATGACCTCGCCGATCGCCTCGTTGACGACCTCCTCGAAGCGCGACATGTGCGCGCCCTTCTGATGCGGGCCGAGGTCGACGTAGCACTCCAGCGTCGCCGAGAACAGCTGCTCGGCGCCGCCCTGGCGGATGCGGATGACCTTCTCGACGCCCGTCACGCCGACGCGGCTGAGCGACACGCGGAGGGCCGGAAGCTGGGCTTGGACGTCCTCGAGGGTGACCGTCATGACCCGTCCGACTGTACCGAGCGGGCGACTCGTCCTTTTTCGGTACCTACATGAATTTTCGATCCCGCGCCAAAGTGAGCGTTCTCGTCCGTTGCTTGGAGTAGGAAGGCGCGGAGCACTCGCTTCGCGGATCAAGTTTCGGAGGGGATGAGTTGAGCACCAAGACTGAAGGTCTGCTCATGGACGAGGCGCCGATTGCCGAGCTCGATGAGCTGCGTCCCCTGATCGCGGAAGGGCACGAGCGTGGCTATCTCACGTTCGACGAGCTCGCGCGCTGCCTCGAGGAGGTGGAGGTCACCAAGGAGCAGGTCGTCGAGCTCCACGGCTACCTCGAGGAGCAGGGCATCGAGGTCGTCGCGGGCGACAGCCGCCCGGCCGCGGCCCAGGGGCGTGGGTCCGCCGTCGCCGATCGCGAGAGCGCCGCCGCCGCCGAGGCGGCCAAGAAGCCGGTGGTCGACCTGACCGTCGAGCCGTCGCTGGACTCGCTGCGGCTGTACCTGCGCTCGATCGGCCGCGTCCAGCTCCTGACGGCCGAGCGCGAGGTCGCGCTCGCCCGCCGCATCGAGCGGGGCGACCTGGAGGCCAAGCAGGAGATGGTCGAGGCCAACCTGCGCCTCGTCGTGTCGATCGCCAAGGGCTACCTCGGCCGCGGGCTGTCGTTCCTCGACCTCATCCAGGAGGGCTCGCTCGGGCTCATCCGCGCCGTGGAGAAGTTCGACTACCGCCGGGGCTACAAGTTCTCGACCTACGCGACGTGGTGGATCCGCCAGGCCGTCACCCGCGCGATCGCCGACAAGGGCCGCACGATCCGCATCCCGGTGCACATGGTCGAGCGCCTCAACAAGGTCGTGCACGTCGAGCGCCAGCTCGTCCAGCAGCTCGGCCGCGAGCCCTCGCCCGAGGAGATCGCCGTCGAGCTCGAGTGCCACCCGCGCGAGGTCCGCGACATCCTGCGCATGGCCCAGCAGCCGGTGTCGCTGGAGAAGCCGGTCGGCGAGGAGGAGGAGTCGGAGCTCGGCGACTTCGTCGAGGACGAGGCGGCCGTCTCGCCGTTCGAGCAGGCCTCGGAGTCGCTGCGGCGCGAGAACGTCCGCCGCGCGCTCGACGCCCTGCCGACCCGCGAGCGCGAGGTGATCGAGATGCGCTTCGGCCTCACCGGCGGGCGCCCGTGCACGCTGGAGGAGGTCGGCCAGGCGTTCAACGTGACCCGGGAGCGCATCCGGCAGATCGAGACCCACACCCTCAAGAAGCTCGAGTCGCTCCCCGAGGCGCAGCGGCTGCGCGACGCCGGGTAGCGGTCAGGACGAACAACCTCAACCGCGCGCTCGCTCCGGGCGCTCTGTTGAGGTTGTTCTCACAGAGCAGGGACAAGTTCAACACCGGTGCTCCGCGCGGCACGTCGTTGAGGTTGTTCGTCCTCCGAGACGCACCTGGCGGAGCACGCCCCGGCGGCCGACTGATCGGTATGATGCACGCCCTCTGGCGGGGTTCCAGAGCGGTCAAATGGGCTCGGCTGTAAACCGAGTGTCTCGTACTTCGCAGGTTCGAATCCTGCCCCCGCCACTCTCCTTGGAAGGGCCGCCGAGCGGCCCTTTCGTCGTCTTGGGGCTCCCTGGGTAGAGAACCGCCGTGGCCCTGGATCCCGGCACGCCGTACGAGCTGCGCGACGGCTCGACGGTGCTCATCCGCCCGATCGACGCCGACGACGGCGCGGCGCTCGCGGCGGCGTTCGAGCGGCTGAGCGCGGAGTCGCGGTACCGGCGGTTCTTCGTCCCGATGGCGCGGCTCAGCAGCTCGACGCTCGCCTACCTGACCCGGGTCGACCACCACGACCACGAGGCGCTGGTGGCCGTCGACCCGGAGACGCGCGAGGGGGTCGGGGTAGCGCGGTTCGTCCGGCTCGAGGACCGCGCCGCCGCGGAGACGGCGGTGACCGTGGCCGACGCCTGGCAGGGCCGCGGGCTCGGGACGCTCTTGCTCGAGCTGCTCGCCGCGCGGGCGCGCGAGGAGCGGATCGAGCGGTTCACCGCGGTCCTCCTCGCTCACAACGACTCGATGCTCGACCTCCTCAAGCGCCTCGGCCCGACGCGCCTGCTCGACCGGGCGGCGGGGACGGTGGAGATCGAGGCGGTGCTGCCGGCCGACGGCGTCGGCGCGCACTTGGGCGGGCTGATGAGGGTCGCCGGCGAGCAGACGCCGCCGCCCGAGCCCGCGCCAAGCTAGGCCGCGACCTCGCCGCCCGAGGACTCGTGCAGGAGGAAGCCGGCGGCGTCCAGCACGCCGCGGTCGCGCAGGCGGCACAGGCGCATGATCGGCTCGTCGTCCTCAGAGCGCCACGCCGCCACCGCGGCGGAGTCGGCCACCGCTTCGAGCCCGAACCGGGTGGGCTCGTCGACGGCCTGGCGCAGCCACGCGAGGTCGTCGGAGATGCGGCGGGGGCGGTCGGGCGGGACGGGCGCGAACGGATCGTCGTTCGTGCGTCGTTCGGGGGTGCCGGGCGGCCGGGTCAGCGCGACGCCGAGCGCCGTGTACCAGTCCGGCTTGGGACCCACCAGCTCGAGCATGGCCATGACGGCGGTTGTGCCCGCGACTGGCGCGCGCGAATCACTGAACCGGCATAGAGTCCGGCGGATGGCAGACCGCACCGCGTTCGTCACCGGCGGCTCCGGCTTCATCGGCGGCGCGCTCATCCGCCGCCTGACCGCCGACGGCTGGACCGTCCGGGCGCTCGCGCGCTCCGACCAGGCGGCGGCCAAGGTCCGCGACGCGGGCGCCGAACCGGCACGCGGCGACCTCGCCGACCGCGACGCGCTGCGCGCCGGCGCGAGCGGGTGCACCACCGCCTTCCACGCCGCCGCCCACCTGGGCGCCTGGGGCGATCGCGCGGCGTTCGAGCGCGACAACGTCGAGGGCACGCGCGCGGTCCTCGAAAGCGCCCGGGCGGCGGGGGTGGGGCGCTTCGTGCACGTCGGCACCGAGGCCGCGCTGCTGGCCGGCGAGCCGCTGATCGTGGCCGACGAGCGCAACCCGCTGCGCCCCGACTCGCCCGCGCCGTACTCGGCGACGAAGGCCAGAGCCGAGGCCCTGGTGCTCGCCGCGTCGCGCACCGGGAGCTTCGAGACGGTCTCGATCCGCCCGCGCTTCGTGTGGGGGAAAGGCGACACGACGCTGCTGCCGATGCTCGTCGAGCAGGCGCGCGCCGGGCGCTTCGCCTGGATCGGCGGCGGGCACCACCTGACCTCCACCACGCACGTCGACAACACCGTCGAGGGCCTGGTCCTGGGCGCCGAGCGCGGCCGCCCCGGGCACGCCTACTTCGTCCTCGACGGCCCGCCGCGGCACTTCCGCGACGTCGTGTCCGGCCTGCTGCACTCCCAGGGCGTCGAGCCGCCGACCCGGAGCATCCCCGAGCCGGTCGCCCGTGCCCTGATGGAGGCCGGCGAGACCGCGTGGGCCGTGCTCCCGCTGCCCGGCGAGCCGCCGCTGCCGCGCTTCGCGTTCTGGGTGGCCAGCCAGGAGTGCACGCTGTCGGATCGCCGCGCGCGCGAAGAGCTCGGCTACGAGCCCGTCACCTCGGTCGCTGACGGGCTCGCCGCGATGACGCAGTGAGCGACGACCACGACCGCCTGCTCGCCCGGCTGCGCGACGCCGGCTTCCAGCCGGAGGAGATCGAGCGCGCCGACGCCGACGGCCGCGCCGCCACGCTGGCGGTCGAGGCGGCGCTCGGGGCGCCGCCGCGCCACACGCTGACCCACGTCGCGCGCGAGTCCGGCCTGCCCAACCAGTTCCTGCGCGAGCTGATGCAGGCGGTGGGGCGACCGAACCCCGCCCCCCGCGAGAAGGTGTACTCCGACGAGGACGTCGAGTTCGCGAAGGTGGTCAAGCGCTTCCTCGACACCGGGATGCCGCGCGAGGGGCTGCTCGAGGTCGGAAGGGTGACCGGGCTGAGCATGGCCCAGACCGCCGCCGCGGTCCGCCGGCTGGCCGGCGACGCCCTCCTGCAGCCCGGCGACTCCCTCGACGCCGCCGGCCTGCGCTACGCCACCGCGATCGACCACCTCGTCCCGCTCTTCGCCCGCCAGCTCGACTACCACTTCCGCGCGCACCTGCGCGACTCCATCCGCGGGCAGCTCCTGACCGAGTCAGAGCTCGCCGAGGGCCGGGTGCTCGGCACGCAGGAGGTGGCCGTCGCCTTCGCCGACCTCGTCGACTACACGAAGCTCGGCGAGCAGCTGCCGCCCGAGGACGTCGGGCGGATCGCCGGCAAGCTGGCCACGCTCGCCGTCAAGGCGGTGGTGCGCCCGACCCAGCTGGTCAAGACGATCGGCGACGCCGCCATGTACGTGTCCCCCGACCCAGCCGCGCTCGTCAAGACCTGCGCGCGCCTGGCCGGCATGATCGAGTCCGAGGGCGAGGACTGCCCGGCGCTGCGGATCGGGGTCGCGTTCGGCCCGGCGACGAGCCGCGGCGGCGACTGGTTCGGCGCGCCCGTCAACGTGGCCAGCCGCGTCACCGGCGTGGCGCGCCCCGGCCAGCTCTACGCGACCGAGGAGGTCCAGTCGCGCGCGCCCGAGCACCCGTGGAAGAAGAAGCGCAAGCGCTCGCTGCGCGGGGTCGACGGACGGGTGCGGCTCTACGCCCTCGACGACGCGCGCCTCGCCGAAGTGGCCGGCTGACGTAGGCTGCCGCGCCCATGAGCGACCTCGTCACCGGCTTCCCCGGCTTCATCGGCCGCCGCCTCGTCCGCCGCCTGCTCGCCGACGATCCCGAGCGGCGGGTGGTCTGCCTGGTCGAGGCCCGCATGCTCGACGCCGCCCGCAAGACGGCGGACGGGATCGACGCCGAGCGCATCGAGCTGCTCGCCGGCGACATCGGCGAGCGGCGGCTCGGGCTCGGCGACGCCGACTACGCGCGGCTGGCCGGCTCCGTGCGTCGCGTGCACCACCTCGCCGCGGTCTACAACCTCGCCGTCCCGTTCGCGATCGCCCAGCGGGTCAACGTCGAGGGCACGGGCAACGTGCTGGAGCTGTGCCGCGACGCGGACGGGCTCGAGCGCCTCGCCTACGTCTCGACCGCGTACGTCGCCGGCGCGCGCACCGGCACCGTCTACGAGCACGAGCTGGTGCTCGGCCAGCGCTTCAAGAACCACTACGAGTCGACCAAGTTCCAGGCCGAGGTGTGGGTGCGCGAGCTGCTCGACCGCGTCCCGACCACGATCCTGCGCCCGGCGATCGTGGTCGGGGACTCGCAGACCGGCGAGACCGAGAAGTTCGACGGCCCCTACTACCTGCTGCGCACGATGGCCAAGGCCGCGAAGCTGCACGGCCCGGTCGCCCAGTTCGGCCGTTCGGAGGCGACGTTCAACGTCGTCCCGGTCGACTTCGTGGTCGACGCCATGGTCGCCGCCGCCGGCGATCCCGCGGCGGTCGGCGAGACGCTGCACCTGGTCGATCCCGACCCGCTGAGCACCAAGCAGCTCGTCACGACGCTGTCGCGCGAGTACAACGGCCGCGAGCCGCGCGGCCGGATCTCGCCCAAGGCGGTGGAGACCGTCCTGCGCATCCCCGCCGCGCGCGCCGCGCTGGACAACATCCCGCGCGAGTCGCTCGTCTACCTCAACCACCCGGTCCACTTCGACACCCGCCGCGCGGTCGACCTGCTGACGCCGCACGGGCTGCGGCCGCCGGGCTTCCCCGAGTACGTCGCGGCGATGGTGCGGTTCTTCCGCGAGCACGAGGACGACCCCGCCTACTCGCCCAAGTAGACGGGGTCGCGGGGCGGGCGGCGGTTCAGACGGTCGCCGGGGCGACGTCGAGCGAGGCGGGCGCCTCCTGCGGCGCCTGCGCCGGGATGGCCAGGGCGATCAGCGCGCCGATCCCCAGCACCGCCACGCCGATCCACAGCGCCGGCACCAGCCCGTCGGCGAACGCCTGCGGGCTCGCGTAGCTCCCGGTGTGGGCGAACACCGAGGCCAGGACGGAGACGCCGAGGACGCCGCCGAGCTCGCGGATCGCGTTCGACGCGCCCGACGCCTTGCCGGCGAACCGCGGGGCCACCGCGCCGAGGATCGTCGCCGACGCCGGCGCGAACACCAGCGCCATGCCCGCGCCCGCCATCACGAACGCGGGGACGAACGCGGCGTAGGCGGTCGTCGGGGCGGCGAGGATCGCCATCCAGGCCAGCGCGCCGGCCTGCAGCGTGAGACCGGTGGCGATGAACGGCCGGCCGCCGAACCGCGCGCTCAGCGCGCCGGCGAACGGCGCGACGACCATCACCGCCCCCGTCCAGGTGAGCATCTTCAGCCCGGCCTGCAGCGCCGAGTTGCCCTGCGCGAACTGCAGGAACTGGCTGAGCAGGAAGATCGAGCCGAACATCCCGAAGAACATCCCCAGCCCCGCGGCGTTCGTGGCCGCGAAGGCCCGCGAGCGGAAGAACCCCATCGGGAGCATGGGCTCCGCCGTGCGGCGCTCGTGGAGCACGAACGCGACGAGCAGGGCGACGCCGGTGGCCAGCGAGCCGACGATCAGCTCGTCCGTCCAGCCCAGCGCCTGCCCGCGGACGAGGCCGTGGACCAGCGCGAACAGGCCGGCGCTGGCCAGCCCGGCGCCCGGGAGGTCGAGCGTCTTGTCGGGGCCGAAGCTCTCCGAGAGGCGGTTGAGCGCCAGCGGGACGAGCACGAGCCCGAGCGGCACGTTGATCCCGAAGATCCACTGCCAGGAGAGCCCCTCGACGACGGCGCCGCCGACCAGCGGGCCGATCGCCACCCCGAGGCCGTTGACGCCCGCCCACACGCCGAGCGCCAGGCCGCGCCGGTCGGCCGGGAACGCCTCGGCCAGCAGCGTCAGGCTGAGCGGGGCGACGACGGCGGCGCCGAGGCCCTGCAGCGCGCGGGCGGCGACCAGCGCCTCGGTGCTCGGCGCGAGCGCCGCCGCGAGCGACGCCAGCGTGAACGTCGTGAGGCCGGCGGCGAAGACGCGGCGGCGGCCCCAGCGGTCGCCCAGCGCCGCGCCCGTGAGCAGGAAGACCGCGAAGGAGAGGGTGTAGGCGTTGACCGTCCACTCCAGCGCCTCCATCGAGGCGCCGAGATCGGCCTTGATCGTCGGCAGCGCGGTCGTGACGACGAGGTTGTCGAGCGTGACCATGAACACCGCCAGCGAGGCGACGATCAGGGTCCAGGTGGTGCTGCGCTTGGTGGGGGCGAGGTCCGGCACGGCGGGGCTCCTTCGAGTGGGGGTTCCTTACGGTTTGTGATTGCTCGCTAAGTAGAGCGGCGAAAAAAAGGGGGTCGGTGGGCGGGCGGGCGGGCTACGGCATGCAGTTGGGATCCATGGCGGTGCCCTCGAACAGCCGCGCCACCCACGCCTCCTTGGCGGCGAGGTCCACGAGGTCGAGGGCGGCGACGACGTTGAGCAGCATCCCCTGCGCGGCGAACCCGCGGACCGTCTCGGGGTCCGCGCCGCTGAGGCGCTCGATCAGCCGCAGCAGGTCGGCGAACTGGTCGCGCACGAACGCGCGGACCTCGGGGTCGAAGCTGGCGGCGTAGGCGTGGTGCTGCATCAGCAGCTCGTCGCGGTCGGCCAGCAGCGTCCTGTACGCCGCGCCCATCGCCTGCAGCGGGTTCTCCGGGTCGTCCGCGACCGCCCGCCGGAACGCCTCGCGGACGCGGTCGAAGCCGGCGGCGACGGCGGCCAGGAACAGGTCCTGCTTGGTCGGGAAGAGCTGGAAGATGTAGGGCTGGCTGATCCCGGCGCGCTTGGCGATCGCGTGCGTCGACGTGCCGTGCAGCCCGCCGGCGGCGAACTCGGCCGTCGCCGCGTCGATCAGCGCGGCGCGCCGCTCGTCGGCGGTCTGGCGGGTGCGGGTCGCGGGAGAGGCCATCGGTGCCGCCAACTTAGCGAGCGATCAGAAACAAGTCAAGTCCAGGACGTCGATTGTGGCTGTCGTACGAACTCCAGCCGCCGCGTCGGACCGCGCCAACAAGCGCGGCGTCCGATTTGTTCGTACGGTCAAGGGTCATGGAAGCCGCCTCCGCCGTCACCCACACCGATCCCGACGCCGTCCCCACCCCCGAGCAGATCGCCGCACAGCAGGACGGCACGCCGTCCGACGTGCCGTTCTCGATGGAGCTCACCCAGGACCAGCGCGACATCAAGGACTGGGTCCACGGCTTCGCCGCCGACGTCATGCGCCCCGCCGCCTCCGAGTGGGACGAGCGCGAGGAGACGCCCTGGCCGATCATCCAGGAGGCCGCCAAGATCGGGCTCTACTCGCTGGAGGGCATCGCCCAGTTCTGGGCCGACGACACCGGCCTCTCGTTCCCCATCGTCAACGAGGAGCTGTTCTGGGGCGACGCCGGCCTCGGCATGGCGATCATGGGGACCACGCTCGCCGTCGCGGGGATCTTCTCCTCCGGCACGCCGGAGCAGATGGGCGAGTGGGTGCCGCAGTGCTTCGGGTCGCCCGAGGACCCGAAGGTGGGCGCGTTCTGCGTGTCCGAGCCCAACGCGGGGTCCGACGTGTCGTCGCTGCGCACGCGCGCCAAGTACGACGAGGCGTCCGACACCTGGACGCTGAACGGCCAGAAGGCGTGGGCGACCAACGGCGGCATCGCCAACGTGCACGTCGTCGTGGCGTCGGTCGACAAGGACCTCGGCTCGCGCGGCCAGGCCGCGTTCGTGATCCCGCCCGGGACCCCCGGCCTGGAGATGGGGACGAAGGTCAAGAAGCACGGCCTGCGGGCGTCGCACACCGCCGACGTCTTCCTCGACGACGTGAAGGTCCCCGGCTCGTGCCTGCTGGGCGGCAAGGAGAAGCTCGACGAGCGGCTGGCGCGGGCGCGCGAAGGCACGTCGGCGCGCAAGCAGGCGGCGATGTCGACCTTCGAGGTCTCCCGGCCGACCGTCGGCGCGCAGGCGCTGGGCATCGCCCGGGCGGCCTACGAGTACGCGCTCGACTACGCCAAGGAGCGCGAGCAGTTCGGCAAGAAGATCATCGAGAACCAGGCGATCGCCTTCACGCTCGCCGACATGAAGATGGAGATCGACGCCGCGCGGCTGCTCGTGTGGCGGGCCGCGTGGATGGGGCGGACCGGCAAGCCGTTCCTCAACGCCGAGGGCTCCATGTCGAAGCTCAAGGCGGGCGAGGTGGCCGTGTGGGCGACCGAGCGGGCGATCCAGATCCTCGGCGGCAACGGCTACGCGCGCGAGTTCCCCGTCGAGCGCTGGCACCGCGACTCGAAGATCTACACGATCTTCGAGGGCACCTCCGAGATCCAGCGCCTCGTCGTGGCGCGGGCGATCTCGGGGATGAAGATCGCGTAGCGCGGCTGGTTACAGGCCGATCGGGTGGCGCACCTTGAAGCGGGGGCGCCGCCCGATCGTCGCGCGCCAGCGCGGGCCGGTCTTGCCGCTCGGGTCGCTGACGGGGCTCGTGTCGAGGCGCAGGCCGGCGACCTCCATGTAGACGTGGCCGGCGTTGGCGTAGATCGTGATGTGGCGGCCTTCGTTCTTCGCGCCCCAGCGAGCGAACTGGCCGCTGACCATCGGGGTGGTCAGCAGGCCCGCGCGGATCAGCGCGTAGCCGACCGTGCCGCTGCAGTCGTAGCCCTTGTCGAGCAGGCGGGCATGGCCGCCGCCCCACTTGTACGGCTTGCCGACGATCTCGTTCGCGGCGGCGATGACGCGCTTGACGCGCTTCGGGGCGCGGCGCGGGATCGCGGCCCTGCCGTCGGCGCGGACGTAGGCGATCTTGCCCGGGATGGTGCGGGTGGTGGGGACCGGGATGGTGGGGAGGAGCGGCGCGGGCGGGGGCGGCGGGGCGGCCGGGTCCTCCTCGGGCCACTCGGGCTCGGCCTCGGGCGCCGGCTCCGGGACGGGCGCCCACGCCTCTTCGTCGTCCTCCCACCAGCCGCTCTCGACCGGCGCGACGTCGTCGCCGTCGCCGTCGCCCTCGTCGTCGGTGGCGGTCGCGTCCGGCGGCGCGGGCGGGGCGTCCTGCGCGGCGGCGGGCGTCGCCGAGAGGGTCAGGGCGGCGAGGAGGACGGCCAGCGCGCGCAGCCACGCGCGAGCCGGGAGAGCGGCGGCCAGCATGCCCGGGTCGATCGGCGCGCGCCGGCGCGGCTTGAAGGCGCCGGTCCGCGGGCTTACGGCCGCGCGTGCGCCTGGATCAGCGTGAAGGTCGTGCCCCAGCGGTCCGGGTCGGCGAGCTCCTCCTCGGCCGCGGCGACGAGCTCCTCGAGCTCCGCGGCGGGCGTGTGCTGCCGGAGCCGGTGGTCCAGCGACGCGGCGAACTGCAGCGGCAGCTTGAGGTACGGGTGGCCCGCGCCGAGGGCCAGCACCCGCGCGTACGTCGTCGCCTCGATCCCCACGTCGGTGAGCAGCGCCGGGAGCTGCCGGCCCGCGTCGAAGTCGCCGCCGGCGTGGCGGAACGCGTCGACGATCAGGCCGATGAGGGCTTCGGTCGCGGGCGCCGGCGGGTTGCAGTGCCACGAGCCGGAGTCCGGCTCCTCGAGCACCAGGTGGCCGCCTGGGCGGGTCAGGCCGGCGTAGATCTCGACCTGCTCCTGCGCGCGGCCGAGCGGGCAGAGCTGGAAGCGCGCGTGGACGAGGTCGAACGAGGCGGGCTCCAGGCGCGAGGCGAACAGGTCGTCCTCGATCAGCTCGACGTTGTCGAGGTCGAGCTTGCGGGCAGCTGCGAGCAGTGTCGGGTCGACGTCGGTCCCGACCACCTCGCCGTCCTCGCCCACCCAGCGGCTCAGAAGCTTCAGCCAGCCATGGGCGCCGCAGCCGACGTCCAGCGCGCGCAGCCCTGCGCCGTCGCCGATGCGGTCCAGCAGCGCCTGCCCCGCCGGCTCCCACGTGCGGGCCTGCTGCGTCAGCCGTTCCAGCTCGGACCGCTGCCCGGCGAGGAGATACTCGTCCGCCATGCGGCCGATCCTCTCAGAGCGGTTGGGGCGGCGTGCAGGCGCGCCGCCCGGCGGCTACGCTGTGCGCTCCCGCCCTCTTAGCTCAGTTGGTAGAGCACTTCCATGGTAAGGAAGGGGTCGCCGGTTCGAGTCCGGCAGAGGGCTCTTCTAGAAAGCCCCGCTACGGCGGGGCTTTCTCGTTCTCGCGGAGGTGGTCGGCCGCTGCTGACAGGGAGGCGCGCGTCCACTCCGCGTCCAACACGTGCCGCGCGTCCATGCTCGGTTGGCCGCACCGAGCGTCGGGCGCTCGAGGAGACATCGGCATCCCTGACGCGTTGATGGTGCGACGCTGGACCCAGCAGGCGTTCACACCTTCAGTTGCCAACGCCCGAGCACGTCGTAACCGTTCGCGCGGATCGACAGTTCGGTTGCGTTGGGCGTCCAAGAGTCCAGCGCCCGCAGCAACGCCTCTCGCCGCTCGGCAGCAGTCGCTCCGTCGCATCGCATCCCCTAATCGACGGCTGAGACGACCGTCCTTGAAGTCTCGTCGTAGCTGAGCTTCGTCCGCTCGAGTGCCAGCGCCAAGGCGCCGCGGGCCTCTGTGTACTCGATGTCTTTCCTAGGCACATACCTGATTTCCGGCCGCCCCGTGTCGAGCGACGCGGCGACGACTGTCTCGACGATTCTTCCGCTGATCACCGGTTCGGCCGTAGCCATGAACCCGCCGATCACGATCACGTCCGGGTCGAAGATCCGGGTCAGATCGCCGAGAGCGGACCCGAGCCGCCGAGCCAGGTTGTCCATTGCGAGCATGCTTAGCGGCCGTCGGACCGGATCCGAAACCGCATCCTGCACGATGTCCGCGAACGTCGTCTCCGGCGAATAGCTGTTTGGATACGTCTCCTTCAGCTGCTCCACTACTGCAGTGGAGGAGCACAGGTTCTCAAGGCACGTCAGCTGCCCGCAGCGAAGGCATCTGCGCTCACGACTCAAGAGCCTTGAGCTTGCGTTGGCGATGAACTCCTGGGCGACCGACGACACCGCGGTGTGTCCGAATTCGCCGGCGAAGCCGCGGCCCCCCGTGAAGAGCTTTCCGGCGAGCCAGATGCCGAGGCCAATCCCGCTCGACGCCTTGAGGAACAATGCTGTCTCTGCGCCTTGCGCAGACCCGTGGACGACTTCCCCGATAGCGCCCATGTTGGCGTCGTTGCATGGCAGCACGACAGGCGCCAAGTCAGGCGCGTCCTTTCTGAGTTCCTTCGCGAACAGTGGGCCCAGCGGGTTGATCGGCCAGCCGGGGGCATAGTCCGACGAAGCGATTCGCCCGTCGTGGGCGAGGGGCGCAGCTATGCTGAGACCAACCGTCGCGACATCCCGCGCCGGGATACGGGCCCTCCGGATGAGCTCGCGGAACCGCGCCGCCGCAACCGCGAGCGACCGCGGGTCCAAGTCCGCGTCGAGGCGCTTGGGTGCCATCGTCTCGATGATCGAGCCGGCCGAATTCCCGAGCGCCACGGTGACATGGCGGCGTCCTAAATCCACCCCGCCAACCACCGGCCCGCCCGAAAGCCGCAGCCGCTCAGCAGCCGGACCGACTCGTCCGGGACGCGTGGAGTCGGCGACCTCTACGACCCCCGCGTCTACGAGCTGCTTGACCGCCAGCGAGACGGTCTTTCGCGACAAGCTCGAGTCCGCAAGCAGCTCCATGCGAGTTTTGCCGTCACGCGCACCCTTGAGCGCATTGAGAATGTCGCTGGCCGAAGCCGATTTTACGGAGGCGGCAGAGGTCTCCATGGTGTTCTACCCACTGTTTCCGGACCGAAGGCTACCGTAGCGCAACTATAGCTCCGCAAGAACCGGATCTATCTAGGGCAATCTACCCCCGCCCACCGGTCCCAGGCTTGTACTTCTACGCATCGACTGATGTCCTCTCGTTATGGGACCTCGGTCTCGTCGTTCTCCAGCTAACGCCACGACCGCCGAGGCGAGTAACCGCGCTCCGACCGGTCGTAGGACGACGAGACGACCGCTGCAGGATGACAACGTCGTGCCAGATTTCTTCGAGGACTGGCCCCGACGGGACGGCGGGGGAACACGGGCAGGGCGTGTGGATCGTCGCACCAGCACCGAAGCCGCGACCACCCGTAGGCGCCCACGACCGAGTGCTGATCGGCCTGAGTCAGGACGCGCGCCAAGCGCCGGGTGCGGCCTCACCAATTGCTGCGGACGCTGCTCGTCGCCGGCCACCGAGAGATCCGGCTCAGAGGCAGCCATGGACGCGGACGGAGATCTGCGGGACTCGGAAGCTCCGCTCAAGACCCGCTCATGGGTCATCGGCGCTACTTGTCTCGGAACCTTACTTGCGGTGAACGAGGGATACCTCGCCGCGGAAGATGTCTACACCAAGCACGACCTCCACGTCGGCGTCGGTCTCTTCGGCCTGGCGCTCTTCGCTGCGTCCTGGGTCGATCGGGTTTCGAAATGGCCGAGGGACAAGCGCGTCCTCCGGGTCGCGGGTGTTGTGATCCTTGTCGTCGCGACCCTCGCCAGTCTGGTGTCTTCGTCGAAGCACAACGTCGCGGAAGCGACGCCGGATGTGTGGCACGACGCTCCTCTGGTCGCGACCTGGTCGGCGACAACGCTGGAGGCTGGCGTTGCGCACGAGTCGCGTCTCTTCGGCCGGAACTGGCAGTGGGGCGGCACGCGGCTCAAGCGGTCGGACAACCGCGTGCGAATCAGCGTCGCTACGCCGATACATGAGGTGATCGAGTGCGATGGCTGGATGCTGGTGACCTACGGAGCCGGGGAGGCTCGGGCGGCCCTCTACGACCCTGAGACAGGCAGGATGCGGGCCAGCACGCTCCTGGCGACAAGCAACCAACTCGGCAGTGCTATCTGCGCCTGGGATTCCGTCTTCATCGGGATGCAGGAGGGCGACGGCCTCGACAGCTACGTTTTCCGCGGACGCGTCCCCGACCTCGCCTCACAAGCGGCGATCGACGTCGGAGGCCGGCTAGGCAGCATGGCCGTGTCACGCGGCACCGCGCCCGCGAAGGACAGGCTCCTCGTAAGCGTGCACGACTCGGGCGAAGTCGCCGACATCGATCCCTCGTGGAACTACGTCGCTCGACGTCTCGACGGTGTCCGTGACCCGGTCGGGATCGTTGCCGGCGGCACCGCCCATGTCGTGACCTCAGGCCATCAAGGGTGCATACGCCGACTTGGGGCGAACAACGGCAGGCCCGATCGCTACGGCGTCGTACTCCCTGGGCCCGTCATCGACGTCGAGCGAAGCGGGAATGCGATCATCGCGCTGGTCGATGGCGGCAGAGCGGCTCAGACGCTTGCCATCACGGATCTGCGCCCGCTCGGCCCGCCGCTCCAACTCCCGAGGCAGATCCGCGGTACTGACCTCGTCGTCGACCGTGGCGGTTGGACCGTTTTGGACACGCGCGCGCGTCAACGCGTCACCTTGTCGACGGCCGGGCGTCGCCAGTTGGAGCGCCTCGCGCTCGATGCAGCGCCGCCTGAGCCGCTGGAGCGGTGCCGGTAGCGTCTCCCGGGTCTGACCCCCTGCCTGGCGAGACGAGGCCGTCCGAACGCGTCGTAACCGCACCCCCGCCGACGCTCGCCGGAGGAGAACTCACACAGCTCGCTGCCGTACTGCTAGTCGGCCACGTCGTCGTCCCAGCCGGCCAGGTCGCCTACGCCGTAGGCATCCGCGGGAGGCGCGCTCCGGGCTGAGTCGGCTCTGTGCCAGTCCTCACCGGGAAACGCTGCGCGCGCGTCTTCGCGGAGAGCCGCGATGAGCTGACGGACTTCATGGACCAGGTCTTCGTCGAGCGGGGCCCCAACTTCGGGTTCAGCGAACCGGGCGAGGTGTCGTAGGTGCGCACGCGTCACGTCCCGTATCCAGGGCTGCCAGTTCGCCGGGATCATCTCCAAGACCTCGACCAACTTGAGCGGCTCGATCTCGGGCGGGACCGTTTCGATCCCCGCTCCGGCCGCAGAAGACGACCAGCAGCCATGCCGCCACCGGTTCAAGGCCGTCGTCGGTTCGCCGCGGGCGAGCTCGACTCCGGGAGGCGCAAACGCCACAACACCAAGCGGTCCCGCACCGACTAGCCAGAGGCCGGTTCCCCGGACGGCCGGAAGCAACTCCCAAGCGGTAGGCCGGATCGCCGGTGACTCGCCCGGAACACCAAGCGGCAGCCGCACATCTTCGGGGGAGGCGGGCGGGGTGCGAGGGCTCATCATCTTCCTTATCGGCCCCGGCTGCCCGGATCTCAACGCGCGGCGTCGCGAGAGCAGCCTGCTCTGCCACGTGAGCGCCGTCGCTCGTGGCCGCGCCCACTGAGTTCTCGTACGAGAATCGGGAGTGAAGGGTTCGCGTTGCGCAAGGTTCAGCCTACCTGGGTCGTCGTCGCTTGCGAGCCGACGGCGCATACTCACGCGCGCGCCTCGGGCCCGTCCAGAGAAACGGGGGTACTTCCACGCGAACGAGCGCGGCCGATCGGGTCCGCATGAAACCCGAAACCGATCTTGTTTGATCTCGCGTGTCATGCGAGAGTCTGGTTCGTTTGTCTTTAACGATGCAGGGAAGCAACTAGTCGTCCGTAAACGTCGGTCAGTCGAGGACAGGACCACTGCAGCCACACGGAGGCAAGGCGGGGCGCATTACGGCGATCGGGAGTGACGTCGTCCCTTGGGCAGTGCATCGCGTCACGACGCATCGACGGTGGCCGCTTCGGACAACTGGCTCCCACGTCTCTGAGGAACGCCTGCCGGAGCTCTATCGGGACCTGATCGTCGGTCTCGCACTCCACCAGCTCCAACGAGCTGGGGGAGGAATCGACGTCGCAATAACGACGAAGGAGGCGCTGCGACAGTGCTCGGTGCACCCGTGCGCCGCGGATGAGCTCGACGTAGCCCTCAGCTGGCCTTCGCTCCTCGTCCCATTGGTCGCCGTCGAGCGACTTGTGCGCCGCAAGCTATTGCCGCCGCCCCAGGCCCTCTCCGTCTTCGTCCGCACACGCACGGTCAGCGCCTCGTCGGGGAGCTGGGTCTACGGAGTGGAGCACAAGCCGAACCGAGCGCCGGTCCTCGTCTTGATGGGCATCGCGCTCTTGGGACCCGACTATGTCCTGCCGATCTCGGTCGAACCCCTCGTGTCGAGCACCCGTTGGGACGCGAAGCGCGGCGAGCCGCCTCCCGCAGGCATCGAGCGCGTCCTCAAAGACTTGCCATACGAGGTGCCGGTCGACATCGAGGCGCACGTGGAGGTGTTGCTCGAGCGGATCGAACTCGCCCGCCAGGCCATCACAGGGACTGATGCGGAGAAGCCTGTCGCGTTGCCAGAGCGAATCCCTCTTATGGGCGGGCGCATCGACTACGGCGGCCCAAGCAGGCGGGGAGGGGGGGCACTTACGTCAAAGGCGGTGTGGCTCGGTGACCGGACCTCTACGCACTTGATGCTCGACGATCGATACCCCACGCTACTCAGCGGGCTCGCGTGCATCGATCTCTCTCGCTCCTCATCCCGAATCGATGCGGCTGACGTCGCCTTGATCGTCTATCGCCGTTCGGACGACAGAACAGTTCCGGGGCTGCTCTTTGCGGAGCAGCTACGCGACGGCGTCCTGACCGACATCGTCGATATCTCGCCTGACAGACTTCCGCCCTCGGTCAATCCAGCGGAGGCCCGCTACCAGCTGACCAGAGGGCATGTACAGCTCTATGATCGATCGGGAGATTCGGTCGAGCGCAGAGCGGTGATCCGCCGCAGTGTTCGGGGCCAGGTGGACCTGTGGCTAGTCAGCGGCGAGCCGACGAGGCTAACTCTTGCTCTGGCTGAGCTGTATCACTCTGCCGACGCAGCCGACCCGGTGCGATCCCTGTGCATCGACCGCTACATCGACGACTTCGCGATGCCATTCCGACTTCAGCCGACTTCCACTCGCGTGCGCGCTGCCATGACCGCGGCCAGCCTTACGAGCAACATGCTCTTGGTTGCTGCCGGGCGCGCCTAGCTCAGGACTGCAGGAACGCTGTCAGGTCCCCAAGACGGTGCTGAGGCACCTCCATATTCGTGCCGTTCAGCTTCCGCGACGCGGTCGAGTAGGTGCCTGGCCGCATCTGCTCGATGGGATCAGACAGGGTGCCCGGCAGAGTGGCCGGCGTGTAACCCCCTGCCTCGGCCGCCGCACGAGTACGGTGCTATCTGCCCGTGGACGCGTTGGCTGTCGCTGTGCGGACTCGGGGAGATCGTACGGCAGGCGCGCTCGGGGTGTGGGCATCGGATGACCGGGAGCGAGTCGCTGTGTTGCTGGACGCTGCCGCCAGTCGGCTGTCGGCCAGCCTCGCGCGACGGCGGCACCGGCTGGGCGGAACGAATTGGTGCGCGACGGTGCTCATACGGCGCTTCGCCCTTGTGGGTAAGGAGAAGTCACGCCGCTCACGCCGCTCACGCCGCTCACGCCGGCGGACTACAGGCGGCGGGGCAGGCAGATGTGGACGAGATCAGACTCCGCAGACGTCGAGCCGTGTTCGAGGTCAGGTCGCATCGCACCCGGGGAGATGATCGATGGTGTCGAGCACTCTGCTCGCTGCCACTTCCTTACGTCGCGCGTGAGCTGCGCTGTCGTCGAGCTCTGCGCTCGGCACGCAAGAGCCGCGCTGGAGGGCGAGCGGCGGCTAGTTGCGACGACGCGGTGCCAGGCACGCAATCGGAGCACCTGCTCCCGAATGAAGGGAAACCACTTAGGTCGCGCCAGAAATCGGGGTCGCGCGCCGTTCCTATCGCATGAGGACACTTCGCGGGGACAAGGTGAGCGGGTGCGGGCGCAACCGAGATTCGACCGATGTCCCCTCGAGAAGCCGATTCGGGCGAATGTGGTGTCGGCTCGGAGCCACCTGGGCGGTCGCTGGCATGGTGGCGATTGGCGCAACCAGCGTCGCCTACGCGACGCCCGCACTGCAACTGCCTTGGCCGACCGGCCAGTCGCATTACATCTGGGGTGGAGCGAACGGCTACGGGTGTGGGGATCACATCGGCCGCGACGCCTACGCGATTGATTTCCAGCTCACCACGGGAAACGCCGTATCAGCTGTAGCCCCGGGCGTCGCGCACCGCGGCCCCTTTCAGCAGACCGGCTACGGCAATTTCATCTGGATCCAGCACGACGGCGGAATCGTCTCGATCTACGGTCATCTGTCTTCCTTCGCGGTTGCGGACGGTCAAGCGGTGTCGCGCGGACAGACGATCGGTGCCGCCGGCAGCACCGGGAACTCGACCGGCCCGCACCTGCACTTCGCGCTGCACGCCGGCGCGTCCAACTACTACTCCGGAACCGGGCTTCTTCCCGAGCCGATGTCGGGATACACCGGGTTCGGCGCGTATGGCTGGTGTCACGGCGGCGGGAGTCCGATGTACACCTCCAGTCCGCCGGCCGGCGACGGCGACGGCGGCGGCGGAGGAGGCGGAGGAGGCACGAGCGCGCCGATGACGCGAAACCTGCTGACGAATGGGTCCTTCGATGTCGATGCCTTCAAGGGCTGGGACAGCTTTCCGAACGGGTTCATCAACTACGCGTCGCGCGATGATCCGGGGGGCGCGAAGGAGGGCCACGGCTACGGCGCGGTGGAGACGGATGTCGCGGGCCGGTCGTTCGCGCAGGACATCCCGATCAGTCCGCAGCCGGGGCAGAGC
>DASVQH010000447.1:0-2073 GCA_036389195.1 Solirubrobacteraceae bacterium
TTCGTGCGGCTCGCCGAGCCGAGCCGGGCCGGCGCGCTGGACGCGGCCGGGATCGAGGCGGCCGCCGCCGCGGCGGAGCCGGACGCGGCATGACGGTCTGCCGGACGGCGACGGTGCTCACCCACCGCCGCGCGAGCGAGACCGAGTCGGCGCTGCGCGAGCTGATCGACAGCGCGCGCCGCCACGGGGTGACGCTGCGCTTCGACGAGGACGAGACCGAGAAGCACCACCTGCAGGCGGGGGAGAGCCTCGTGCTCGGCGCGCCCGTCTCCCACGACGTCGACCTCTGCCTCGTGCTGGGCGGCGACGGGACGATCCTCACCGGGCTGCGCCACTACGCCGGGACGGAGATCCCGGTCTTCGCGGTCAACTTCGGCGCGGTCGGCTTCCTGGCCACGATCGACCCTGACGGGCTGGGGCCCGCCTTCGACCGCGCGTTCCGCGGCGAATTCGACACGCTGGCGCTCCCGGCGGTCGCGGTGCGGCGCGACGGCGGCGACTGGCTCGCCATGAACGACGTCTCCGTCCACCGTCGGCCGGGCTACCGGGTCGCCGACCTCGCATACAAGGTCGGCGGGGAGGAGGTCGGGCGCGTCCGCTGCGACGGGCTCGTCGTCGCCACGCCGGCGGGCTCCACCGGCTACAACCTCGCCAACGGCGGGCCGGTGCTGGCCTGGGGCGTCGAGGGGTTCGTGGTCTCCTTCATCGCGCCGCACTCGCTCACCGCGCGGGCGCTCGTCGTCGCGCCGGGGGACGAGCTGACGATCCAGAACGTCTCCCGCGACGAGCCGGTGGACGTCCACGTCGACGGCCGCCCCGCCTGCCGCCTGCCCGCGGGGGAGGAGATCGCGGTCGGGTTCGCCGGGTCCTCGGCCTGCCTGGCGCAGATCCCGGGCGCGACGTTCTACCACCGGCTGCGCGAGCGGTTCGGGCGGCTCGCTTCGTAGCGCGCGCCCCCTCTGTAAAGAAACTCCCCGCAAGCGCCGGTTCCGTCGGGGGCCGCTGGTATCACCGGGTGCGTGCTCATCGAGCTGCGCGTCGAGAACCTCCTCCTCATCGAACGGGCCGAGCTGCGCCTCGGCGCCGGGCTCAACGTCCTGACGGGGGAGACGGGCGCCGGCAAGACCGTGCTGGCCCATGCGCTGGACCTGCTGCTGGGCGGCCGCCCGCGGTCGGGGATCGTCCGCCCGGGGGCGTCGGAGGCCTACGTGGAGGGCATCTTCGCGCTGCCCGACGACCTGCGCGTCGAGCTCGGCGACCGCCTGCCGGCCGACGCCGACGAGCTCGTCCTGGCCCGCCGCGTCAGCGCCGAGGGCCGGACGCGCGCGTACGTCGGCGGTCGCTCCGGAACGGCCGCGGACCTGCAGGAGCTGGGCGGCCGCCTCGTCTCCTTCTACGGCCAGCACGAGCACCGCAAGCTGACCCTGGCCGCCGCCCAGCTGGAGATCCTCGACGGGTTCTGCGGCCCGGAGCAGGCGGTCCGCCGCGCGGAGTTCGGCGAGGCCTACGCCCGCGAGCGCGTGCTCGTGGGCGAGCTGGCCGAGCTGCGGGCCCGCGCGGGGGCCCGCGACCGGGAGGTGGACCTGCTCGAGTGGGAGCTGGCCGAGATCGATCGCGCGGCGCCGTCGGTCGAGGAGGAGGCCGCGCTGGGCGCCGAGCGCGAGCGGCTGCGGCACCTGGAGGGGCTGCGCGGGGCCGCCGCGGGCGGCCTGGAGGCGCTGGCGCCCGAGGACGGGGCCGGCGGGGCGGTCGAGGCGCTGGCCGGCGCCGCCCGCGCGCTGGAGGCCATGGCGGGCGTCGACTCAGCGCTCGACGCCCTGGGCGCGCGCGTCGCCACGCTGGCGGTCGAGGCCGACGACGTCGCCGGGGAGCTGCGCCGCTACGGCGAGGGCTTCGCCGGCGCGCCGGGGCGGCTCGACGAGGTCGAGGAGCGCCTGGCGCTGCTCGACCGCCTCAAGCGCAAGCACGGCGGGACGATCGAGGCGGTGCTCGCCCACGCCGAGGAGTGCCGCGAGCGGCGCGACGGGCTCGTCCACGCCGAGGAGGCCATCGAGGCCGTCGAGCGCCGGCTGG
>DASVQH010000448.1:0-4824 GCA_036389195.1 Solirubrobacteraceae bacterium
AGCGCCGCCCCGATCGCCCCGTAGCGGGTGACCAGCAGCACGGAGAGCCCGAGGTTCGCGACCCCCTCGACGATCGCGAGCACGCTGACCGCGCGCATGCGGCCGACCGCGATCAGGACCTTGCCCGCCGGCACGGCGGGCAGGATGGCCACCTGCACCGCCAGCAGCACGCCGATGATCGCGGCGGTGTCGCCCGGCGTCTCCGGCCCGAGCCAGGCGCGCGCGATGTCCTGCGCGAACAGCGACAGGCCGGCGGCGAGCGGGAGGGTGAGCTGGAGGGCGAAGCGGGTGGCGAGGACGAACCGGCGGGCGACCTCGGCCCGCGCGCCGCGGGCGTGGAGGTCTGAGACCATCGGCAGCAGCAGGTTCATCACCGGCAGGATCAGCCCCTGGACGCCGCTGATCAGCCGCAGCGCCGCGCCGTACGGGGCGGCCGCCGTGGCGCCGCGGATCGCCGCGATGACCACGGTGTCCATGCGCTGGGCGACGAAGTCCATCGAGTCGACGAGCAGCGTCAGCGAGCCGAGGCCGCCGACGCGGCGGCGCGTGGCGCGGTCGGCCAGCCGCGGGCGCAGCGGCAGGTCCGGGTCGACGCGGCGCAGCAGCACGGCGAACGCCGCGCCGCCGGCCAGCAGCGAGGCGGCGTAGGCGATCGAGAGCCCGAGCACGCCGCCGCCCGTCTCCACGGCGACGACCGCGCCGCCCGCGAACAGCAGCACCGTGACCGTCTCGCCGAGGTTGAAGAGGTCGTAGCGCTGGCGCCCGAGCAGCGTCGCGCCGTAGGCGACGCAGGGGAAGCGGACGATCATGGCGGCGCCGAGCACCACCATCCCGAGCGCGAAGCCGGCCTCGTCGGCCGGGGCGGCGAACGTCGGCGCCAGCAGCGCCAGGGCGCCCGACAGCGCGAGCGCGAGCACCCCGAGCCCGGCCATCAGCGCGACGCCGGCACCGACCGTCGCGGCCAGCTCGGCCCGCCGCCCGCTCGCGTGCAGCTCGGCGACGAGCTTGGTCACGCCGGTCGAGAAGCCGATCTCCACCAGCGAGTAGATCGTGGCCAGCGTGAAGACGACGCTCCAGGTGCCGAAGCCGGCGACGCCGAGGCCGCGGAAGAGGTACGGCGTGAGCAGCAGGATGCTGAACGCCCGCAGGGCGCGGAAGGCGTAGGAGGAGAGCGCGTTGCGCCCGGCGCCGCGCAGGCCGTGGTCGGCCGCCACGGGGGCGGCCGGCGCGGCGGGCACCGTCTCGGGGTATGGGGCGGCGGCGGTCGACACCTGTGTCCATCGTGTCGGCAGCCGGAGCCCGGTGCTTGATCGACAGTAGGCTGCCGTCGATGTCCGGAGCCACGCCGCCGCCCGTCGACGTGAGCGTGCTCGTCCCCGTCTACAACGAGGCCAAGGTCATCGCCGAGACGTTCGAGGCGATGCGCGACCAGGACTACGACGGCACGGTCGAGCTCCTGTTCATCGACGGGCGCTCCGAGGACGACACCGTGGCGATCCTCGAGCGCGTGGCCGGCGACGACCCGCTGGTGCGGATCCTCGACAACCCCGGCCGCACGATCCCGCTGGCCCTCAACATCGGCCTGGCCGAGGCGCGCGGCGAGTACGTCGTGCGGATGGACGCCCACTCGGTCTACCCCCGCGGCTACATCCGCGACGGCATCGAGCGCCTGCGGCGCGGCGACGTCGAGTGGGTGAGCGGGCCGCCGGTCCCCTACGGCATGACGCCCGGCTCGCGGCGCGTGGCGCTCGCGCTGACCTCGCCGCTCGGCAACGGCGGCGCCCCGAAGTGGATCCCCGAGCACGGCGACCACGACGAGGTGGAGCTCCGCACGACCGTCTTCGCGGGCGTCTGGCGCCGCGAGGTGCTCGAGGCGCACGGCGGGTGGGACGAGGGGGCGGCCGTCAACGAGGACGTCGAGCTGGCGTCGCGCTTCGTCGCGGCCGGGCAGCGCATCGTCTGCGTCCCGTCGATGGCCGCGCGCTACTTCCCGCGCGACTCGCTCCAGGGCGTCTGGCGCCAGTACCACGCGTTCGGCTACTACCGCTGCCGCACGGCCACGATCCACCCGCACAGCCTCCGCCGCTCCCAGCTGATGGCGCCCGGCCTCGTGCTCACCGGGGCGGCCGCGGTCGCGCCCGGCTGGCTCGGCCGGCTCGGGCGCACCGGGCTGATCGCCTACGCGGGCAGCGTCTTCGGCGCCACGACCGGCTCGGCGACGCTCGGCAAGCGCGACCTGGCCAGCGGGCTGCCGGCGATCTTCGTGACCATGCACGTGGCTTGGGGGGTCGGCTTCCTGCGCGGCTGCCTGCGCTTCGGCGTGCCGTTCGGCGCGCTCGACCAGGCGGTCCTCGGTCGCCGGCCGCCCGACCCCCCGAGGAGGATCGAGCCGTGAGCGAGCGCCCCGAGGTCTCCGTGGTCGTCGTCACCTGGCGCGACCGCGAGCACGTCCTGGCCTGTCTGGCGTCGCTGCGCGAGCATGCCGGCGTGCCCTACGAGGTGATCGTGGTCGACGACGCGTCGGGCGACGGCACCCCGGAGGCGGTGCGCGAGCAGTTCCCCGAGGCGATCGTCGCGGCCAAGCCGTACAACGAGGGGCTCGTGGCGGGGCGCAACATCGGCGTGCCGCTCGCGCGCGGCCGGTTCATCCTCATGCTCGACTCCGACACCGAGGTGAAGCCGGGAGCGATCGAGACGATGCTCGCGGCCTTCGCGCGCGAACCGAAGCTCGGCCTCGTCGGCCCGAAGCTGATCGGCGCGCAAGGCGAGCTGCAGCCGTCCTGCCGGCGCTACCCGCCGTTCCTGGCCCCGGTCCAGCGCCGCGGGCCGTACGCGAAGATCAACGACAACCCGCCCAGCCACCAGCGCCACCTGATGCAGGACTTCGACCACGCCCACGAGCGGGCGGTCGTCTGGGTCTCGGGCGCGGCGCAGATGTGGCGCGCCGAGCTGGCCGCGATCCTCGGCCCGTACGACCGCTGGGTCTCCTCCTACGGCGGCGAGGACCTCGACTGGTGCCTGCGCGTGTGGGAGGCCGGCTACCGGGTCCACTACGTGCCCGACGCCGTCGTCGTGCACCACTGGCAGGCGGTCACGCGGCAGAACCTGTTCGGGCGCAAGGCCTGGCGGGCGTTCCGCGACTGGTACTACCTGCAGTACAAGCACCGGGCGCTCCGCGGCTCCCCGGTCATCGCCGACGCAGTCCGCTAGACGCGCCGGCGCGCTACTCTGCCGCGCGCCTTGTCTCGGACCGGAATCCTTCTCTTCGTCGTCCTGGCGCTCCTCGCGTTCACGCCGGCGGCCTTCGCGGACACGCGGTTCGCCGTCCAGGGCGATCCGCTCGACGCCCCGCGCAGCGCGCTCGACCTCGAGCAGGTGCGCGTCAACCACGACCGCGATCGAGGCGCCCTGAGCGTGACCTTCCGCTTCCACGGGCCGGTCCCCGACGCGCAGAGCTACGGCGACCGGGTCAAAGCCGTGATCGGGCGGAAGTGCACCGAGTACCCGACGGAGGCCGGCGAGGCCGAGATCGGCTTCTCCAGCGGCTATGGGTCACCTCACGCCTGGGCGCCGGCGGCGACGACCCGCGGAACCGTCGGCTCGAACTCGCCCGCGGCGAGCCTCGAATTCTCTCCCGACCGTCGTGAGGTGACGGTCGCGACCACGGACTCCCTGCTCGCCGGCGCTGACGACCGCTGCGTCGAGGTGTCCTCGGAGTGGAGCGAGGCGCCCTACGACCCCAACAGCCCGTCCGGCCCGGTCGAGGACTCGACCACCTCGTTCTACTTCGAGGGCTTCGAGTGCCAGGAACGACCGAATCTCACCGTCGACGCCCCGCCGCGGGTCGCCTACGGGGCGTGGGCGCCCGTCACCGTCGAGTCGACGGACTCGGAAGCCGCGCTCTACGACGGCAAGGGGAAGCTCGTCTTCGCCGACGCGGCCAGTGCGAAGCCGTTCTTCGAGTATCAGTTCGACGATGGCGACGACGAAGCCCTGTGGGCCGGCAAGACCGTCGGCAGCAAGATCCGGCTCGATCCGGGCGACGGCCCGGCGGTCATCGGCCTCAGCTGGACGCAGAACGGCGGCCGCCTCTGCGGGGTGCTCAGGAAGGTGGTCGGCATCCGGGGATCGCAGCCGCGCGTGAAGCTGCGCGGCGGCTCGGAGGAGGGCACGCTCAGCCTCGACAGCGGCAGACGATGCTGGCTGACGCGCGCCGGCGCGGTCAAGGTGACGTTCGCGCTCGGCCGCCGGCGACGCACCTACCGCCTGGCGGATCCCTGCGCGAAGCGGTGGAAGGCGACGCCGCGCAGGCTTTCCGGCCTGTCGGTCCGCGCGGAGCCGTACAGCTACGGCAGCGCCGACCTGACGATCGGCGCGGTCGCCACCCGCCGGTTCCGCGTAACGGTGTCGGTCGCCGGGCGCTCCGTGCTGCACCGGCGCATGCAGACCGTCCACCGCCACCACAAGGCCTACCGCGTCTTCGCCTTCCACCCCAACGGCAGGACGAACGACGAGTACTGGAACTGGTGCGTGAACGAAGGGCGCCAGACCTACATGCGCAACGGCAACGCGTTCTGCTGGTCGCCGGCTTACACGGACGCGTCCGTGCGCTTCAAGCGCTAGACGCGGACGGTCCGCACGGCGGCGACCCGCGCGCCGGCCAGCCGCGTGGCCTTCACGCGCCACAGCCCGGTCCGCAGCTTGCCGAACGAGGCCTTGAACTTCGCGCCGCGCGCCACGGGCGCCACGCGCGAGCGGACCTTGGTCCAGCGCACCTTGCCGCCGGCGCGCCGCCCGGCGTAGAGGTCGAGGCGGATGCTCGCG
>DASVQH010000449.1:0-7358 GCA_036389195.1 Solirubrobacteraceae bacterium
GTCGTCCTCGTGGGCGACTCGGCCGCGAACAACGTCCTCGGCTATCCCGACACGGTCCCGGTGACCGTCGAGGAGCTGCTCGTGCTCGCCGCCGCGGTCCGCCGCGGGCTGCGCACGCCGCTTCTGGTCGGCGACCTGCCCTTCGGCTCGTACGAGGCCTCCGACGCCCAGGCCATCGCCACCGCGCACCGCTTCGTCAAGGAGGCCGGCTGCGACTGCGTGAAGCTGGAGGGCGGCGGCGCCTCGGTCGAGCGCGCCCGGGCCATCGTCCGCGCCGGCGTGCCCGTGATGGGCCACGTCGGGCTGACCCCGCAGACGGCGACCGCGCTGGGCGGCTACCGGGCGCAGGGCCGGACCGCGGAGCGCGCCGCCCAGGTCCTCGACGACGCCCTCGCCCTGCAGGAGGCCGGCTGCTTCGCGATCGTCTTCGAAGCGATCCCGGCAGGGGTGACCGACGTGATCATGGAGAAGATGGAGATCCCGATCATCGGCATCGGCGCCGGCCCGGCGACCGACGGCCAGGTGCTCGTCCTGCACGACCTGCTGGGGATCCACCCGGACTTCAAGCCGAAGTTCGTGCAGCGCTTCGCCGACGTCCACGGCGAGATGCTCCGCGGCGTGGAGGCCTACGCCGAGGCCGTCCGGACCCGCGCGTTCCCCGGCCCGGAGCACAGCTACGGGATCGCGCCCGAGGAGATCGAGCGGCTGGGAGACATCGTCCGGAGGTCCGAGCTCGCGAGGACCGAAGGCCGAAACCCGTCGTTCACGGGGGGTCGCCCGGCGCGCGCATGAACATCGTCATCACAACTGGGTAGCCTGCGCAGCATGGCTCGCCTCTCCCAGATCTTCGCTCCCCGGGAACGGGAGTTCTACGACCTGTTCGAGGAGGCGGGCTCGAACGTCGTCCGCGCCGCCGAGCTGCTGCAGCGCATGCTGCGGGAGTGGCCGGAGAGCGCGGATCTGGCGCGGGAGGTCCTGATCGCCGAGCAGGACGGCGATCGGATCACCCACGACATCATCCACCGGCTCAACCAGACGTTCGTCACGCCGTTCGACCGCGAGGACATCATCGCGCTGGCCTCCGCCATGGACGACATCGTCGACTTCATCGAGGAGGTCGCCGACTTCATGGGCCTCTACCGGATCGAAGCGCCGATGGACCAGTCGCTGCAGCTCGCGACGGTGCTCGTCCAGGCGACCCGGCAGATCGTCGAGGCGCTGCCGCGCCTGCGCACGCTCGGCGACATCTCCCACTTCACGGTGGAGATCCACCGACTCGAGAACGACGGCGACCGCATCGCCCGCGAGGCCCTGGCCTCGCTGTTCGAGCGGGGGATCGACCCGATGATGGTCATCCGCTGGAAGGACATCTTCGAGCGCCTCGAGGAGGCGATCGACGCCACCGAGACGGTGGCCAACGTCCTGCAGAGCATCGTCCTCAAGAACGCCTAGATCCCGTGGGCGATCCGGTCGTCCTCGTCATCGTCGTCGGATCGGCGCTGGCGTTCGATTTCACCAACGGCTTCCACGACACCGCCAACGCGGTGGCGACGTCGATCTCGACGCGCGCGATGAGCCCGCGCATCGCGGTCACGATCGCCGCGATCCTCAACTTCGTCGGCGCCTTCATCTCGCTGGAAGTGGCCGCGACCGTGGCCAAGGGCATCGTCGAGGCCGACCTCGTGACGCCGACGATCGTCTTCGCCGGCCTCGTGGGCGCGATCGCCTGGAACCTGGCGACGTGGTACTTCGGGCTGCCGTCGAGCTCGTCGCACGCGCTGATCGGCGGCGTGGTCGGCTCCGCCTTCGTGGCCGCCGGGCCCGACGCGGTGAAGGGCTCCGGGCTGCTCGAGAAGGTCGTGATCCCCGCGCTCGTCGCGCCGGTGCTGGCGCTGGTGGTCGCCGGGGCGGGCATCCTCGTCGCCTACCGCATCGTCGGGCGCCAGCGCCCGGGGCCCGTCGCCCGCGGGTTCCGGCTCGGCCAGATCATCACCGGGAGCCTGTTCTCGCTCTCGCACGGGCTCAACGACGCCCAGAAGACCATGGGCATCATCTTCCTGGCGCTGGTGGCCAACGGCTCGCTCGCCCCCGGGGACGACGTGCCGCTGTGGGTGGTCGTCTCGGCCGCCTCGGCCATCGCCGCCGGCACCTACGTGGGCGGCTGGCGGATCATCCGGACCATGGGCAGCCGGATCATCAAGATGGACCCGGCGCAGGGCTTCGCCGCCCAGGGCGCCGGCGCGGCGGTGATCCTCTCGGCCTCCCACGTCGGCTTCCCGCTCTCCACCACGCACGTCATCTCGGGCGCGATCATGGGCGCCGGCGCCGCCAAGCGCGTCTCGGCGGTGCGTTGGGGGGTGGCCGGCAACATCGCGGTGGCCTGGGTGCTCACGCTGCCCGCCGCGGCGGCCGTCGGCGGCGCCACGTACGGCATCACGGCGATCTTCGGCAACGGCGCGCTCGGCCCGCTGGTCGTGGCGATCTCCCTCGTCGGGCTGCTTCTCGCCGCCTTCGGCAAGCGCCTGGCACAGGGCCGGACCCTGACGGCCGAGGGATGATGGGCGCGGTCCTCGACGCGGGCTCCCTCGTGGAGGTCGTGTGGGTGTCGCTCGTGGCCGGGATCGGCGTCACCGCGATCTACTCGCTGGCCCTGTACGGCGGCGCGCGCTCGGCGGAGCTGCGGCGGCGCGGGCAGGGGCGCGCCGCGGCGGCCGTGGGCGCGGTCGGGGTGATCGCGGGCATCGCGTTCGTGCTCGGCGTCGCGCTCGCCGTCCGCCTGCTCATATTGCGGTGACCGTCGGGCTGCGCCGTCGTCGCCTCGGACTGGTCGCGCTGGTCGCGCTCCTCGGCGCGCCGGGCGTCGCGCGGGCCGACCAGGTCAGCGCCGAGGCCGCCGACCCCCGCGAGCGCCCGTCAGAGCCCAGTCGCGACGTCGAGCGCCTGGTGACCGCGTACGACTCGGCGGGGACGTGGACGATCGCCCTGCGGCTCTTCGGCCCCGTGGACGCCGGTTCCGGCTTCCTGCGCGCCGACCTCGTCGACCGCGACGCCGGCGGCGCCTGCAAGTGGGAGGCGCCGTCGATCTCGATCGGCGCCTACGCCGATCCGGCCGAGCGGGGCGGTCGCGGGTACGTCGACGGCCATCCCGTCGACCTCTCCAAGCGCGCGGACGAGGACGGCCGCGGCTTCAGCGTGGCGATGTCGGATCCGGCGCTCGCCAACCGGGCGGTCTGCGGCGTGGCGCGGGTCAGCCTCAGCGCCGGCGAGCCGTTCGACACCCTGCCCGACCTGGCCTTCCCGGGCGCGCCGGCACCCCCGCCGCGCGACGAGTCGCCCGCCGACACGACGGCCCCGACCGCCGCGCTGAAGGTCGCCCGGACCGTGCGCCGCGGCGGTCGGGTGCGCGTGACCGTCTCGGGTGCCAGCGAGGCCGCCGCGGTGAGGGTGGCGATCCGCGGGCGGCGCGCCGAGGGCCGCGTCCGGCCTGGGCGCGCGCTGCGGCTCTCGGTCAGGCTCCGCCCGTCCGACCGCCGGCGGCTGGGGCGCCGGGGCAAGCTGAAGCTCCGGGTCGTCGCGTCGCTGCGCGACGAGGCGGGCAACACCGTGACCCTGCGCCGCAGGGCGACGGTGCGCCGCCGCTCGTAGCCCGTCAGCCGGCGTCTGCGGGCGCCCGCTCGTAGTCGATCGTCTTGAGCACCTTGGCCGGCGCGCCCGCGGCGATCGAGAACGGCGGGAGGTCCTCGGTGACCACGGAGTTCGCGCCGATCACGCACCGCTCGCCGACCGTCACGCCGCTGGTGATCACGACGTTGGCGCCGCACCACACGTTGTCGCCGACGCGGGTCGGCCCCTTCGAGGTGAACCCCTGCCACGTCACGGGCTTGTCGGGGTCGTCGTAGCGGTGGTTGCCGTCGGTGATGAAGCACCCGTTGGCGAACATGCAGTGCTCGCCGATCTCCACGAGCTCCACCGCCGCGACCTGGACCCCGAGGTTGAGGAACGACCCGCCGCCGATCCGGATCCGGCCGGGTGCCGGCGCACTGAGCCACACGCCCGGCTCGAAGAGCACCTGCTCGCCGAGCTCCAGGCGGCCCTCGTCGAGCATCTCGAGGACGTTGCCGTGGATGGGCCAGCGGACGAACGAGCGCCGCTCGGCCATCGCGAGGTGGATGCGGGCGCGGTTCCAGGGCAGCGAGGCACGTTCGTACCAGCGCCACTTCTGGGCCCAGAGCTTGAGGCGGTCGGCGTCCATGGTGGGTCGGGCGCGAAGTGTCGCTGGGCGGGGCGTTGCAGGTCGCCGTAAGCCCGCGCGAGATGTGCGGGCGCAGGAGGAATCGGGCTATGAAGGGAGTCCCCCCTGAGCCTTCTAGGAGGATCCGACCCCTTGTCTTCGCGCCGCCTGACCCTTTCCCTTCCCCTTGCGCTGGCCGCCGTCTGCGCGCTGCCCGCCGCCGCGTCGGCGGAGGTCGCCCACATCGTCAAGCCCGGCGAGACGCTGTGGACGATCGCCGCGGCCAACAACCTGACGACGCGGACCGTGGCCGCCTACAACGGCATCTCCGAGACGTCCAACGTCGTGCTGGGGTCCGTGGTGAAGGTGCCGACGACCGCCGAAGGCGCCGCCCTGCTCTCCAGCCAGGGGGTCCCGACGCGGCTGTCGGCTTCCGAGCCGGTGTCCTCCTCCGCGCCCGCCGCGGCCGCGTCCTCCTCCTCCGCGCCGGCGCCGTCGGCCCCGCAGCCGATGGGCGGCTACACGGTCCGGCCCGGCGACACGCTGACCGGCCTCGCGGTCGCCGCCGGCGTCCCGGTCGCCCAGATGGCGGCCATGAACGGCCTCTCGACGAGCCACAAGCTCGTCGCCGGCACGGTCCTGAAGCTCCCGACCGGCTCCCCCACCCCGGCGCGCGCCGCCCAGCCGGCGCCGGCCGCCAAGGTCGTGCCCGCCGCCGCCCCGCACCCGACGCCCGCTCGCGTCGGCGCCTCCGACGTCCAGCGCATCGCCTCGGCCGCCGGCGTCTCCCCCTCGCTGGCCGCCGCGATCGGCTGGCAGGAGAGCGGCTTCAACAACAACATGGTCTCCTCGGCCAACGCCCGCGGCGTGATGCAGGTGATGCCGGGCACGTGGAGCTGGGTCGAGCAGAACCTGGCCGGCCGGCGCCTCGATCCCAACTCGGCGTCCGACAACGTGAGCGCCGGCGTGCTCTACCTCAAGCACCTGCTGCAGGAGACCGGCGGCGACGAGAACGCCGCCATCGCCGGCTACTACCAGGGCCTCGGCGCGGTCCGCTCGCGCGGGATGTTCGAGGACACCAAGCGCTACGTGGCCAACGTGCAGGCGCTGCGGTCGCGCTTCGGCGGCTAGCGGGCGGCGCGGTGGCGCCCGGCCCGTCGCACCGGTAGCGTCCCGGAGCGCCGCCGGCTTCGGCGGCGCTCAACCGGAGGAGGGGCGCGGTGCACGGGCGGAGCGGGGCGGGGCGCGTGGCGATGGCGTCGATGGTCGCGGCGGTGATCGCCGGAGCGGCGCCCGCCGTGGCGCCGGCACGGGTGCAGCCGCGGGCGCAGGCCCGCAACGCGGCCGCCGCGCTGCCGTTCTTCGACTCGCGCGCGGGCGCGGTCGCCGCCGCACGATCGGCCGCACCGCGCACGGCCGCCGGGCTGTCGGGCTCCGCCCGAACGCGCGACGCCCGCGCGGGCCTGCGGCGGCGGCTCGGCGGCCGGGCCATCCTCGACGTCGACCCGCTCACCGGGTCGGTCCGCTCGCTCGTCCGGCTCGACGGCGCGCTGGCCGGGCCGGCGGCCGGCGAGCCGACCCAGATCGCGCGTGGCTTCGTGCGTCGCAACGCCGCCGCCCTCGGACTCGACGGCGCGGACGTCGACCGGCTCGAGCCGGTGGCGCGGACCGCCGGCGCGGGCGGGCTCACGGTGGTGCGCTTCGGCCAGAGCGCCGGCGGCATCCCGGCCTTCGACAACGGCGTCCGCGTCGGACTGGACCGCGCCGGCCGCGTCCTGACGGTGTCGGGCTCGCCGCGCCATGGGCTGCGGACCGACGGCTCGCGGCCGCGGCTCGACGCCCGCCAGGCGCTCGCGCGGCTGATGGACGACGTCGGCGTCCGCCGCGACGCCGCGGTCACGGCGGGGCCGCGCGGTCAGCGCTCGGAGACCCGGTTCTCGACCGGCGACACCGCCCGGCTCGTGCTGTTCGGCGCGCGCGACGTGCGGCTGGCCTGGCACCTCAGCTACCGGGCGGCGAGCACCGCCGTCTACGACGCGGTGGTCGACGCCGCCACGGGCGACGTCCTCTACCGGGCCAACCTGGTGAAGTTCGCCGCCGACGCGTCGGTCTGGCAGCACTACCCCGGCGCACCGAAGGGCGGGACCGCCGGGCCGGTCGACCTTCAGGCGCGGGGCTACCTCCCCGCCGGCGCCACGCGGCTCGACGGTCCGTTCGCGCGGACCTACTCAGACCTCAACGACGACGACCAGCCGCAGGCGCGCGAGGAGGTCGGGCGCAACGGCAGTGGCAGCTTCGAGTATCCGTTCACCGGGCGAACCCACGCGTCCGGCGGCTGCTCGGCCACCGCGCTGTGCGTGTGGGACCACGAGAAAGGCGGGAGCTGGCGCGTCAACCGCCAGCAGGACGCCGTGCAGGCGCACTTCTTCGTCTCCAACTACCACGACCACCTGGCCGGGTCGGCGATCCGCTTCGACGCGCAGTCGGGCAACTTCGAGGACGGCGACCGCGTGATGGTCAACACGCTCGACGGGGCCGAGACCGGCGGCGACGGGTTCCCCGACGGCAACCACATCGACAACGCGAACATGGAGACGCCCGCGGACGGCGACTCGCCGCGGATGCAGATGTACCTGTTCTCCGACGACCCGGACCTCGCGCCGTTCCGCGACATCAGCGGCAGCGACGACGCGGCGGTGATCTACCACGAGTACACCCACGGGCTCTCGGGCCGGCTCGTGACCAACGACGACGGGACGCAGGCGCTCAACACGGCGCACGCCGGCGCGATGGGCGAGGCGTGGAGCGACTGGTACGCGCTCGACTACCTCGACCGCCACGGGCTGCGCACCGACGACCCGAACGTGATGGGCGACGTCTACCTGGGCGAGTACACCGACGACGCCTACGGGCTGATCCGCTCCGAGGCGATCGACTGCCCGGTGGGCGCCGACGCCCCGCGCTGCCCCGGCGGCGCGCAGTCGGGGGCCGGCGGCTTCTCGCTGGGCGACTTCGGGCGCGTCAGCTTCGGCCCGGAGGTCCACGCCGACGGGGAGATCTGGGCGCAGACGCTGTGGGACCTGCGCCGCGCGTTCGTCGCCAAGTCGGGCTCGGTGCTCGCCGGGTC
>DASVQH010000450.1:0-1885 GCA_036389195.1 Solirubrobacteraceae bacterium
CGCCGGTCACGCTGCTGGTGTTCGGGGACTACCAGTGCCCGTACACCCGCATCGCCGAGCGCGTCGCCCGCCGGCTGCTGGGCGTCTACGGGCCGTCGCTGCGGGTGGCCTTCCGCAACCTGCCGCTGACGGAGATCCACCCGCGGGCCCTGGCCGCGGCCGCCATGGCCGAGGCCGCCGGTGCGCCGGAGCGCTTCTGGGTCTTGCACGACACGCTGTTCGACCACCAGGACGCGCTCGAGGACGACGACCTGCGCGCCTACGCCGCCGCCGCCGGGGTCGATCCGGCGGCGGCCGACTGGGGCGCGATCGCCGCCCGGCTGCAGGACGACGTGCGCAGCGCCGAGGCCAGCGGGGCGGCCGGGACGCCGACGCTGTTCGTCAACGGGCGGCTCCACGTGGACGGCTACAAGCAGCCGGTCCTCGCCGCGGCGCTCGAGCGCGCGGGCGCCACGGTCGCCGATCGATGACGCCTCGAATGATGCGTCGCTGACAAAGCGACACGGCATTCGGGTTAGCCCTATCGCGGCGCGCCGGGCCAAGTGGGAGTATGCCGCCGTGGCCCGCTCCGTCCTCGTCGTCGATGACGACGTGTCCTTCCGCGCCCTCGCAGCCAGGATCGTCGCCGGCTGGGGGCACACCGTCGTCGGCCAGGCCGGCACGGCGGCCGAGGCCCTGGAGTGCGTCCAGGCGCTGCGGCCCGACACCGTGCTGCTGGACATCGGCCTGCCCGACGGCGACGGCTTCTCGCTGACCGAGCGGCTGCGCGCGCTGCCCGAGCCGCCGCGGGTGGTGCTCATCTCCTCGGACTCCGACGGCGCCAACGGCGCGGTGGCCCGGCGCGCCGGCGCCGCCGGCTTCGTCCCCAAGGACGAGCTGACCGGGCGCCCGCTGCGCGACCTGATCGACGGCGACGGCGACGGCGACTGAAGCGGATCAGCCGGCGCGCGCCGCGTCGGCTTCGCGCTCGGCGTAGAGCATCGCGAGCTCCACGCGCGAGCGGATCGTCAGCTTCTCGAACGCGTGGCGCAGGTGGGAGCTGACGGTGTGGGGGGAGAGGAAGAGCCGCTGCGCGGCCTGCCGGTTCGTCGCGCCCTCGGCGACCAGCCGCACGACCGCCAGCTCCGCGTCGGTGAGCCCGGCCCAGCCGGTGACCGGTCGCGTCGACGCCAGCCGCCGGCGGCGGACGCCGAGGTCGCGCAGGCGGCGGCGGACGCGGGCGACGTCGCGGTCGGCGCCGGCCTCGCCGTACGCCTTCAGCGCGGCGTCGAAGTGGTCGACGGCCGCGTCGCGGTCGTGCTCGACGAGCACGTCGGCGGCGTCCTCGAGCGCGAGCGCCTGGACGAGCGTGCCCGGCAGGTGCGCGACGCCCTCGGCCGCGGCCCGCATCGCCTCGGGGTCGCGCTCCAGCAGGGCGCGGGCGTGGCGGGCGAGGAAGCCGAAGAGCGGGAACTCGGGGTTCAGCGCCGCCCGGCGCTCGCTCTCGGCGACCACGGCGGCGGCCCGCTCGCGATCCTCGGCGCGCAGGAGCAGGCGCAGCAGCGCGAGGAGGTCGGACGCGTCGTGGGGATGGGCGAACTTCGGGCTCGGGGTGCCGAGCGCGGCCACGGTCTCCGCGGCCGCCGCGACGGCCGCGGCGCCGTCGCCCTCGGCGTCGGCCAGCAGCGCGGCGATCCAGTCGCCCGTCCGCCGGAGGTTCAGGGCGTCGTCCGCGCGCAGCGCCGCGGCGGATCCCGCGGCCGCCGCGAGGGCGCGCCGGTCGTCGGTGTGGATCGCCACGGCCGCGAGGACGTACCACGCGTGCTTGACCGGGGACGGGCCGTCGACCGCCTCGTCGAAGAGCTCCAGCGCGGCCTCGGCGTCGGCGCGCGCGTCGGCGAGGCGG
>DASVQH010000451.1:0-12828 GCA_036389195.1 Solirubrobacteraceae bacterium
TCGCCGCGGGCGCGCCGGCGCGGCGCGTGTACGCGGCCGCCACCAGGCCCTCGGCGACGTAGCCGGCGGCCGAGCACCCGGCGAAGAGCGCGAGCTCGCCGGCGCGCAGGTCGACGTACAACGCGACGACGGCCACGCCGAACGCCGCGACGACGAGGCCGTTGACCAGGCCGGCGAGCGCGCAGACGTCGATGTAGCGGTCCCCGGTGCGCCGGTACAGCAGGCGCGGCAGCCCTTCGAAGAGCCCACGGCGACGGCCCCGAGACGTCATCGGCCGGATCTTCGCAGTCGCGCGCTACCCGACCGGGCGCCTTGCCCGACCCACGGACGCCTTCTTGGCCTGACGCCGTATCTCCACCTCGAACACCCCGCTCCGGACCAGCTGATCCAGCTTCTCGCCGATCGCCGCCCCGAGCTTCGGCCCGTCGAGTGATGCGAGGTCGGGCCTGAGCCGCTCATACCGGTGGTACAGCGGAAGGGACTCGAACTGGTGGCGACGCTCGATTCGCGTATGGGCATCGGCCAGTTTCCGCAGGGCCCACCAGTCGTTGTATCGGTAGTACTCCACCGACAGCCGGGGCGTTCGAGTCGTCACGTCCCGCACGCTGACCCAGAGCCACGGGCCGTCGCCGGGGCTGTGGAACCCGAAGCCCGCGCCGTGACCGGCGTACCTCGGCTTCGAGAGCCGCAAGCGCGAGATCGCGAGCTCGGCGGCGTCCCGGTGCTTCTTCGCGAGCGCTGCCCGGAAGCGGTCCAACGCGACGGGCGCGGCCTCTTGCACCAGGGCCAGCGCGCGCTCGGCGTCCTTGCTGCGTCCTGCCGCCTCGGGCGACAGCTCTCCGTCCTCGGCCATGGCGGCAAGGAGCGCGAGCCACACGGCGCGGTCCTCGTCGTCGACCGGCAGCTCGCCCAGACCCTCGGCGAGGTCCTGCCACTCGGCGGCTCCCGCCCAGTTCGGGTTGTCCTTCAGCGTCGTCGGGATGGTCGATCGGCTCCGGACGATGGCGACGACCGGCGCCTCCACCGAGGCGTAGCGCTCGAGCTGCTGCTTCCCGAAGCCGCTTCTCAGCTTGAGCTCGACGAGGAGTCGCCAGCCACCGGTGCTGGTGAAGGCGAGATCGACCCGGCCCACCTTCTTCGCGGTCGACCGCCCGACGACGCGGGTGACGCGAGCGTGCACCGCCTGCTCGTCGAGGCAGTGGACCTCCTCGGGAACGCGAGCCGCCCGCGCACGCGCGCTTCTCGATCCACCCTCGGCGTGCGAGATCACGAGACGCGAGAAGTGCGACGCGACCCTCGGGTTCCGACAGAGGACGGCGAGGACGCGGCCCAGCTGCACCTCGTCGTCCTGATAGCGCAAGGCGCGAACCACGGAGGCCGTCGGCGCAACGCTCTGCGCGGCAACCCCTTCGGAGAGCTCACGGCGAGGGCCCCGAGACGTCATCGGCCGGATCTTCGCCGATGATCTCGCGGCGTGCGGGCGGTCCTACGACATATGACCACGCACCCGAGAAGACTGATCATGTACATGTCGATGTCGCTCGACGGCTTCGCCGCCCGCCGCGACGGCACGATGGACTGGCTCGGCGGCTCGCGGGCGAACGCCTCGCAGCGCCAGCGGGGCGTCGCGGAGCTGCTCGGCCAGGCCGGCCTGCTGGTGCTCGGCCGTCGCGGCGGGGAGCAGATGGCGAGCGCATGGCCCGGTTCGACGAGCCCGACCGGCGAGCTGATGAACGCGCTGCCGAAGGTCGTGTTCTCGCGCACGCTCGAGTCGCTCGACTGGGAGAACACCACGATCTCCGAACGGCCCGTCGAGGACGAGATCCCGGCCCTGAAGGCCCAGCCGGGCAAGGACCTCGTGGTGTTCGGCGGGGCGAGCTTCGTCCGGTCGCTCGCCGCGCACGGGCTGATCGACGAGTACCGCATCAACGTCCAGCCGGTCGTGCTCGGCGACGGCCTGCCGCTGCTGCACGGCCTGCCCGAGCCGCTGGCGCTCGAGCTCGTCAGCAGCACCGCCTGGACCGACGGGACCGTCTCCCACACCTACCAGCCGCGCTGATGTCTCCGCGGACGCTCCACTTCGGCCTGAAGGTGGCCGAGCTCGACCGCTCGCTCGCCTTCTACCGCGCGCTCGGCTACGAGGTCGTCGGCACGGTGCCGAGCACCCCCATGGGGCAGCTGACGATGCTCAAGCTGCCGGGGGACGAGTTCGTGACGCTCGAGCTGGTGGCCGGTCCCGACGGCTCGGTGCAGTCCGGCGGCAGCCTGAACCACTTCGTCATCCGCGTCGAGTCGATGCGCGCCGCCCTCGCCGAGCTCGAGGCCCGCGGCCTGCGCCGCGGGCCGGCCGAGTCGCCGGACGGCTCGGGCGAGATGCTCACCGCCTGGATCTCCGATCCGGACGGCAACCGCATCGAGCTCGTCCAGTGGCCGCCCGGGCATCCCGACGGCATGACCGCGGCCGACTTCGCCGCGCCCGCGCCGTGAAGCGCCGGCCGCGGCCCCGCGGCACCCGCCGCGGGGCCGTTCACCGCGCCGGGCTCAGCTGCCGTCGCCGGTCGCCGGCGGGTACGCGTGGACCTCCGGCGCGTACACCCGGACGACGCGCAACACGGCGACGGTGCGCGACGCGAGCTCCCGCGCCGCGACGAGCGCCGCTTCGGATTCCGGGCCCCGTCATCCGGGTCTCCCCCCACCCGCGTCCTCAGCGGCTACGGCGAGGCGTACGAGGCCCGCGATCCTCGCCGGAGGTGCGGGTTACCACTGACGGCGATGCGGCGGTTGCCCGCAGCCGGTGCGGTAGCTGTGGCGGATGGACGGGCGGCGGTCCGACGCGAGAGTGGGTTCAGTCAGACCACCCACCGAGTCGGTTCCCACAGGAGGGATCACGATGCGCTCCACCATCCTTCGCTACGGCGGCATCGCCGCCAGCATCATCCTCATCGCGTTCGGGATCGGCACCGTCGTCGTCGGCATCGACGGCCGCGACACCGTGCGCAGCAACCTGGCCGCCGAGCAGATCGTCGGGACGCCCGACTCGAGCATCCCCGGCCAGAAGGTCGACACGGGAACGGAAGCGCGCGCCTTCGCCAAGGTCATGCGCAAGCACACCCTCGAAGCCACGGGCGGCCAGACCTACGCCCAGATGGACCGCTTCCTCGACGCCGACGGCAAGCCCACCAGCGACGAGAAGGCCGCGGCCAAGGACCCGAAGACCGGCGCGCCCGTCGAGAACGGCGCCCGCAACATCTGGGTCACCTCCACGGCGCTGTCCACCGCGCTCAACACGGCCTACTTCGCCGAGAACGTGGCCATGTTCTCGATCGTCATGGGCATCGCGATGCTCCTGGTCGGCATCGGGTTCCTGGTCCTGACCGGCAGCGCCCTGCGCGGCCCGGTCGCCGACAAGGCGACCGCGGCCAAGCCGACCGCCACCGGCAGCCCCGCCCTCACCAGCTAGCGCTCCCTCCTGGGCGTCGGAACCGACCGAGCCCCGTCCGGCGTCAGCCGGGCGGGGCTTCGGCGTGCGCGGAGAGGCCGCACGCTGATGCGGCGCGCGCGGCTCCACGCCGGCGCCGGGTAGCGGGGGGACGTGCCGTTCGCCGCCGACATCACCACCGGGCAGAGCGTCGTCGCCGCGCTCGGCGTCACGCTCGCCCTCGCCGTCCTGCACCTGCTGGCGCCGCGGATCCGCCGGCTGCCGTTCGTCCCCGAGCGCGCGATGGGCTCGTTCGCCGGCGGCATCGCCGTGGCGTACGTCTTCCTGCACCTGCTCCCCGAGCTCGTCGAGGGCAACGAGGCGATCGGCGAGGCGCTGCGCGACGTGGTCGACCCGACGCCGCTGCTCGACCTCGCGATCTTCGCCGTCGCGCTGCTCGGGTTCGTCGTCTTCTACGGACTCGAGCGGCTGGCGCGCGACCGCGCCGACCGCGAGGACGAGGGCGGGCCGGTCTTCGCCCTCCATCTCGGCTCGTTCCTCGTCTACAACGGCCTGATCACCTACACGATGCCGCTGCGCATCCGCACCGGCGTCGCGTTCGCCGCCCTGTTCACCGTCGCGATGGGGCTCCACTTCGTCCTCACGGACCGCGGCCTGGAGGAGCACTACCCGCGGCGCTTCGCGCGCGCCGGCCGGCCGCTGCTCGCGGTCGCGCTGCTCGCGGGATGGGCGCTGGTGGCGATCTTCGCGCCGAGCAGCACGGTCCTCGTGTCGCTCCTCACCGCGTTCCTCGGCGGCTCGATCCTCCTCAACGTCTTCAAGGAGGAGCTGCCCTCGAACCGCGGCTCGAGCTTCCTGTGGTTCACGATCGGGCTCGGGCTCTACAGCGCGCTGCTCGCGCTGACCACGCACCTCGCGGCGTGACCACGACGACGTCGACGGCACCGCGGAGCGCAGGCGCTTCCTCGGGTCGGGCGGCGACGACCGCGCCGCCGGCGACCGGCGCCTGAGCGCACCCGGCCCGCACGGCCGTTCCCAGGTTCGGCAACACCGCTTGGCGTCCGTGCCGCGCGGCCGCCACGCTCGATCGGCCCGAAGCAGCCAGGTCGAACGAGAGGACGGACGGCATGTCGCAGCGCGGTGTCGTGACCACCCTCACGCAGTGGGTGCTCGCCCACAGGAAGGTCGCCCCGGCACTGGTCGCGCTGCTGGGCCGCTGGAACTGGTGGCTGCCGGCGACCGTTCAGCGGCCGCCGGCCCGCGCGCGCCACTCCCGGTCGAGGACGGCGTAGACGCGCAGGGTCGTCCACTCGCCCTTGAACCAGTCGGCCTCGAGCAGCCGGGCCTCGCACCGGAACCCCAGGCGCTCGAGGAGCCGGTGGACGCCGGCGTTGCGATCGTCGGTCTCGGCGTAGACGCGGTGGATGCCGAAGTCCCCGAAGAGGGCGTCCGTGACGGCGGCGAGCGCCTCGCCGGCCAGCCCGCTGCCCTGCCGCTCGGGGGCCAGGGTGACGCCGACCTCGGCGGTCGCCGGCCGGTCGTCGAGGACCCGCACGGCGCAGTCACCGCAGAGCGCCCCGGTCACCCGGTCGATCGCGGCCAGCTGCACCCACCGCCCCGGCACCCCGAGCGCGGCCTCGCCCTGATCGGCGAGGAAGCGCTCGGCGTCGGCCAGCGAGTAGGTCGGCTCCCACGACTGATAGCGCGCCACCTCCGGCGCGCTGCGGTAGGCGACGAACGCCGGCAGGTCGTCGGCTTGAAAGGGCCGCAGTTGCAGCCGCCGGGTGACGATCCGTCTCACTCGGAGCGGAGTTCGGCGCGGCGGCGCGGCGGCCTCCTAGCCGCGCTCGGCGAACCTCCATAGGGTTGGACGCATGAAAGGTCTCGCTCGGTGGTGCTTCGATCGGAAGTTCGTCGTCCTCGGCGCCTGGGTCGCCGCACTGGTGATCCTCGTCGGCGCCAGCGCCGGCGCGGGATCGGGTTACACGGACTCGTTCTCCTTGCCGGGCACGGAGTCCACGACCGCGCTGAACCTGCTCAAGGACAACTTCAAGACGGAGTCGACCGACACGAACCAGGTGGTCTTCGCGGCCGCCGACGTCAACGCGCCGGCCACGAAGGCGAAGATCGAGCAGACGCTCGCCGCCATCGGCAAGGGCCCGCACGTCGAGCGCGTCGACAGCCCGTTCGCCCCCCAGGCGCGCGGCCAGGTCTCGCGGGACGGGAAGATCGCCTTCGCCAACGTCCACATGGACGGCGAGCAGCCGATCGCCGACGTGCCGCGGTCCGCCTACGACAAGCTGATCGACACCGCGGAGGCCGGGCGGGCCGACGGCCTGCGGGTCGAGCTGGGCGGCAGCGGGATCCAGCAGGCCCAGCAGACGGGCGGCGGGCCGAGCGAGTTCATCGGCTTCCTCGCCGCCGCGTTCGTGCTCGCCATCGCCTTCGGCTCGCTGTGGTCGACGCTGCTGCCGCTGATCACCGCGATCCTTTCGCTCGGCGTGGGCCTGACGCTGACGGGCCTGCTCGCGCACGTCATCGACATCGCCACCTTCTCACCGCAGCTGGCGACGCTGATCGGCCTCGGCGTGGGGATCGACTACTCGCTGTTCGTGGTCACCCGCCACCGGAACGCGCTGAAGGCGGGGCGCGACCCGAGAGCCGCCTGCGAGCGCGCGATGAACACGTCCGGCCGGGCCGTGCTGTTCGCCGGCGGGACGGTCATCGTGGCGCTGCTCGGACTGCTCGTGCTCGGGGTGAGCTTCCTCAACGGCGTCGGCATCGCCTCGGCGATCGTGGTGGCGACGGTGGCGAGCGCGGCCGTCACGCTCATCCCCGCGCTGCTCGGGATCATCGGCATGCGGGCGCTGTCGAAGAAGGAGCGCCGGCGGCTGGCGGACGAAGGGCCGCGCGATCCGAAACAGGAGGGGTTCTGGCCGCGCTGGGCCCTGACCGTGCAGAAGCACCGCATCCCGCTGGCGGCCGGAGCGCTCGTGCTGATGGTCGCGCTGGCGATCCCGGTGCTCGGCCTGCGGCTCGGCTCCTCCGACGCCGGGCAGGACCCGCCGTCGTCCACCACCCGCAAGGCCTACGACCTGCTGGCCGACGGCTTCGGCGCCGGCTTCAACGGCACCTTCCAGGTGGTGGCGCGCACGCCGGGCGGCAAGGCGGACCTGCCCAAGGTCGACGCGCTCGCCGCGGCGCTGCAGAAGACGCCCGGCCTCGTGGCGGTCGGCCGGCCCGTCCCCAGCCCGAACGGGAAGATCGCGCTGATCGAGGCCCGCCCCGCGACGGCCCCCCAGGCGGAGGCCACCAGCCGGCTCATCCGCACGCTGCGCCAGGACGTGGTGCCCGAGGCGTCCGGCGGCCTGCCGGTCTACGTGGGCGGCCTCACCGCCATCTTCGACGACTTCTCGGGCGTGCTGACCGACAAGCTGCCGCTGTTCATCGGCGTGATCGTGCTGCTCGGCTGCCTGCTGCTGATGATCGCCTTCCGCAGCATCCTCGTCCCGCTGACGGCGGCGGTGATGAACCTGCTGGCGGCCGGGGCGGCCTTCGGCCTGGTGACCCTGGTCTTCCAGAAGGGGTTCCTGTCGGACGCGCTCGGCGTGGGCACGGGCCCGATCGAGGCGTTCCTGCCGGTGATGCTGATCGCGATCCTGTTCGGCTTGTCGATGGACTACCAGGTCTTCCTGGTCAGCCGCATGCACGAGGAGTGGGTCAACACGCACGAGAACTCGCACTCGGTGCGGGTCGGGCAGGCCTCCACCGGCCGCGTCATCACGGCGGCCGCCACGATCATGATCCTCGTCTTCGGCTCGTTCCTGCTCGCCGGGCAACGGGTCATCGCGGAGTTCGGCATCGGCCTCGCCAGCGCCGTCTTCCTCGACGCCTTCGTGCTGCGCACCGTCCTCGTGCCCGCGATCATGCACATCATCGGCCCGCGCAACTGGTGGCTGCCGCGCGGGCTGGACCGGACGCTGCCGCGCGTCGCCGTGGAGTCGGCCGACGGATAGCGCGGCGGGCCGCCGGCTCAGACGGTGGCGACGACGGGGTGCGTGCCGCCGACGACCTCGAGGTCGCCGTCGCGCAGCGGCTCGCGGCACGCGGCGCACACGGTCAGCGGGTGGAACTCCGCACCGCAGGTGTGCTGGAAGATCACCGGCTCGGCGCCCGGGTTGCAGTGGCGGTCGCCCCACTCCTTGAGCGCGTGGAGGACGAAGTGGAGCTCGTTGCCGGCCTCGGTCAGCACGTACTCGTGGCGCGTCGGACGATCGCCGTAGGGCCGCCGCTCGAGCAGGCCCGCCTCCTCGAGCTTGCGCAGGCGCGCGGTGAGGACGTCGCGCGGCGCGCCGGTCTTCTCCAGCAGCTCCGTGAAGCGCGTCTGCCCGTAGCGGATCTCCCGCACGACGAGGAGCGCGTAGCGGTCGCCGACGAGCGACAGCGCATCGGTGATCGAGCACACGCGACGATTTGGTTTGCCTTTCAAACTCACCACTGGTAGCGTAGCCGCAGGGTCGGTTGGAAAAACAAACCTGTCTGATGCGTGACCGGTTGCGGGCGCGTCGGCACCGCTGCGGCACGCCGCAAGGAGGCAGTCAGCCATGGCCACGCCCGACACCGTCGTCCTCGTCCACGGCTTCTGGGTGACGCCCCGAAGCTGGGAGAGCTGGGTCGCCCACTACGAGGCCAAGGGCTTCCGCGTGCTCGCGCCGGCCTATCCGGGCTTCGAGGTCGAGGTCGAGGCGCTCCGCGAGGACCCGACGCCGATCGTCGAGCTCTCTGTGCCGGAGATCGTCGAGCACCTGGCGGCGGTCATCGACGGGCTCGACGGCCCGCCGCCGATCCTCATGGGCCACTCCGCCGGCGGCGTGATGATCCAGCTCCTGATGGACCGCGGGTACGGCGCGGCGGGCGTCGCCATCAACTCCGCGCCGACGGAGGGCGTGAAGGTCGTCCCCCTCTCGCAGCTGCACGCCACCTTCGAGGTGCTCAAGAACCCGCGCAACCGCCACCGCGCCGTCGGTTTCAGCCCCGAGCAGTGGCACTACGCGTTCACGAACACCTTCACCGAGGAGGAGTCGCTCGCGCTGTACGAGCGCTACCACGTGCCGGCTTCGGGCAACGTCTTCTGGGCGAACGTCCTCGCGAACGTCACGCCCGGCAAGCAGGACACCTGGGTCGACTACCACAACGACAAGCGCGCTCCGCTGCTGTTCATCTCCGGTGAGAAGGACCACCTCATGCCCCCGGCGGTGCAGCGCTCGAACGCCAGGCACTACAAGGGCGCGACGGTCACCGAGGTCAAGGAGTTCAAGGGCCGCGCCCACCTGCTGCCGGCGCAGGAGGGCTGGGAGGAGGTCGCCGACTTCGCGCTCGACTGGGCGCTGCGGCACGCGGCCGAGCCGGCGGTCGTGTGAGCGATCTGCGGCTGACCCACGTCGGCGGCCCGACCGTCCTGATCGAGGCCGCCGGCTGGCGGCTGCTGACCGACCCGACGTTCGACGCCCCCGGCCGCCGGTACGCGTTCGGCTGGGGGACCTCGTCGCGCAAGCTCAGCGGTCCGGCGCTCGCCCCCGAGGCGGTGCTGCCGATCGACGCCGTCCTGCTCAGCCACGACCACCACGACGACAACCTGGATGCGGCCGGGCGCGCGCTGCTGCCGTCGGCGGGCGCGGTGGTGACGACCGCGTCGGGCGCCGGGCGCCTCGGCGGGGGAGCCCGCGGCCTCATGCCGTGGCAGACGACGACGCTGGAGGCGGAGGGCCGCCCGCCGCTCGAGATCACGGCGACGCCGTGCCGGCACGGCCCGCCGCTGAGCCACCCGATCGTGGGCGACGTGATCGGCTTCGCGCTGCGGTGGCCCGGCCAGGAGCACGGCGTCCTGTGGATCTCCGGCGACACCGTCCTGTACGACGGCGTGCGCGAGGTCGCCGACCGGCTCACCGTCGACGTCGCGCTCCTGCACCTCGGCGGCGTGCAGTTCCCCGTCACCGGGCCGCTCCGCTACACGATGACGGCACGGCAGGCCGTCGCGCTCTGCACGCTGCTGCGGCCGCGCACCGTCGTCCCGATCCACTACGAAGGCTGGAAGCACTTCCGCGAGGGGCGCGAGCAGGTCGAGCGCGAGCTCGCCGCGGCACCGCCGGAGGTCCGCGAGCGGGTGCGGTGGCTGGCGCTGGGGTGCCGACGCCGGTCGGTGCCTGAAACCGTCTTGATGCGAGCCGCCCGCGAGTATGCGAGCGGCTCCGCGCGGCTCCTCCTGAGGCGACCGCGTCCGCCGGGACGAGTCAGGGAGTCGGGGAGACGCGCCGGTCCGGGCATCGCCGGCCGCGAACCTTTCACGACCGCGCCGAATCCTCCTGCAAGTCCACCGCCAGGCGGCCGATCCCACGACCGGCGCTGATCTGCACGACCGCCGCTGGGCCCGTGCTATGCCTGGGAGGGCCGACTCTCGCCGGCCGTTGCCGCTCCCGGACCGTCTTATGCTCTGGTGAGGTTCGCGGCCGCCTCATAGCGGAAGAAGAAGGCGTTGCCAGCCGCTTGCCGCCGAATGGTGCGACGCTGCGACGCCTCCGCGGCTGCCGATACGGTCGCGCCCACGCCGGGTGCGCCGTAGATGAGAGCCGGTAAGTCGACTTGGGCGATGCCGCCGGCCGCAGCGAGGGCGAGGCTCGCCCTAATGGCGCCGACGGTCTCTGCGCGGCTGGCCGCTCGCAGTAGCGTCGGCCGCGCATCTAGCTCGTCGAGCGCCTCGCGTACTTCGAGAAGGTCAAGCGCGTCGACCGACGTCACCGCTGCGACGGTCATGTGGATGGCGTCAGGACGCCGGGTCGTCGGGGTCGGCCCTTCGGCTGATAGTCACGCTGTCGCTGGCGGGAGCGCTTCCCCATCGGCGTGTAGTACCGCGCAAGACAGACGTTGGCGGGCGCCGGATGACTCACTCACGGGCTGACGCCATGAGTCACTCGTTCTCCTCTGAGCCTCGGCAGCACCTAAGGCGACGGAAAATCGCTCGTTGCGGACACTCCCCTGGCGACGTGGTCCTCGGGAGCGCTCGACAGCAAAGCGTTTACGCGTCTTCGGGACACTCCGACTGAGCTTGTCCAGTGCGCGCAGTCCTTACCGACGACGTGCAGGCGACCGTCGGGTCGACGACCGAGTGTGTGCTCGGCCCTCGACTCGGCTGCCCACGTCTCGACCGGGGTGAGCAGGCCGGCGCCGAATCGCCTCGCCGCTGCGCTCATGGGCCGCTCATCGGGTGTCGCATCGACCCATCAGGCGCCATAGCGACCCTGAGTGCGCACGAGACGAACGGCGCTCCAGAGAGGCGTGCAGCGCTTGTCTCGCCGCGCCGTCTGGAGGATGCGGGGTGATCTTGAATCCGTTGGTCGCCCGGCCGACGCCACGATGCCCCCGCCTTTGGACGCGGCCAACGCGAGGCAGCGGCGCTCGACCCATCTCGGGAACAGAAACGCCCCGCCGTAGCGAGGCGTTCTCATGAGCCCCATGACGGGCTTGTATCAGCGACCCCTTCCTTCGGGCGCCGTCCTCGCAGGGCCGCATCCGCGATCAACCCGTCATTCGGATCGACCGCGTTCACCGGCGCTACCGCGCGAGCGTTCCACGTGACAGTGCGACATCGCGCACGCTCCGGATCTGCGGTGCAACAATGCGGCACACCGATAGCTCTCCGGTCCCCACTTGGTCGGACCGGGATCCGAGACAGCGCGACGGTCCAAGAACGAAGGCTCCGATTGCACAACTGGTACGACGTGTTGGATGTACGTGAGGACGTTGCCGAGCGGGATCTCCAGAACCTGCGCACGATGGCCCAGCGGGAGCATCACGCGGACAAGTTCGCTTCGCGCTCGTTAGAGGTTCAAGAGTGGCACGCCGCGCGCCTTTCGCAGATTCTCAGGGGTGTCGACTTCCTGCTCAACCCCCAGCGCCGACGGGAGCTCGACGACTATTTGGCCGGTCAGAAACAACGATTCAGAGCTTCCGGACCAGCGTCTGCGCAAGCCCCCGGCGCCCAGGAACAACGGGCGCGGCGTGCGGAAGAACCCGACGGAAGGGGCTACGACGGGCAGCCTGTAGATCTTGATCCCACGGGCGGTTTTCTGGCCGACGCCGCAGAGGCGGTTGAAGCCGCCCTTTCAGGAGCCCGCGTCGCCGTCCACGCTGCCTATTCCAGCCTCTCGGGAGCGAACGGGTGGGACGCCCCAACTGTGCGATCGACTTCGTCAGTGCAGTGGACGCAGCCCTATCTGCCGCTGATGTGGCACGGCCTCCACAGAGGACTGCTCGTCGGGACCGACCGCGCGATGCTCTGGACGGAGTCCGCGACCCGGAAGCTCGGACGCGGGCGTCGCGAAGAAGTCCTGAAGGTCCGGAGGCTCACCTACGAAGAACTGCTCGCGGTCGAGGCGTCGGGTAAGGACGTCTTAATCGTCCACGTCGACAGCGGCCCCACGCTCAGGTTTCGCGTGTATGAAGGCACCCGAGTCGCGCAACTCGCCGCATACCTAGACGCTCGGACTAAGTAGCTGCTACGACGCCCCGTACGCCATCGACACCTCGGCTCGCTCGTCTGCGTCTTGTCGTCGGCGATCTCACTGGGGCCAGAAGCTGGGCGTGCCGCGCCGCCGCCGAGTCACATCGCAGGACGGAGAAGCCCTCGAAGCACGGTATAGACAGAGCCCGCCGCCGGACTCGAACCGGTGACCCTTCGTTGCCATGGATTCCAGCGACGTTTGCGCGCGTTCACCTCTGTCGACGGAAGTGTCGCCTTGCACGAGCTTCTCCACGTTCGACCTGCGTGGGCGTGCCCGCGAGTCGGCGCTCGATTCGCCCGGTTCGACGCGCCGTGGAGGCGGGGCTTCCGGACGAACTTCCACCCAGGCGGTTGGAGGCTGGCCGCGGTTCGAACGTCGCGCGCGGGCGCGCCGACAGGCCGGGACGGCGTGCCAGTCCGTCCCGGCCCGACCGAGGGGCGGCGAGGGAGGAGGAGGGGGCCCGCCGCCCGCCCGGTCACGTCGGCGGCGTGATCACGGCGGCAGGACCGCCATGCCCGTCACCTCGACCAGCGCGCCGTCGACGACGAGGCCGGTGACCCCGATGAGGGAGGTGGCGGGACGATTCGGACCGGGGAAGCGCGCGCGGTGCGCGGCGCTCACGGCGCCGCGGAAGACCTCGGCGGGCGGGGCGTCCGGCGTCAGGTACTGCAGCCAGACGACGTCGTCCGGCGTCGCCCCGAGGCGCGCGGCGGTGGCGAGCAGCCGGTCGAGCACGTGCGCGAGGTGCGCCTCGAGGGGCCCGTCGACCGGCGTGCCGTCGTCGTCGACGCTCAGGTGTCCCGAGAAGAGCACCTGGCGTCCGACCCGGAC
>DASVQH010000452.1:0-12464 GCA_036389195.1 Solirubrobacteraceae bacterium
GCACCGCGCCCGACAGCCAGGGCAGCCCCCGTCCCACGACGACCGCCGCCGCCGCGCCGCACCCGCCCGTGACGGCGGCGAAGAGAAGGAGCCCGACGAGGAGCTCGCCGCGGGTCACGCGCGCAGGCCCGCCGCGTGCAGCCGCGCCCACGCCGCGTGCGCCGGCCGCCGGCGCGGCTCCAGCGCCCAGCGCGCCGCCTCGCCGGCCACGTAGGCCGCCGCCACGCCGCGCGCCACCGCCGCGCCCCGCCGCTCGCGCAGCCACGCGTACTGCGCGGCGGTGGCGCGGGCCAGCCGCGCGTCACCCCACGCCTGCGCCGTCGCCGCCGCCTCGTCATGCCGGACGCGGGCCGAGGGCTCGTAGCGGGTCGCCCACCCGGCCCGTGCGAGCCGCCAGCCGAGGTCGAGGTCCTCGGCGTACATCCACCGCGCCGGGTCGAAGCCGCCCACCGCCTCCCACGCGGCGCGCCGCACGAGCAGGAACGCCCCGACCGCCCACGGCACCCGCCGCGCGACCCCGGGATCCCAGGCCCCGTGCAGGCAGCGCGCCCGCGCCCAGCGCGCGCTCACCCGGCCCAGCCCGGCGTTGTGGGCGAGCGCGAACCGCACGCCGGGGAAGGGATGGACGGAGTGCTGGGTCGAGCCGTCCGGCGCCACCAGCCGCGGCGCCACGGCGCCCGCGCCGGCGTCCCGCGCCCCGGCGGCGACGAGCGCGCGCAGCGCGCCCGGCTCCAGCGCGACGTCCGCGTTGGCGCAGGCCACCCACTCCGCAGCCCCGCCCAGCGCGGCCAGCCCCGCGTTCACCGCCGCGCCGTAGCCGGGGTTCTCGGGTCGCTCCACGACCCGCGCCCACGCGAACTCGGCCCGCGCCATCGCCGCCGAGCCGTCCGCGGAACCCGCGTCGACCACGCACACCTCGGCGAAGCCGGACGCCGCGTCCGCGGCGAGCGAGGCCAGGCAGCCGCGCAGCAGGTCGCGCGTGTTCCAGGAGACGACGGCGACGGCGACGCGGGCGGCCACGGGGCGGCGAGGGTATCGTCCGCCGCCGTGCTCGCAGGCAGCCGCCGCCGGATCCTCGAGCGCCTGCCCGACACGGCCCTCGTGCTCGACGTGGGCGGCTGGGCGCGGCCGTTCCCGCGGGCCGACTGGGTGCTCGACCTCATGCCCCACGCGACGCGCGGGATGCTCGGCAGCGACGGCCCGGGACCGGAGCGCTTCAGCGAGCGCACGTGGGTCGAGCGCGACATCTGCGCCCGCGAGCCGTGGCCGTTCGCCGACGGGCAGTTCGACTTCGCGATCTGCTCGCACACCCTGGAGGACGTCCGCGACCCCGTGCACGTCTGCCAGGAGCTCCAGCGCGTGGCGCGGGCGGGCTACGTCGAGGTCCCGTCGCGCCTGGAGGAGCAGGCCTACGGCATCCAGGGTCCGTGGGTCGGCTGGGGGCACCACCACTGGCTGATCGAGCCCGCGGACGGCGGCCTGGCCTTCGTCTTCAAGCCGCACATCCTCCACGGCCGCCCCGAGTTCCAGCTCCCGCCCGAGGCGCACGCGCGCCTCGGCGAGGAGGAGCGGAGCCTGACGCTGTGGTGGGAGGGCGGCTTCCCGGCGACCGAGCGGATCCACCTCGGCACCGGGGAGCTCGAGCGCTGGCTCCAGGCCGGCGTCGCCGCCCACCGCCCGCCCGCCCGCCGCCGCCGGCTCGGCCGCCGGTGACCGCGATCAGCGTCATCGTGCCGGCGCGCGACGCCGCGGCGACCATCGCCGACACGCTCGACGGGCTCGCCGCCCAGCACGACGCGCCCGCGCACGAGGTGATCGTCGTCGACAACGGCTCGCACGACGCCACGGCCACCATCGCGGAGCGCCACCCGCTGGGCCCGCGCGTCCTCCACCGGGCCCGGGGCGGCGGGCCCGGCCTCGCGCGCGACGACGGCGTCCGCGCCGCCACTGCCGACCGGCTCGCCTTCACCGACGCCGACTGCCGCCCCGCGCCGGGCTGGCTCGCCGCCGGGGCGCGCGCGCTCGACGGCGCCGACCTCGTCCAGGGCCGCGTCGTCCCGGACCCGCGAGCACCTCGCGCGCGCTTCGACCGCACGGTGTCGATCGAGCGCGAGACCGGCCTCTACGAGACGGCCAACCTGTTCCTGCGCCGCGAGACGTGGGCGGCGGCCGAGGGCTTCGGGCCGGGCCTGGAGCGCGACGGCCGGCCGTTCGGCGAGGACACCCGGCTGGGCTGGCGCGCCCGCCGCGCCGGCGCGCGCACCGCGTTCTGCGCGGCGGCCCTCGTCCAGCACGCCGTCTTCCCCGGCACCTACGGCGACCTGCTGGCCGAGCGCCGCCGGCTGCGCTGGTTCCCCGGGCTGGTCGCCGAGCTGCCGGAGCTCCGCGACGGCGTCCTGCACCGCCGCGTCTTCCTGTCGCCGCGGACCGCCGCCTTCGACCTCGCCGCCGCCGGCGCGGCCGTCGCCGCGGCGGCCCGCTCGCCGCTCCCGCTGCTCGCCGCGCTGCCCTACGCGCGCCGGCTGCGTCGCGAGGCCGGGAGCGACCCGGCGTACGCCGCCGCGCTCGCCGCCGCGGACGCGCTCGGTGCCCTCAGCCTCGCCCGCGGGAGCCTGGAGGCCCGCACGCCGCTGCTCTCGCCTCTCGCCGCATGCGGATCGCCGTCGCCGCCGACGAGGACACCGGCGTCGCCCGTCGCGTCGTCGAGGCGCTGCGCGAGCGCGGCCACGAGCCCGTCGTCCACGGCGCGCTGGCCGAGGACGACCGCCCCGACTGGGCGTGGGCCTCCGAGGCCGCGGCGCGCGACGTCGCCGAGGGCCGCGCCGACCAGGGCGTCGTGTGCTGCTGGACCGGAACCGGCGCGTCGATCGCCGCCAACAAGGTCGCCGGCGTCCGCGCCGCCCTGTGCGCCGACGCGACCACCGCCGCGGGCGCCCGCCGCTGGAACGACGCGAACGTCCTCGCGCTCAGCCTCCGCACCGCCTCGCCGGCCGTGCTCGACGAGATCCTCGACGCCTGGTTCGCCGCCGCGCCGTCGCCCGACCCGGACGACGCCGCCAACGTCGCGCACCTCGAAGCGATCGAGCGCGGCTAGGCGGGCGCGAAGCGCACGACGCCGTCGCGCTCCTCCTCGACCACCGATCCGCCCTCGAGCAGGAGGTCGACGTGGCCGAGCACCTCCGACAGCGTCAGGTACGCCTGCGTCACGGCGATCCCGCCCCACAGCGCCTGCGCGATCTCGTACGCCGACCGCGGCTGCTCGGCGATCAGCCGCCCGATCTTGCGCGCGCGACGGTCGTGCATCGCGAAGCGGTCCTCGATCAGCGCGGCGTGGCCGGTGACGGGGTCGCCGTGGCCGGGCAGGACGAGCTCGACGGGCATCGCCGCGGTCTCGCGCAGCGACGCCATGTAGGTCAGCAGCGCGCGCGGCCGCTCGCCCTCCGCCAGCGTCCGGTCCAGCGGCCGGGAGATCAGCGGGTTGGAGGAGATGTGGCCGATCAGGTGGTCGGCGGCCAGCAGGATCCGCCGCTCGGCGTCCCAGAAGATCGTGTCCGACGGCGAGTGGCCCGGCCGGTGCAGGACCTCCAGCGAGCGGTCGCGGAACGCCAGCGTCGAGCCCGCTGCGAGCGGGCGGTCGACCTGCGCGCTGGCGCCCCAGCCGCGGAAGGCGCGCGACACCGCGCGCAGCGCGGCGACCACGTCGGGCGGGATCCCGTGGCGCAGCATCAGCGCCTGCGCGAGCTCGTCGTCGGCCTCGGCGTGGGCCGAGAAGTCCTCCAGCGCCGGCGCCAGCAGGTCCAGCGCGCAGACCTCGGCCCCCGACCGGCGGGCGAGGATCGAGACCAGCCCGAGGTGGTCGATGTGCTGGTGGGAGACGACGATGCGCTGGAGGTCCTCGACGCGGCGGCCGTGCGCGGCCAGCGCCTGCTCGAGCTCGTCGAGCGCCTTGCCGGAGTTCGGCCCCGTGTCGAGCAGCGTGAGCGGCTCGTCCTCGATCAGGTAGCAGTTGACGCGGCCGACGGCGAACGGCGTCGGGATGGCCAGCCGGTGGATCCCGGCCGCCTCGGCCGCCTCGGTCACGAGCGGATGAGGCCGAGCACGCGGTCGCGCTTGGCCTCCATGTCCTCGACCGAGACCAGGCTCTCGAGGTTCAGCCGCAGCAGCGGCTCGGTGTTGGACGCGCGGACGTTGAAGTGCCAGTCGTCGTAGTCGACCGAGACGCCGTCGAGGTGGGTGATCTCGCCGTCGGAGAACTCCTCCTCGATCTGGCGCATCTTCGCCTCGGCGTCGGGCACCTCGGAGTTGATCTCGCCGGAGATGAAGTACTTGGAGTGGTAGCGCTCCAGCAGCTCGGAGAGCGACTTGCCCTCGTGGCTGAGCAGCTCGAGGATCAGCAGCGCCGGGATCGTGCCCGAGTCCGCGTTGTAGAAGTCGGCGAAGTAGTAGTGGCCGGAGACCTCGCCGCCGAACGCGCCGCCCTCGTCGCGCATGCGGGTCTTGAAGAACGCGTGGCCGACGCGGTTCATCCACGCCGTCCCGCCCGCCGCCTCGACCGTGTGGGGCACGGCCCGCGAGGCGCGGACGTCGTAGAGGATCGCCGCGCCCGGCTTCTTGCGCAGGATCGACTCGGCCAGCATCGCGGTGAGGAAGTCGCCGTCGACGAAGCGGCCCTTGTCGTCGATGAAGAAGCAGCGGTCGGCGTCGCCGTCCCAGGCGATGCCCAGGTCCGCGCCCTCCTCGAGGACCTTGGCGATGATGAACTCGCGGTTCTCGGGCAGCAGCGGGTTCGGCTCGTGGCCGGGGAACTCGCCGTCGGGCGTGAAGTAGGTGGGGACGAGCGCAAGCGGCTCGAGGCCCTCGAGGATCGGGCCGACCATCGGGCCGGCCATGCCGTTGCCGCCGTCGAGGACCACCTTCAGCGGGCGCAGGGACGACGGGTCGATGAACTTCAGCGCGGCCGCGTGGAACTCGTCGTAGATCTCCACCTCCTCGCAGGAGCCGCCGCCCGGGGCTTCCCCGAGGCCGGCCTCGATCTCGCGCCGCACGTCGCCGATCCCCGCGTCGCCCGACAGCGCGATCGCCCCCTCCTTGACGAGCTTGGCCCCCGTGTAGGCCTTGGGGTTGTGGGAGGCGGTGCACATCAGCCCGCCGTCGAGCTCGCGCGAGCCGACGAGGTAGTAGACCATCTCGGTGCCGACCATCCCGGCGTCGATCACGTGGGCGCCCTCGGCCATCATGCCGTCGCGGTAGCGCGCCGACAGCTCGGGCGCGGTGAGGCGCATGTCGCGCCCCAGGCCGACGCGCAGGTCGCCCACCGCCTTGTCCGCCCCCTTGGCCAGGACCCGCACGAACGCCCGGCCGATGGCCTCCGCGGCGTCCCCGTCGATCTGCTCGCCGTAGAGGCCGCGGACGTCGTAGGCCTTGAAGATCTCGGGTGGGGGAGTGCTCGACATGGGCGCGGGAGGATACGGGTGATGTGAGGATGCCCGCGTGCGGGTCCTCCACATCGGCAACCTCCACCCGCCCGCCGCGGCCGGCGGCTACGAGCGCACGTGGGTGGCGGTCGTCGAGGCGCTTCAGGCCGGCGGGCACGCGGCGCGCGTCCTGACCACCGCGCCCGTGCCGGGCGCGCCGGCGGACCCCGCCGCCGATCCGCCGCACGTCTTCCGCGAGCTCGGCTGGTACTGGCGCGACCACGCCTTCGTCCGCCCGCGCCCGCGGGCCCGGCTCGCCCTGGAGCGCCGCAACGCGGCCGTCCTGCGCGCGCACCTGACCGGCTTGCGGCCCGACGCCGTCTGCTGGTGGGGGATGGGCGGCATGTCGCTCTCGCTGATCGAGCAAGTCCGGCGGGCCGGGATCCCGGCCGTCGGGGCGGTCGGGGACGACTGGATGGGATACGGCGTGCGCGCCGACCCCTGGACGGGCGGCTGGCGGCCGCTGGCCGAGCGGCGGGCCGGCGTCCCGGCCCGGGTCGACCTGGGCGCCGCGGCCCACTGGACGTTCGCCTCGGACTGGCTGCGCCGCCGCGCGCTCGCCCGCCACGCGCTGCCGCGCACCTCGGTGATCTCGCCGGGCGTCGCTCCCGAGCGCTTCCCGCCCCAGCCGGCCCGGCCGTTCGGCTGGCGGCTCGCCTGCATCGGCCGGGTCGAGCCGGCCAAGGGGATCGCGACGGCGATCGCGGCGCTGGCACACCTGCCCGCGGGGGCGACCCTCGCCGTGCGCGGCGACGGGCCGGCCGCGCACCGCGCCGAGCTCGCCGCGCTGGCCGAGCGGCTCGGGGTCGCCGGGCGGGTCCGGTTCGAGCCGCCCGCCGCCGGCCCGGTGCTCGACGCGTTCGCCGCCGCCGACGCGATCCTGTTCCCGGTCGTCTGGGAGGAGCCGTGGGGGCTCGTGCCGCTGGAGGCGATGAGCGCCGGCCGCCCCGTGGTGGCCACCGGCACCGGCGGCTCGGCCGAGTACCTGCGCGACGGCGAGAACGCGCTCCTGACCGCGCCGGGCGACGCGGCGGCCCTCGCCGCGGCGGTCCGCCGGCTCGCCGCCGACCCCGGGCTCGCCGAGCGTCTGCGGGCCGGCGGGCGGGCAACCGCGGGCCGCTTCACCGAGGCCGCGTTCTGCGCCGCGATGATCGCCGCGCTGGAGGCCGAGCGCGCCCGCCGCGCCTGAGCCGCCTATCCTGCCGCGCCGTGTCGGAGAAAGCCGGAGCCAAGGTCATCGTCATCATGCCCGCCCGCAACGCGGCGCGGACGCTGGAGCGGACGGTCTCGGGGATCCCCGACGGCTGGGTCGACGAGATCATCCTCGTCGACGACAAGTCCTCCGACGACACGATCGAGATCGCCCGGCGGCTGCCGCAGAACCTCCACGTCGTCTGGCACCCGCACAACGTCGGCTACGGGGGCAACCAGAAGACGTGCTACCTGGAGGCCCTCCAGCGCAACGCCGACGTGGTGATCATGCTGCACCCCGACGGCCAGTACGAGCCGTCGATCATCCCCAAGCTGGTCGAGCCGATCGTCGCCGGCGAGGCGGACATCGTCCTCGGCTCGCGGTTCGCCACGCCGGGCGGCCCGCGGGCCGGTGGCATGCCGTGGTGGAAGATCGTCGCCAACCGCGGGCTGACCACCGCCGAGAACCTGATGCTCGGGACGCACCTCTCCGAGATGCACACGGGCTACCGGGCCTACTCGCGCAGGGTGCTGCTCGAGGTGCCGTTCCTGCGCAACGCGCTGGACTTCTCGTTCGACTCGGAGTTCCTCATGCAGGCGGTCCACTTCGGGTTCCACATCCACGAGGTGCCGTGCCCGACGATCTACTTCGACGACGCCAGCTCGATCACGTTCAAGCCGGCGGCGATCTACGGCGTCAAGACGCTCTGGGCGGCGGCCCGCTTCCGCCTGCACCGCGCCGGGATCCTGCCCTCGCGCAAGTTCTCCCCGTGAGCCGCGCGCTCCGGGTGGCGCTGGCGCACCCGGTGTACTGGCCCGAGGTGCGCCGCGGCGCCGAGCGGCTGCTGCGCGAGCTGGCCGACGGGCTGGCCGCGCGCGGGCATCGCCCGCGGATCGTCACGTCGCATCCCGGCCCGCGGGAGCGGACGGTCGAGGACGGGATCGAGGTGGTACGCGCGCGCCGGCCGCCGGCGCGGCCGCTGGACCGGCTGGGCGTCGAGCCGCACGTCCTGCAGGCGCCGGGCACGCTGCGCGAGCTGCTGGCCGGCGAGGACGACGTCGTCGAGGCGCTGCAGGCCGGCGACGCCCTGGCGGCCGCCGCGTGGGCGCGCCGCCGCGGACGCCCCGCGGTCTTCTCGCTGATGGGCATCCCCGACGAGGCGACGCTGGCCGGGCGCCGCGGCCGGGCGGCGCTCGTCCGCACCGCCGCGCGCCGCTGCGCCGCGGTCACGGTCCTCTCCGAGGCGGCGGCCGCTGCCTGCCGGCGGACGCTCGCGGTCGAGCCGCGGGTGATCGCCCCGGGCGTCGACCTCGGCGCCTTCGCCCTCGGGACGGCGCGCACGCCCGAGCCGACCGTGGTCTGCGCGGCGGCGGCCGGCGAGCCGCGCAAGCGGGTCGGGCTGCTCGTCGAGGCCTTCGGCCGCGTGCGCCGGGAGCACCCGGGCGCGCGGCTGGTCCTCGACGCCCGCGGCAGCGAGCGCTTCGCCGGCGTGCCGGGCGTCGAGCGCGCGGCGATGGACGACCGCGCCGCGCTCGCCGCGCTGCTGGGCGCCGCGTGGGTGGCGGCGCTGCCCGCGGTGGGGGAGGCCTTCGGGCTCGTGCTGGCCGAGGCGCTGGCCTGCGGGACGCCGGTCGTCGGCGCCCGCGACGGCGGCATCCCCGAGGTCGTCGGCGACGCGGGGCGGCTGTTCGACGGCGACGACCCGGCCGCGCTGGCCGGCGCGCTGCTGGAGGGCATCGCGGCGGCGCGAACCGGCGGCGACGGGCTGCGCGCCGCCTGCCGCGCCCAGGCCGAGCGCTTCTCGACGGCGCGGTGCGCCGCCGCCCACGAGGCGCTCTACTCAGAGCTGCTGGCCGCCGCCGGCCGCTGAGGCGTCGCGGTGCCCCGCGCGTGGATGACCACGTGGGGCACGACGGTCCGCCGCCCGAGCGCGAGCTTGAAGCGCCCGTGCTCGCCGACGTCCTCGAATCCCGCGGTCCAGACCATCCGCCGCCAGGTCCGCGCCGACGGCAGCCAGAAGACCACCGCGCGATCGCGATCGGCGCGGTAGCGGGCGACGGGGAACGGGATCAGCCCGCTGAGGCGGTCGTGCTCCTCGGCGAGGATCAGGCGCCCGTGGCACAGCGCGGCCATCCGCTCGAGCGCCAGGAGCTGGTCGCGCAGGTGGATCAGCACCGCGCCGCAAAAGACGAGGTCGAACGTCCCGAGCTGCGCGGGCGACGCGTCGTAGAGGTTGCGGTGGACGCGCTGGGCCGTGGAACCGAGCAGCTCGTGGGCGAGCCGGAACCCGTCGCCGCGGCGCGTGTCCGGGAACCGCGCGGGCCGGCGGCGCGGCGGGATGTCGTACTCGTGCTCGTACTCGACGTCGAGCGCGACGACCTCCGCGCCGCGGCGCTCGAGCTCGAACGCCCAGAAGCCGTCCCCGGTCCCGACGTCGAGCACGCGCAGGCCGTCGAGGCGGTCGGGGAGCCCGTAGCGGGCCACGTGGGGGCGCAGGTCGAACCAGCCGTCGGTGACGATCCCGCCCGGCAGCTCGAGCGTGTGGTACCAGCGCTGGGCGGCGACGCGCTCGCGGGCGGTGGGATCGGGCGGCGGCACCGGCGGCGCGAGGTTATAGCGTGGCCGCATGCCGCCCGCCGACGAGCGCGAGGAGCTCGAGGCCTACCTCGGCGCGGCGTTCGACGAGCGCGCGCTGCACGGCCACGAGCACGGGGTCGCCGCGGAGCTGGCGCGGCTCGGCGACGAGCAGCTGCTCTATCGCCGCTCTGAGGCATATCTCTACGACCTCACCGCGTTCTCGTTGAGCGGCACGAAGGCGCCGTACCTGGACCTCCTGCGCGCCGCCGTCGCGCCCGGGGCCCGAGTCCTCGACTACGGCTGCGGGATCGGCTCGGACGGCCTGGCGCTGCTGGAGGCGGGCTACGACGTCGAGTTCGCCGACTTCGACAACCCGAGCACCCGCTACCTGCGCTGGCGGCTCGAGCGCCGCGGGCGCGCGGCGGCGGTCCACGACGTCGACGCCGGCCCGGTCCCGGGCGGCTTCGACCTCGTGTTCGCCCTCGACGTGATCGAGCATGTCGAGGACCCGTTCGCGTTCCTCGCACGGCTCGAGGGGCTGGGCTCGCTGGTCCTCGTCAACTTCCTCGGCCCCCGCGCGGGCGATCCGGCGCCGCACCGCCGGCTGCCGATCGCCGCGCTGGTCCGGCACGCCGCGGCGCGCGGCCTGCGCCGCTACGCGGTCTTCCACGGCCGCTCGCACCTCGTGCTCTACGCGCCGGGGGAGCGGACCCCGCTGCGCTCGGCGGCGGCGCTGGCGCGCGGGCTGGCCCGGCGGTGAAGCCCCGCCTCAGCGTCGTCATCCCCACGCTCGGCCGTGCCGGGAAGCTCGCCCGCGTCCTCGACCGCCTCGCCGCCCAGGCCGCGCCGCCGTTCGAGGTCGTCGTCGCGCCCGACGCGGCCGAGTCCGACCGGGCGGGGCTGGAGGCGGTCCTGGCGGGGCGGCCGCTGGCGCTGACGGTCGCCACGCCCGCGCGCCCCGGCGCCTCCGCGGCGCGCAACGCCGGCTGGCGGGCCGCCGCGGCGGACGTCGTCCTCTTCCTCGACGACGACGTCCTGCCCGAGCCGGGGCTGCTCGCCGCGCACGCCGCCGCGCACCGCGCTGATCCGGGCGAGGCGGCCGGTGTCCTCGGCCACGTCCGCTGGGCGCGCGGGCTGCGGGTGACGCCCTTCATGCGCTGGCTGGAGCGCGGCATCCAGTTCGACTTCGGGACGATCGCGGGCACCGACGCCGGCTGGGGGCGCTTCTACACCGCCAACGCGTCGGTCAAGCGGGCGCTGCTGGAGCGCGCCGGCGGCTTCGACGAGGTCAACCTCCCCTTCGGCTACGAGGATCTCGACCTGGCGCTGCGGATGCGCGCCCACGGGTTCCGGCTGCGCTACGAGCGCGCGGCGTCGGCCGAGCACCTGCACCCGATGGACCTCGCGCTCTGGCGCCGGCGGATGCCGCGCATCGCCGCCGCCGAGCGCCGCTTCTGCGCCCTGCACCCCGAGATCGCGCCTTACTTCCACGACCGCCTCGCCGACGCGCTGCGCTGGCCGCCGCTGCGCGGCCGCGCCGCCCGGCTGGCCGGCCTCGTCCCGCCGGGCACCCCGCGCGCCGGGCCGTACGTGTGGACGCGCGCCGACGTCTACTGGCGCCAGCAGCTGGCGGGGCCGTTCATGGCCGCGTGGCGGGCGTCGTAGCCACGGCCCAGACGTCGGCGGCGCCCAGCGCGCGCGAGCGGGGCCGCCGGGCCAGCGCGCGGGCGAAGCGGGCGCCGGGCACGTCCTCCCGGACCCAGCGCCCGTACCAGGCGCGGGCGTCCGCGAAGCCGGCGGCGCGCAGCGCCCGCTCCAGCCCGCCGCGGGTCTGCTCGTTGACGTGCATGCGGCGCTCGTGCTCCGTGCGCGGGTCGGCGGGCCAGCGCAGGCCGGTGGCGAGCCGCAGCGCGCGGTAGGTGACGGTGAAGATCAGCCGGTTGGGCATCGTGTGGACGAACACGCGGCCGCCCGGGCGCAGGACGCGGCGCGCCTCGGTGAGGGCGAGCGCCAGCTCGGCGGGCGTCAGGTGCTCGACCACGTCGAGCAGCGTCACGAGGTCGGCGGAGGCGCCGGGCAGCGGGAGCCGGCGGGCGTCGGCCTGCAGCACCTCGGCGCGGTCGTCGGCGCCGTGGGCGGCCACGGTGGCGCGAGCCAGCGCCACGGCGGCGGGCGAGTACTCGACGCCGATCGCTCGCGCGGCCCCCTGCTCCACCGCCGCCACGAGCAGCTCGCCGCGCCCGCAGCCGACGTCGAGCACCGTCTCCCCGGCGGCCAGCCCGGCGAGCCGCAGCGCCCAGGGATACAGCGGGTCGATCTCGCGCCCGCCCGACCGCGTCCACGCCTCCGCTCCCGCGCAGGCCTCCCGGTAGTAGGCGTCGTCGTAGGCGCTCGGCGGGACCGCGGGCGGCGGCAGCGCGGGCTCGCTCACCGGCGCGCGAACACGAAGGCGCCGGCGTGGAAGCGCTCCAGCCCGCGCCACGGGCCGTGGTCCTCGCGCAGCCGGCAGGCGAAGCCCAGCGCGTCCATGTGCGCGACGAGGTCGTCGTCGGCGATGCCCCACTGCCAGATGTCGTGGACGTCGCGCCAGGGGCGCCCGCGGCGCTCGTTGGGCTCGTCGAGGCGCGCGAAGAGACCGTCGTAGACCGCCTCGCCCGCGGACGGCACGGCCGCCAGATAGGCCGCCTCGCCGAGATCGAGCAGGCGGACGGTGGCGTCGTCGTTCCACTGCGGTCCGACCACGACGAACGCGCGGGTGTGCGGCGCGTAGAGCGTCAGGATCTCGTCCCAGTCGGGCGCGACCTGGTGCAGGAGCACGTCGAAGAGCAGGACGGCGTCGACCTGGCCGACCGCGGCGGCGGCCTCCGGGGTGCCGAAATTGGCCTCGACGAGCTCGAGCGCGGGCAGGCGCTCGGCGTGGCGGCGGACGGCCGGGCTGAGGTCGTCGTCGACCAGCACCCCGCGGCGGGCGCCGTGGGCCTCGATCGCGTAGGCGGCGTAGCCGCCGTCGACCGCCCAGACCCCGCCGAGGTCCGCGAAGGTCTCGCACCCCAGCTCCGCGAACGCCCGGTCGATGGCGTCGAGCTTGAGCGGGTCCAGGGCGGCGTGCCGGCGCCGGGCGCGCGCCCGCCGCAGGGTGGCTACGCCGGCTCGCACAGCGTCGCCAGGTGGGGCGCGCCGTAGCGCGAGGCGAACAGCGTCTCGCGGCCGGCCCGGTGGCG
>DASVQH010000453.1:0-5548 GCA_036389195.1 Solirubrobacteraceae bacterium
CAGCGCCGCGCACGCCGCGCCGACCGGCAGCACGAACAGCGCCAGCTCGCCGCGCCACGCCGCGGGGACGAGCAGCCGCGCCGGCGCGTAGCCCGCCACGGCGACGAGCAGCAGCGCCGCCGCGGCCGTGCGCAGCACCTCGGGCACGGCGGCGACGCCGCCGACGCGCGCCAGGAACGCCTCGGTGAGCGCGAGCAGCGCGGCGGCCCCGCCCGCGGCCAGCGCCGCCCGCGCGGCCGGGCTCAGGCGGCGGTGCGCCGGCGGGCCTGCGCCATCACCCGGGAGATGAAGACCGGGTTGCCGAGCAGGTAGCGCCGCCACATCCGCTGGGGCTCGATGCCCAGTCTGAAGATCCATTCAAGCCCATTGTCGGCCAACCACGCCGGCGCGCGCGGTACGCGCCCGGACACGTAGTCGAACAGCGCTCCCACGGTCCACAGGACGTCGACGTCGAGCCCCGCCATGTGCCGCTGCACCCACAGCTCCTGCTTGGGCGTGCCCATCCCCACCAGCAGGATGTCGGGGCGGCACGCGTTGATGTCCTCGACGACCCGCTCGGCGTGCGGCGAGCCGACCTCGAAGAAGCCGTGGTGGGCGCCGACGACGCGCAGCCCGGGGTGGCGGGCGCGCAGCCGCGCGGCCGCCGTGCGGGCGATCCCCGGCTCGGAGCCCAGGAGGTAGACCGAGCGGCCCGTCTCCTCGCACAGGGCGGCCAGCGACCAGATCCAGTCCGCGCCGGTCATGCGGTGCGGGACGGGCAGGTCGAGCGCCTTGGCGGCCACGCGGACCCCGTAGCCGTCGCAGTAGACGAGGTCGGCGTCGCGCAGCGCGGCCCGCAGCTCCTCGCGCTCCTGGGACTGGTTGAGCACGTGGGCGTTGACGTACATGACGCGCCGCGGTCCGTTCGCGCCGGTCCAGCCGGTGATCGTCCGCAGCAGCTCCTCCGGCTGGCCGAGGTCGATCGGTATGTCGAAGATCCGGACGCGGCCACGCGCGCCTCGGGCGGGCGCGATGGTGGGGTGGCTGGTCGTCGTGATGGGTGCGGCGCTGATGAGGATCCTTCCTGGGCCCCGGGTCCGGCATCGTACGCCCCCGTGCTGCGGATCGCCATCGACTACCGCGACGCCGCGGCGGCGCGCCCGGGCGGCTGGGGCCGCTACACGCGGGAGCTGGTCGCGGCGCTGCGGGCGGGCGGCGAGGTCGAGGTCATCGCGCTGACCGGCGGCCGGGGCGGGCCGGAGGTGGCCTGGGAGCAGGCCGGGCTGCCGCTGGCGGCGGCCCGCCGCGGCGCCGACGTCCTCCACGCGCCCAACTGCTTCCTGCCGCTGCGGCGCGGCGGCCGGCCGGGGGTCGTGACCGTCCACGACCTCGCCTTCGAGGTCTTCCCAGAGGACTTCGCCGCGCGGACGCGCGCCAAGTACCGCTGGATCACGCCGCGGGCCGCGCGGTCGGCGGAGCGGGTGATCGCGGTGTCGGCGTTCACGCGCGACGACCTCTGCGACCGCTACGGCGTCGACCCCGCGCGGGTGCGGGTGGTGCCCAACGCGCCGGCGCTGGCGGGCGCGGCGGGGGGTGTCGCAGGACCGCCAGCCGGTGCTACACCCGGCGTAGCACCGGCTAGCGGCTTCGACGAGCCCTACCTCCTCGGGGTCGGCGACCTGCGCGCGAAGAAGAACTGGGGGCGCCTGGTGGCCGCCTGGCGCACGCTGCGCGCCGCCGGCCTGCCGCACCGGCTCGTCATCGCCGGCGCCGACGCCGGCCAGGGCCCCGCGCTGCGCGCCGCGGCCGGCGGCGAGCCGCTCGAGCTCCCGGGCTACGTGCCCGACGACCGCCTCGACGCGCTCATGCGCGGCGCCGAGGCGCTCGTGCACCCGAGCCTCTACGAGGGCTTCGGCCTCGTCGTGCTCGAGGCCCAGGCGCGCGGCTGCCCGGTGGCGATCGCCTCCGGCACCGCGCTGCCCGAGGCCGGCGGCGACGCCGCCGTCCTCTTCGACCCGCGCGACACCGCCGCCATCGCCGCGGCGATCGAGGACGTGCTCGCCCGCCGCGAGGAGCTGGCCGCCCGCGGCCGCCGGCACGCGGCGCGCTTCAGCTGGGCCGCCACGGCGGCGGCCACCGTCGCGGTCTACCGCGAGGCCGCCTCGGCATGACGCTGCCGACGACGATCCTGCTGCTGTCGGTCGACGAGGCGCACCGCCTCGCGTACTCGCTCCCGGCGGCCGTCGTCCAGGAGGGCGCCGAGGTCGTGGTCATCGACAACGCCTGCACCGACACGACGGCCGACCTCGCCCGCGCCCACGGCGCGCGCCTGCTGCGCCTGCCCGAGCGCTGCTCCTACGCCGCGGCGGTCAACGCCGGGATCGCCGCCACCGCCGGGCCTGCCGTGCTGCTGCTCAACGCCGACTGCTACCTGGCCCCGGACTTCCTGGCCCGCGCGCGGCCGCGGCTGGAGGAGGACCGCGTCGGCTCGGTCGCGCCCAAGCTCCTGCGCGACGCCGACGGCGCCATCGACGGCGCCGGGATGACCGTCGACCGGCGGCGCAAGAACGGCCTCGTCGGCCACGGGCGCCCGGCGGCCGCGTATCCGCGCGCGGCCGAGGCGTTCGGCGCCGACGGCGCGGCGGCGCTCTACCGCCGCTCGGTCCTGACGGCCTGCGCGATCGGCGACGAGGTGCTCGACGAGGATCTCGGCCTGTGGGCCTCGGACGCCGACCTGGCCTGGCGCGCGCGGCTGCTCGGCTGGCGCTGCGTCTACGAGCCGGCCGCGCGGGCGCGACACGTCCGCACCTACTCCCCGTCGACCCGCGCGACCGTCGCGGAGGCCCACCGGCGGCTGCAGTTCCGCAACCGCTACCTCATGTGGGTCAAGAACGAGACCCGCGCGGGGCTGCTGCGCGACCTCCCGTTCGTCGTCGCCTACGAGATCGCCGCGCTCGGGCACGTCCTGCTGCGCGAGCGCCACCTGCTGCGCGCCTACCACGACGCGTGGCGGGCGCTGCCGGGCGCGCGGCGCCGGCGTGCCGAGGTGCAGTCGCGCCGCGCGGTCCGGCGCGTGCCGTTCGGGCTCAGCCCGCCGGCGGCGTGACGGCCAGCTCGTAGACGTCCCAGGTGGCGCGGGCGGCGTCGTCCCAGGTCCAGGCCGGGGGCGCGGGGGCCGGGCGCGTCGCGCGCTCGGCAGCGGCGAGCAGGCCGGCCAGGTCGCCCGCGTCGACCAGCGTCACCCGGCCGCCCAGGACCTCCTCGACGGCGGCCGACGCCGTGGCGGCGACCGGCGTCCCGCAGGCGAGCGCCTCGACCGGCGGCAGCCCGAAGCCCTCGTCGTCGGACGGGAAGACGAGCGCGTGGGCGCCCGAGTAGATCGCCGCGAGCTCGTCGTCGGAGACGGCGCCGGTGAGCGTGACGCCGGCCAGCTCGCGGGCCCACTGCCCCGGGTCGCCGACGAGCACGAGCGGCAGCTCGCGCGGGGTCCCGGCCATGGCGGCGACGCGCTTGCGCGGATCGGGGTGGCGCAGGCCGCCGACCCACACCAGGTAGTCCTCCGGCAGCGCGTAGCGCTCGCGCACCGCGGCGACCTGGTCGGGCGGCCGCGGCGTGAACGCGGGAGCGGCGGCCTCGGCGATGACGTGGACGCGGTCGGGGTCGACGGAGAGCAGCTCGATCGCGTCGGCCGCGACCGCGCGGGTCGGGACGATCAGCCGCGCGGCGCGCTCGACCGCCAGGTAGCGCATGCGGAACCGCACGCCCGTGCGCAGGTACTCGCCCGGGCGCTTGAGCGGGATCAGGTCGTGCAGGGTGACCACCGAGGGGATCCGCGGGCGCAGCGGCGCGCCGTCGATCCAGGGGGAGTGGAAGACGTCGTGGCGGCGCGGGCGGTGCGTCTCGGTGACCTCGCCGCCGCGTGCGGCCGCCTCGTCGCGCAGGGACGCCAGCAGGCACCGCGCGTAGCGGCCGATGCCGCGGCTGTCGGCGCCGGGGCGGGAGTCGAAGGCGACCCTCATGCCTGCCTCATCGGCCGCTGGGGGCCCGGACGCGAGCGGCCGGGGCGATCAGGGCCTCGATCCGCTCGGCGTAGGCGTCGGCGTTCCAGCGCGGCGCGCGCTCGCGACAGGCGGCGGCCATGGCCGGGCGCCGCGCCAGCACGTCGCGGATCGCCGCGGCGAGCGCGGCGGGGTCGCCCGGCTCGACCAGGCGGCCGGTCACGCCGTCCTCGACGAGCTCGGGCGTCCCGCCGACCCGGGTCGCCACCACCGGCGTCCCCGCCGCCATCGCCTCGGCCAGCACGCACGGCAGGACCTCCTTGTGGGAGGGGAGGACGAGGACGTCGAGCGCGGCCATGTGGCCCGCGGCGCCGTCGATCCACCCCAGGTGCTCGACGCCGGGCGCGCCGACGACCGCGTCGCGGTACGCGCGGTCGGTCCCGTTGACGTCCTCCCCGACGATCACGACCCGCGCGCCGTCGTCGCGCAGCGCCGCCGCCGCGCGAGCGAGGTCGAGGACGCCCTTGGCCGGCTCGATCCGTCCGACGTAGCCCACGACCGGGCCCCCCGCCGTTCGTGCGAGGGGCCTGACCCCTTCGGTGTCCACCGGCACGCCGACGACGTGGGGGAGCAGGCCGTGCAGCCGCGTCGCGGCGGCCCGCGACGGCGTGAGGACGAGCGAGGCGAGGCGCCAGAACGGCGGCACGCGGTCCACGAGGTCGTGGACGTGGAGCACGCTGGGCCGGCCGGCCAGGGCGGGGAGCAGGCGGGCGGCGATCGTCCCGTTGAGGTAGGTGAGGTCGGCACGGCGCGCGAGGCGGCGCACGGGGGCGAAGGAGCGCAGCGCGGCGCGTCCCGTCCGGGGGGCGAGGCCGCCGACCGGCAGGTGGGGGCCGGCGAGGCCGAGGGCGCGGGCGCGCTCGGCCAGGTGGCCGGGGCCCGGCGTGGCCAGGGCGACGCTCCAGCCGCGGGCGCGCAGCCCGACGAGCAGCCGGAGCAGGGAGATCTCGGCGCCGCCCTCGTGCGCGGCGCCCGCCACGGCCAGGAGCGACGGCATGGGCGAGAACCCTACGAGGTGCGATTCGGCAGGAGCCTTCCGGCCTCGAACGCCCAGGCGGCGAGCGGGTCCAGGGCGGCGACCAGCGCCGTGTCGGCGTCCCCCCGAGCGCGCGCGGCCAGCGCCGTGCGCCAGCGCCGGCCGGTCCAGCGCACGAGGCCGGGCAGGGACCGGCGGGGCAGCGCGCCGGCGTGGCGGCGCCCGAGCCAGGCTGCCCCGGCGCCGTGGCGGGCGAGCTGCGCCGCCATCGCCGCGGTGGTGCGGCGGTTGCGGTGGACGACCCGCGCGTCGAGCCGCGGCTCGAGCGCCCAGCCGGCGGCGGCGAGGCGCCAGCACAGGTCGGCGTCCCCGCCCGAGCGGATGCCCTCGGCGAACCCGCCGGCCGCCGCGAACGCCTCGCGGCGCACGAGGCAGTTGGCGGTCTTGGCGAAGGCCCAGCGCCCGTGCTCGAGCGAGCGCTGCTGGTCCATGGCGCCGCGCAGCGCGGCGTAGCGCAGCGCGGGCGGCGCTCCCG
>DASVQH010000454.1:0-10481 GCA_036389195.1 Solirubrobacteraceae bacterium
GGGAGGGGTCTGACCCCTCTAGAGCCGGCGCGAGATCAGCGTCGCCGACGCGCCTCCGGCCCGCAGCGTCACCCGGTAGTCGCCGCGCGCACGGCCGCGCGCCCGCAGCGAGAACCGCGCGCGCCGCCCGGAGCCCGCGAACCGCCGGACCACCCGTCCCCGCCGGGTGATCGTCACCCGGTACCGCGCGTCCCGGGCGAGCTGGAAGGACCCGCGCAACGGCGTCCGGCGCGTGCCGCCGAACACCGGGCGCTCGAGCTTGAACCGCCGGATGAGCCCGCACGACTCGCGCCGGTGGTGCGGGGGCCGCCGGGCGACGCGGCCGCCGCGGACCCGCAGGACGACGCGCCGGACGTCCACGACGCGACCGCCGCGCCGCAGCGAGAAGCGCACGAAGTAGACGCCGTCGCCGTGCGGGCGCCACACCGCCGGCCGCGACCGCCGCGCGAACCGCGCCACGCGCCGCTCGCGGATGACCCGCCGCCCGCGCGAGACCCGGAAGACGTCGATCCGGACGGGCGACGCGACCCGGCGGGCGAACCCGAGCCGGACCCGCCCGCGCCCCCGCCGCCGCACCGACACCGACCGCAGGCCCGAGCTCGGCGCGCACGCCGCCGATCCCGGAGCCGGACCGCTCGGCCACACGTCCTCGGCCATGCGCAGCGCGTAGAAGCCGGAGTTGCCGTCCGTGTACCAGATCTCCCGCCGCTCGGGGACGAACGCCGGGCGCGACATCGCGTAGTTCGCCGGGTCGCCGGTCGCCGGCCGCCGCGGCCGCGGCGTCACGAAGTAGGCGACCTCCTTGGGCCGCCGCGGGTCGCGGATGTCGAACACGCGCAGCCCCGAGAGGATCATCGAGCAGGCGACGATCCCGGGGTCGACGCGCGACGGCACGTTGCAGTAGTGGCCCGCGTAGCCCTGCACGAAGCTCGTGGCGCCCGGATCGCCGGCCAGCCCCGGGCGGTTCTCCGGCTGGTGGACGGCGAGGCGGAAGTTGGAGATCACCTTCGGCGCGCGCTCGTCGGCGATGTCGATGATCCGCCCGGCGCCCACCCGCGGCCCGTTCTCCGACGGCAGCCGCTTGTCGCGGTTGGGCTCCCCGGAGAACTCGTCGATCTCGACCAGGTAGGGGTGCCGGCCGATCGTCACCGGCAGCGCGACCTGCGGGATCGTCAGCTCCGGCCAGTCGAGCCGGCTGACCTCGCGCATCTGCGGATCCGGCCGCCGGTCCTGGATGTCGGAGACGTCGAGGATGATCAGCCCCTCGGTCGCCGCCACGTAGGCGCGGCGCCCGTCGTCGGACAGCGTGAGCCCGTGCGACCGGACCTGGCCGACGGCCAGCGGGACCGGGCGCTTGGGGTCGGTGACGTCGATCGCCGTGACCTGCCCCGTGCTCAGCGAGGTCGCGTAGAAGGTCCGGCCGTCCTGCGCGAACCCGCTCTCGTGGCCGAAGACGCCGACCGGCAAGGACGACTGCAGCGCGGGGCTGCGGCAGTCCTCCGAGACGTCGTAGATGTCGACCTGGCCCGGGTAGGCGAACGCGTTGCCGGTGACCGCGGCGAGCAGCCCGCGCTTCGGGTTGAGCTCGAGCGACTCGTGCGGCGACTGCATGGCCGGCGTCTGCAGCGACGCGGTGAGCACCGGGTGCGCGGGATCCTTCATGTCGAGCACCGCGACGCCGGTCGGGTGCTGATCGACCCCCTGCGCGTTGAGCGGGAAGGTCAGCGTCGTGTCGTAGTACGCGCACTCGTGGCCGGCCGCGTCGACGTAGCGCAGCGCCTTGAAGCCCCCGAAGACGCCCTCGTGGCCGACCTGCTCGAGGTTGCAGCGGTAGCCGCGCTCGCCGCCGCCGTCGGGCACCCGCCCCTGGATCCCCGGCTCGGGGATCGCGCCCGGCCCGCACACCGCGCGCGGCGACGGCGGCGGCGCCTGCGCCTGCGCCTGCGACGCGGCGGGAACGGCCGCCGCGAAGACAGCGATGACGGCGACGAGCAGGGCGCGCGAGCGGGGCACGCCCGCGAACGCTACTGGCCGCGGAACACCGAGCGCCCCGGGTACTCCGCGTCCGCGCCCAGCTGCTCCTCGATGCGCAGCAGCTGGTTGTACTTGGCCACACGGTCCGAGCGCGAGGGCGCGCCGGTCTTGATCTGCCCGCAGCCGGTCGCCACGGCGAGGTCGGCGATCGTCGTGTCCTCGGTCTCCCCCGACCGGTGCGACATGACCGCCGTGTAGCCCGCCCGGCGCGCCATGTTGATCGCCGCCAGCGTCTCGGTCAGCGTGCCGATCTGGTTGACCTTGATGAGGATCGAGTTGGCGACCCCGGTCTCGATGCCGCGCCCCAACCGCTCCGTGTTGGTGACGAAGAGGTCGTCGCCGACGAGCTGGACGCGGTCGCCGATCAGCTGCGTGAGCGCCTTCCAGCCGGCCCAGTCCTCCTCGTCCATGCCGTCCTCGATCGAGACGATCGGGTAGCGGCCGGCGAGGTCGCCCCAGTAGCCGGCCATCTCCTCGGGCGACAGCGTGCGGTGCTCGTGCTCGAGGTCGTAGACGCCGTCGTGGTGGATCTCCGACGTCGCCGGGTCGAGTGCGATGAAGACGTCCTGCCCGGGCGTGTAGCCGGCCGACTCGATGCCCTGGACGAGCGCCTGCAGCGCCGCCTCGTTGGACTCCAGGTTGGGAGCGAAGCCGCCCTCGTCGCCGACCGCGGTCGAGTGGCCCTGCGCGGCGAGCGTCTTCTTGAGGTGGTGGAAGACCTCGGTCCCCATCCGCAGGCCGTCGCTGAACGACTGCGCCCCCGCCGGCACGACCATGAACTCCTGGAAGTCGATCGAGTTGTCGGCGTGGGCGCCGCCGTTGACGACGTTCATCATCGGCACGGGCAGGACCCGCGCGGCCTCGCCGCCGAGGTAGCGCCACAGCGGCAGGTGCTCCTCGGCCGCCGCCGCGCGCGCGGCGGCGAGCGAGACCCCGAGGATCGCGTTGGCGCCGAGGCGGCCCTTGTTGGGCGTGCCGTCGAGCTCGATCAGGGCGCGGTCGAGGCCGGACTGGTCGAGCACGTCGAAGCCGTCGACGGCGGCGGCGATCTCCGTGTTGACGTTCTGGACCGCCCGCGAGACGCCCTTGCCGAGGTAGGCCTGGCCGCCGTCGCGCAGCTCGGTGGCCTCGAACTCGCCGGTCGACGCCCCCGACGGCACGGCCGCGCGCCCGCGCGCGCCGGAGCGCAGCGCGATGTCGACCTCGACCGTCGGGTTCCCCCGCGAGTCGAGGATCTGGCGGGCGTGGACGGTCTGGATCTGGGACACGGGCGTGCGGCTCCTCGGCTACGGGTGGTCTTCTTCGGCCAGCCGCGCCTGGGCGTAGTAGCCCAGCTGCGACTCAGGCCGCAGATCGTTCCAGTCGGCGCCCGCCCGTGCGGCGAGGTCGGCCGCGGCCTCCACCCGCCCGCGGAAGCGCTCCGACGCGGCGCGCAGCGCCAGCTCCGGGTCGACCTTGAGCTTGCGCGCGACGTTGACGGCCGCGAACAGCACGTCGCCGACCTCGTGGAAGCGCTCCTCCCGGGTGCTCGCCGCTTCGAGCTCGTCCAGCTCGCCGCGGACGCCGTCGTACGGCACGTCCTCGAAGTCGAAGCCGGTGGAGGCGGCGCGGCGCTGCACCTTGCGCGCGTGCAGCGGGCCGGGCAGCGTCTCGGGGACCTCGCCGAAGATGCCGGGCTCGCGCCCCGGCTCCGTGGTCTTGATCTGGTCCCAGTTGCGCAGGACCTCGCCCGCGCCGTCGACCTCGACGTCGGAGAAGACGTGCGGGTGGCGCCGGATCAGCTTCTGGCGCACGTGCTCGGCGACCGCGGCGAGCGACCCGGCGCCGCGCTCCTCGAGCAGCAGCGCCAGGAAGTGCACCTGGAAGAGCACGTCGCCGAGCTCGTCGAGCAGCTTGGCGTCGTCTGAGTCCTGCGCCGCCTGGGCCAGCTCGTAGGCCTCCTCGACGGTGTGCGGGACGATCGACCGCTCGTCCTGCTCGCGGTCCCACGGGCACTCGACCCGCAGGCGGCGGGTCAGCTCGTCGAGCCGCCCGACCGCGTCGGCGCCCTCCGAGGGCGTGCTGCCGGAATCCATGCCCGAGAGGCTAGCCGCGCGGCCCGGCTCGAAGGCCGGACCGCGCGGTGGTCCGCTACGGGGTGGCGGTGCCGCTCGGCGGCGCCTGCTGCGGCGCGTTCGGGTCCGTCGGCGCCTGCTGCGGCGCGCCCGGCTGCGCCGGCGGGGTGGGCGTCGGGGTCGGCTTCGCGCCCTTGCAGCTCTGCGTCACGTAGCCCTTGCGGCACTCCGTGCGCTCCTTCCACTTCTTCTGGAACTTCTTGGCGAAGGTCTCGATCGCCTTCTGCTGCTTCTGGGAGACGAGCAGCTGCTTGATCGTCGCCTTGGCCTGGTCGAGCGTCTGCTGGGAGGCCGGCGTGACCTTGGTGACCTCGAAGACGTAGTAGCCGAACTGCGTCTTGACCGGACCCTGCAGCTGGCCCTTCTTGGCGGCGAAGACGGCGGTGTCGAGCGCCTTCTCCTGCTGGCCCTTGGCCACGCCGGGCAGCTTGCCGCCCTGGGCCTTGGAGGCCTGGTCGATCGAGAGCTTCTTGGCGACCTTGCCGAAGTCCTGGCCGCCCTTGATCGCGGCCTTGGCCTGGTCGGCCTTGGCCTTGTTCTTGGTCAGGACGACGCGCAGGTCGCGGCGCTCGGGCTGGGCGAAGCGCTGCTTGTTCTTGTTGTAGTAGTCCTGGATCTCCTTGTCGGAGACCTTGTCCTCGCCCTTGGTGACCTTGTCGCGGATCTTGTTCGTCAGCAGCTCGGTGCGGGTCTGGGCCTCGATGTCGGCCTGCGTGTAGCCCGAGTCCTTGAGGAACTTCTCGAAGTCGCCCTTCTTCGGGAACTGCTGCTTCTTGATCTCGTCGATCCGCTTCTTGACCTCGGCGTCGGAGACCTTGACGTCCTGGTCCTTCGCCTCGCCCTTGATCCACTCGAAGGACGCCAGCAGCTGGACGACCTGGTCGCGCAGCGCCTTGTACTGCTGGTCGCACTGCTTCTTGAGGTCGGCGTCGTTGACCTTCGGCTGGCCCTTGGCCGGCTTGGGCTGCTGCTTGCGCAGCTGGGCGATGCAGTCCTTGTAGTCGGGCGGCTTGGGCACCGAGGCGCCGGGCTGGCCGCCGGACTTCGCCGCCACGTTCATCCAGTGGTTGAACGAGGTCTTCTCGATGGCCTGACCATCGATCTCGGCGACGGCGTTGCCGGGGACGCCGCCGCAGGCGGCGAGGGTGAGCGCGGGGATCGCGAGGGCGAGAAGCGCGAGGAGGGTTCTCAGATGTCGGGTCACGGCGTGCCAGGGTAGCGACCGTGCTCTAAAGCCCTCGTCAACGGGGTATTGAGAATTGTTGGGCGCGAGCACGCTCTACGCCGCCTCGCGCTGCACCGCGAGCAGCACGTCGGCGGCGCGCACCACCGCGGGGAAGCGCTGCGCGGGATCGTCCGGAACCCGGACCGAGAGCTGCGACTTCCCGGACTCATAGAGCGCCCCCGGGATCTCCGCGCGCACCTTCTTGGCCCGCACCGAGTCGAGCTCGATCGGCGTCACGGCGAGCCGCCCCTGGCGGAACGAGACGGCCTGGGCGCCCGCCTGGCCGAGCTTGATGCGCGCCTGCTGCAGGGTGATCAGGTTCTCCAGCGGCTCGGGCAGCTCGCCGAAGCGGTCGGCCAGCTCGCCGCGCAGCTCCTGCAGCTCGGCCACCTCGCGGGCGCCGGCGATGCGGCGGTGGACGTCGATCTTGGCCTGCTCGTACGGGATGTAGTCCGCCGGGACGTAGGCGTCGACGTTGACGTCGAGCCGCACGGGCTCGGGCCGCTCCTCGTCGCCCTCCTCCTCGGCGGCCATCTGCTGCACGGCCTCGTCGAGCATCTGCATGTAGAGCTCGAAGCCGAGCGCCGCGATATGCCCGGACTGCTCGTCGCCGAGCAGGTTGCCGGCGCCGCGCAGCTCGAGGTCGCGCATGGCGATCTTGAAGCCCGCGCCCAGCTCGGTGTAGTCCGACAGCGCGGCCAGCCGGTTTGCCGCTTCCTCGGTCAGCGCGGCGGCGCTCGGGTACAGCAGGTACGCATACGCGCGCTCGCGCGAGCGTCCGACGCGCCCGCGGATCTGGTAGAGCTGGCTGAGCCCGAAGACGTCGGCCCGCTCGACGATCAGCGTGTTGGCCTGCGGGATGTCGATGCCGCTCTCGATGATCGACGTCGAGACGAGGACGTCGGCGTCGCCGCGCAGGAAGCCCATCATCCGGTCCTCGAGCAGCTTCTCGTCCATCTGGCCGTGGGCGACGGTGAACGAGAGCCCCGGGCACAACGCCCGCAGGCGCTCGGCGGTCTCGTCGATGTCGTCGACGCGGTTGTGCAGGAAGAACGCCTGGCCGCGGCGGGCGGCCTCGCGCTCGAGCGCCTGCTTGACGAGCTGCTCGTCGTACTCGCCCACGTAGGTCTTGACCGGGCGGCGCCCCTCGGGCGGGGTCTCGATGACGCTGATGTCGCGCACGCCGGCCATCGACATCTGCAGGGTGCGCGGGATCGGCGTCGCGCTCATCGAGATCACGTCGACCTTGAGCTTGAGCTGGCGCAGCAGGTCCTTCTGCTTGACCCCGAAGCGCTGCTCCTCGTCGACGATGATCAGCCCCAGGTCCTTCGCCCGCACGTCGCGGGAGAGCAGGCGGTGCGTGCCGATGAGGATGTCGACCTTGCCCTCGCCGAAGGCCTTGACCGCCGCCTTCTGGTCGGCCTGCGGGCGGAAGCGGCTGACGTGCTCGATCGTGAAGGGGTAGTCGCGCAGCCGCTCGGAGAACGTGCCGTAGTGCTGCTGGGCGAGGATGGTCGTGGGGACGAGGACCATCACCTGCTTGCCGTCGCTGGCGGCCTTCACGGCGGCCCGCAGCGCGACCTCCGTCTTGCCGTAGCCGACGTCGCCGCAGATCAGGCGGTCCATCGGCCGCTCGGTCTCCATGTCGGACTTGACCTGCTCGATGGCCTCGCGCTGGTCGGGCGTCTCCTTGTAGGGGAACGCGGCCTCGAATTCGCGCAGCCAGTCGGAGTCCGGCCCGAACGAGAACCCCAGGCGGCGCTTGCGCTCGGCGTAGAGGTTGAGCAGCTCGCCGGCCAGCTCCTGGGCGGCGCGCCGCGCGCGCGCCTTCATGGTGTCCCAGCGGGTGCCGCCGAGCTTCGAGAGCGGCGGGTGCGCGCCGCCCGCGCCGACGTAGCGGCTGATCTTCGCCAGCTGCTCGCTGGGGACGAAGACGCGGTCGCTGCCCGCGTACTCCAGGTACAGGTAGTCGCGCGTGATGCCGGCGACGGTCTTCGTCTCGAAGCCGGCGAAGCGCGCGATGCCGTGGTCCTCGTGGACGACGATGTCGCCCGTGCGCAGGTCGGCGAACGAGCGCAGCGCGCCGCGGCCGGCGCGGGTCGGGCGGGTGCTGGCCTTGCGGCGGTGGATCAGCCGGTGCTCGGGGATCGCCGCGAGCTTCATCTGCGGCGCGATGAAGCCGTCGCGCAGCGTCGCCTCGACGAAGTGCAGCGGGCCCTTGCCCTCCGCGCCCCACTCGACCTTCATGCGGCCGAGGTTGTAGGCGGCGCGCTCCCCGGCGCCGGCCTGCGGCCAGGCGACGACGGTGCGGTAGCCGGAACGGGTCAGCTTCTCGAGCTCGGGCTCGGCTTCGCGCAGCGAGCGGGCGGCGAAGTCGGCCGCCTGCGCGCGCAGCTGGAGCTCCTGGTCGCCGGAGATCGAGGACAGCCGGATGCGCGCGCGCTCGTCCAGCGTCGCGGCGATCGCGTCGGGCTTGACGTAGAGCTGGTGCGCGTCGGTGTCGTGGAAGGCCGCGCAGACGTCCTCCCAGTGGTCGCGCAGGCTCGGCGCGACGTCCTCCTCGGCGGCGATGACCACCTGCGCCTCGGGGACGAGGTCGAGCAGCTCGCGGAAGTCCTTGACGGGCAGCAGCTCGGCGATGTCCGGACGGTTCTCGGCGTCCTCGAGCGCCGCGATCTCGGCTAGCTCGCGGTACTCCGCGGCCAGCTCGGCGGCGGGCGCGACCTCGATCGCGTCGGCCTCCCCCAGGCTGCGCTGCGTGAAGGTCGAGAACCACCGCAGCGACTCGATCTCGTCGTCGAAGAGGTCGACGCGCACGGCGCGGTCCTCGGTCGCCGGGTAGAGGTCGAGGATCCCGCCGCGGACCGCGAACTGCCCACGGTCCTCGACCTGGTCGACGCGCTCGTAGCCCGCCGCGACGAGGTCGGCGGCGCACTCCTCGAGGTCGAGGAGCTCGCCGACCTTCAGCGTGAAGCCGTGGGGGCGCAGCGCGGGGTCGGGGACCTTCTCGGAGAGGGCGGTGGCGCTGATGACGACGACCGGAGACTCTGCCGCGTTCGGCTCCAACAGGGAGTCCAGCGCCGCCACCCGCAGCCCGACGAGGTGCGGCGGCGGGGTCAGGTGGGACTCGTACGCGACACCCCGGCTGGGATAGAACCGCACGGCGCGCGGCTTGAGCCACGCCCGCAGGTCCTGGGCGAGGTCGCGCGCGCCGCGGTCGTCGCCGGCCACGACGAGCGTCGGCGTCCCCGGATCGCGGTCGGCCAGCGCGGCGATGACGAAGGGCCGCAGCGACTGCGAGACGAACGCCCGGCCGCCCGCGCCGGCCAGCTTGGCGGCGGCGGGATCGTGGTCGAACTGGCTGAGGAGTGGGCGCAGGCTCATGGGTGCGGGCACGCCGAACGCCCGCGCCGGGCGGCGCGGGGCGGTGCTCCGACGAGTCTACGACGCGCCCGGCGCCGGGTCAGACCGGCCGGCGCGCGAGGATGTTCAGCCGCACGTAGTCGATGTGCAGCGGGTGCGGCAGCTCCTCGAGCGCCGCATCGACGAACGCCTCGTGGAGCTCGTGCGGCAGGCGCTCGAGGAACGAGCCGAGGCAGATCGCGCCCAGGTAGCCCTCGGCGTCGTCGGGCTCGACCCGCACCCGGTTGGTCCAGCACCACACGTCGGCGAAGCCGGTCGCCAGCAGCCGCTCGCGCGTCGCCTCGGGCGTCTGGAAGTTCCAGTCCTCCGCCCAGCCGCGCAGGTGGGCGGCGAAGGGCTCGCGCCGGCCGATCACCCGCCCCGCCTCCTTGACCGCGGCGACGTTGCCCGCGCCGCCGCACTGCGCGACGAGCTGGCCGCCCGGCCACAGCGCCGCGTGCAGGCGCGCGAAGAGCCGGTCGTGGTCGGCGATCCAGTGGAACGTGGCCGTGGAGAGGATCGCGTCGACCGGCTCTTCGACCTCCAGCTCCAGGAGGTCGACGACGCGCAGGTCGGCCCGCCCGCCGAGGCGGGCCTCCGCCTGCTCGATCATCGACGGCGAGCCGTCGACGGCGATGACCCGCCCTTCCGGCAGCCGCTCCAGCAGCGCCGCGGTGACGCGGCCGGTGCCGCAGCCCGCGTCGAGCACCGTTTCGTCGCCGCGCAGCGCGAGCCGCCACGCCACGTCCCGGCCCATCGCCTCCAGGGGAGCCGAGACCCGCTCGTACGTCGCGGCGTTCCAGTCGCGTGGCGTCATACGAGCGTACGTTATCGCATACGCCGGTCCGCGCCAAGCACGATGAGCACCGGCTCGTCGCCGGCGCCCCGAGCGCGCAGCAGCGCGACCGAGGAGACCCGTCGGACGCGCCGCGGCGCGAGGCCCGCCGCCGCCGCGATCGCGCGTGCCGGGGGTGCGAGCGCCGGATCCGCATAGAGGGCATAGCTGCGCCCGACGTCCTGCGTGGGCGCGGACTCGACGCGACCGATATCGACGCCCGGCAAGCGCGCGATCCGCTCGGCCGTCCGGCCGGCGAGCCCGGAGCGCGCCGTCCCGTTGAGGATCGCCACCCGCACCGGCGGCGCCGGCGGCGTGGTCGTCCGGCCAGGCGGGACCGGCGTGCCGCCGGTGTGTGGCGTCTTATCGATCCACTCGTAGGGACCGGGCCGCACGCCGGCCGCCGGCGCGAGGCCGGGCGGCGGCCGCTCGCTCACCAGCGTCCGGTTCGGCGGAACCCGCACGTGCTCGCGGTCGTCGACCACCCGGGCAAGAACGCCGCCTCGCGCGGCGACGGCGGCGCGCCCGCCGCCGGCCGTCTCGAAGAGCACCTGGTCGCCGAAGCCGAGCGCGAGGGTCGCTCCGCGCAACCGCAGCGTGGCGACGCCGCCCATCCGCGTTCGGCGCAGCGGCCGGCAGTGGGTGGCCAGGAGCTCGGGGCCGCGGGACGCCACCAGGCAGACGCCGTTTCCCCGGAACGGCCTCCAGCCCACCGGCCGCACGCCGGCGCACGGTCGCGCGCCGCGGACGGGCACCACGGCGACGGAGACCCCGTGGCCGGCGCCGAACGTCGCCACGGTGTCCACGTACGCCGCGGCGGGCTCCATGTCGCGCAGCGCGCGGGTGGCCGCCTCGCTCAGCGGGCCGCCGT
>DASVQH010000455.1:0-1728 GCA_036389195.1 Solirubrobacteraceae bacterium
CGCCACCGGCTCGCAGCTCTGGACCCGCGACGCCGGCGGGCTCGCCGGGCCGGCCGCCGCGGCGGGCGATCACTTCGGCGCCGCGCTGGCGATCGCCGATCTGGGCGGGTCGGCCAACCGCGACCTGGCGGTCGGTGTGCCCGACGGCGCGCCGGGCGGCGGCGTCCATCTCCTGCCGGGGGCCGCGGCCGGGCTCACGGCGACCGGCTCGCAGCACTGGACGCAGGACAGTGCCGGGGTGGCCGACGCCGCCGAGGCCGGCGACCGCTTCGGGGCGACGCTCGCCGCCGGCGATGTCGGCTCCACCGTGCGCCGCGACCTGGTGGTCGGCGTGCCCGGCGAGAACGCCGGCGCGGGGACCGTGCACGTGCTCTACGGCGCCGCCGGCGGGCTGACGGCGACGGGCTCGCGGCAGTGGGGCGAGGCGAGCCCCGGCGTGGCCGGCGATCCGGTCGCGGGCGACGGCTTCGGCGCGGCGCTGGCCGTCGTCGGCCGCGCGCTGGCGATCGGCGTGCCCGGGGAGGACCTCGGGACGCGGACCAACGCCGGCGCCGTGGAGGTCCTGGCCGGGTCCTCCGGCGGCCCGACCGCGACCGGCTCGCAGCGCTGGACGCAGGACAGCGCGGGCGTCGCGGACGCCGCCGAGAGCGGCGACCGCTTCGGCGCGGCGCTCGCGGCCGGCGCGCTCGGGTGGTCGACGCCGGCCGACCTGGCCATCGGCGCGCCGGGCGAGAACGCCGGCGCCGGCGCGGTCCACGTCTTGCCGGGCGCGACCGGCGGCGGCGCGACCGCCACCGGCTCGCAGCTGTGGTCGCAGAACAGCGCGAACGTCGCCGGCGTGTCCGCCGCCTACGACCACTTCGGCGCCGGGCTCGCCGTCGCCGGGTTCGGCCTCGCCGTCGGCGCGCCCGACGACGACGCGGGCGCGATCCGCGACAGCGGCGCCGTCCACGTCCTCGCCGGCGGCGCGAACGGCGTGACGGCGGACGGCTCGCAGCTGTGGACGCAGAACAGCACGGGCATCGCCGACGCCGCCGAGGCGGGCGACCGCTTCGGCGCGTCGCTCGGGCGCTGACCCCGGGAACGCCTGCCCGCACGCGGACCGGGGGCCCCGTATCCTCTTGGGCGAGTGAACGACGAGCACGCCCCCGACACCGAAGAGTCCTCGCCCGCGAAGGTCGACCCGCCGCCCGCGGAGGAGCCCGCACAGGCGCCCGAGGCGCCGGTCATCGGCGCGGACGAGATCCGCCAGAACTCCCCCGAGGCCGCGCCCGCCGAGCCCGAGTCGTCCACGGCCGCCGCCGAGGCGCCCGCCCCCGAGGCGCCCGACGCCGCCATGGCGGACGCTCAGCCGGCCACCAAGGAGCCCGCTCCCGCCGCCCCCGAAGCGGTCGAAGCGGCCGCTCCCGCGGCGCCCGAGGCTGCCGTCGCGGACGCTCCTCCGGCCGCCGAGGCGCCCGCTCCCGCCGCCCCCGAGGCGGCCACGCCGGACGCTCCCACCGCCCCCGAGGCGGCCACACCGGACGCTCCGGCTGCCCCCGAGGCGGCCACGCCGGACGCTCCGGCCGCCCCCGAGGCGGCCACGCCGGACGCTCCGCCGGCCGCCGAGGAGCCCGCCCCTGCGGCGCCCGAGGCCGCGAGTGCGGACGCTCCGCCGGCCATCGAAGAGGCCGCTCCGGCGGCGGCCACGCCCGATGCTCCTGCGGCCGTCGACGAGGCCGCTCCCGA
>DASVQH010000456.1:0-21109 GCA_036389195.1 Solirubrobacteraceae bacterium
GAGGGCCTCGTGTCCTCGGAGGCCGAGGGCAGCGGCAAGCGCTTCACGCTCACCGACGCGGGCCGCGCCCACGTCGAGGAGCAGCGCGAGCAGCTCGGCGAGCCCTGGTCGGACGCCGGCGAGGCCGGCGGCCCCGGCCGCGGCGAGCTGCGCGGGCTGATCTGGCAGCTCGGCTCGGCGGCCATGCAGGTCTCGGCGGCCGGCACGGACCAGCAGGTCGAGCGCGCGAAGGCCGTCCTCAAGGACGCCCGGCGCGCGCTGTACCGGCTGCTGGCCGAGGACGACGGCGAGGGCGACGCCCCGCCGGCCGCACAGGACTGACTGCGGCAGCCCGGACATGGAGAAGCCCCGCGCGAGCGGGGCTTCTCGGTAGCAGGCCTGTAAGCCGGATCCTGTCGAGAGCAGCCATCCATCTGAGCGGCCTACCTGGACCTCGGCGGGCAGCCTGCGAGCGGTCCTGCTCGGCCTTGCACCAGGTGGGGTTTGCCTGGCCGCCGCGTCACCGCGGCGCCGGTGCGCTCTTACCGCACCATTTCACCCTTGCCTCGCCGCGCCCGGGGGCGCGACGGTGGGCGGTGTCTTTTCTGTGGCACTTTCCCGCGGGTTTCCCCGGGTCGGCGTTACCGACCACCCTGCCCTGTGATGTCCGGACTTTCCTCGAGGCGCGCGTGGCGCCCCGCGGCTGCTTGGCCTGCGTTCGAGACCGTAGCGCCTCAGCTGAGGATCGAGGAATGGCGGGCGACGACCTGCCAGCGACCGTCGCGGCGGCTCCACACGTCGGTGAGCCGGAACATCGATGAGAGGTTGCGGCCGTTGAAGGTCGCGACCTGGCTGTAGCGCGCGTGGATGACGCCCGTGTCCCCTGCGACGACGACGTCCATCGTGTCGTAGTAGAAGGACGAGATGGAGTAGCCGCCGAGTGCCGCGCCCATCCAGGCCGCGCGGGACATCGGGTCCGGGTCGATGTGGATGGCGGTGAACGCGAACTCGGGAGCGACGAGCTCCTCGAGGCGTGCCTCGTCGCGGTCCTGCATCGCCTGCATCCACGCTTCTTCGAGGCGCGCGAGCTCCTGGCGGTCCTCTTCGGTGCTCGGCATCGGCGGGAGCCTAGCGGCCGGTGGTGATCGCGCGACGCCCAGCTCAGCGCCGGCGGACGTGGAACTCGACCGCCTGGATCTGCCGCTGGCCGTAGGAGCCGCGGAAGACCTGGCCGGCCGCGCTCGCCTCGTCGCCGATCCGCGGGTCCCGCCGCGGGCGCAGGTACTTCTCGACGTCGATCGCGGTGACGCCCGCGAGCGTGATCCCGCCGCCGGTGACGACGACGTGGAGGTCGCCGTCGCCGTCGGGGTCGACGCGCTCGACGTAGACGATCCGGCCGCGGACGCTACGGCAGCCCTGGAGCTCCGCGGGGCAGCGGGACGCGGCGACCCGTCGGGGCTTTGGTGCCTGGCGCGGCGGGCGGGCGTTGGGCTTCGACCGGCTGCGCTCGCCTCGGTCGGCCTTCGCCGGCCTGCGCTCGCCAGGCGGCGACGCCGCCCAGACCGCGCCGCCGGCCAGGACCAGCAGCACGGCGGCGAGCAGCAGACCGCGCACGCCCGCGGCTACTCCAGCGTCGTGCCGCAGCCGCCGCAGCGCCCGCCGACCACGCCGGCCCCGGCCGACCAGCGCGGCGCCATCTCGGTCGCGCAGAGCGGGCACGTCGTGCTCTCCCCCGCCGCGAGGTCGTCCCAGGCGCCGGCGATGAGGTCCTCGAGGGTGCGGGGCGCGGCGGCCGCGACGGGGGCGTCGAGGACCGCGGCAGCCGCCGGAGCGGCGCTCGGCACCGGGGGCGCGGTGGCGCCCGGAGCGATCGGCGCCTCGATGACCGCGGCGGCCTTCGGCGGCGCCGGCTCGTCGCCCCACAGCCGTGGGCGGTCGTCGCAGGACCGGGCGGCGCGTGGAGCGCGGCGGCGGGGTGCGGTGGTGGTGATGGTGTGCATGACTACGCCACCTGCCGGAACACGCCGACGACGCGGCCGAGCACCCGCACCTCGCGCGAGCGGATCGGCTCCATGGCGTCGTTCTCGGGCTGCAGGCGCACGTGGTCGGCTTCCTTGTAGAAGCGCTTGACCGTCGCCTCCTCCCCCACCAGCGCGACGACGATCTCGCCGTCGGTCGCCGTGTCCTGCGGCCGGACGACCACGTAGTCGTCAGGCAGGATGCCAGCGTTCTTCATCGACTCGCCGCGGACCCGCAGGACGTACTCGCCCTCGTCGCCGCCCGCGAGATCCGGCACCGAGACGTAGTCCTCGATGTTCTCCTCCGCGAGGATCGGCGTGCCGGCGGCGACGTGGCCGACCAGCGGCAGCCCGTTCGGCCGCACCACGGATTTCACGGCGTCGGCCGCCTTGTCGAGCATCTCGATGGCCCGCGGCTTGGACGGATCGCGCCGCAGCAGCCCCGACTTCTCGAGGTTCGCGAGGTGCGCGTGGACCGTCGAGGACGACGCGAGGCCCACCGCCTTGCCGATGTCCCGCACCGTCGGCGGGTAGCCGTACTTCGCGGAGTACTTCTTGATGAAGTCGAAGATCTCTTGCTGGCGCTTGGTGAGATCCTTGCCGATGTCCATGCGGGCAGAGCTCCTGACTGAGGGCGGGTCCGATGCGGGTACTGCGAACATGTGTTCGGGACACTATCGCCCCGGTCCGACGGACTCAAACGCACCCCGCCCGAGGGCTATACTCGCGCCCTGCCCGAGCGCCGGTGGCGGAATTGGTAGACGCGCAAGGTTGAGGGCCTTGTGGGCTAATAGCCCGTGGAGGTTCGAGTCCTCTTCGGCGCATCAGACGAAGAAGCCCCGCTCCGGCGGGGTTTCTTCGTTAAGCCGTCAGCACTCCGCCGCAGGGGTGGGGAACATTCGTGGCAACGGCCTATGGCAACTGGGGAACTTTTTGGCCCCAGTCTTATTCCCCACGGCGTGGCTCACCACGGGGCGGCCGCTCCTCTTCGTCCAGCGGCAGCTCGGCCACCGCTCGATCACGACGACGGAAGAGCATGACGGACACCTAGAGGCGTCGTTCCTCCAGGGCTCCGCAGCAGCCACCGAAGCTGCGATTGCGAGCGCCGGCGAGAACGTGAGTAGCTCAGGCACCTGGAGCGCCCGCTGCGCGGCGTAGTTGATCACCGGGAGCGCGCCCCACCCCTTAGCCGGCGCCGCGACGGGCTCCACGACGCGCAGCTCGGCACCGGGACTCCGGGCGTAACAGCGGCCGCGACCCTTCTTTGGATCCACCACATGGAATAGCTGGGACCGCAGGACATTGAGCCACCGGACCGCGGCGATGCGTCCGACGCGCTACGGACTTACGGGCGTCGACGGCGCGGTGCCGCCGGTCTTGCGGTCGAGCGAGCGCAGATGCACGAGCAGCTCGCGCTGGATCGAGATGCTCTCCTTGAACAAGTCGTACTGACGGCGGTTGACTGAGAGCTGGCTTTCCTGGGTGCCGACGGACTTGCGGTTGGCTCGAAGTTGGGCTCGAAGCAGCGCGCGTAGGTTCGGCACCGTGCGCAGGAGGCAGGCGACTTGGCCGTCCGCTGTGGGCGCATTGCTCCGCAGCCGCGTGTCACAGGCGGCGATCGAGCGTGGCGGGACGCGGTCGAGATCAGCGACTCCGTGATCGACCCGGCCGACTATTCGTCTGAGCGCCGCGGCGTCCAGGCCGGCGAGCACGGTCTGGCCTGCGTCGAGCAGGCGCGTCAGGCGATCGCCGGCCAGCCCCGCATCGGCGAGCGCGCGGACCGCGCGCAGCGTGCCGCCCAGGTCCGCGTCCTGCACGTCCTGAGCGAGATAGACGGCGGCGTCGACGCCCTCGCGAGCGCGGATCGTGAGCTCGGGCAGATTGTCGAGCGCGGTCGACACCTGGCTGCCGGCCCGCCGCAGCCGCTTCCGCGCCGGCCGTTGCGTCAGCGGCTCGGTCGCGGCGAGCAGCGGGTCGAGCTGTCCCGTGACCCGTTCGACTCGCTGGTCGACGGCGACGACGCCCATGCGGGTGGTCCGCAGCTCGGACCGTGTGGCCTCGAGTGAGGACAGAACAGCGATCAGCACGCCGAGCACGGCGAGGAGGACCAGCCCCAACAGAGCGACGCCGATCTTGGCCACCAGCGGCACCGCCACCCGCACCTGGTTGTCGTTTGACACCACCCGCTTGTAGCAGGCGGTATCGATGCGCAGCCGCGCGGTTCGGCGACGCCGCGAAGCGCCAACCGCTCGGATCAGGCCTATCCCGTGTCACAGAGCGCCCGCTTCAGCCACCGATGGCGTCCCCACCCATCGTCACACCTCCGAACGGCGCACGACGGAGACCAAGGCGTCGTTCAAGACGACCGAGTTCTTCGCCTACCTCGCCGTCCTGGCGGGCATCCTGATCGCCGGCCTGCTCGTCGACGGCGACGGCAGCGGCGCCGACGGCGGCTTCTCGCCCTCTGAGGTCTGGCAGCTCGCCACGTTCCTCACCATCGGCTACATGGTCAGTCGGGGTCTCGCCAAGTCCGGCAGCCGCGACCCCTACACGCACGACCGCGACGACCACTAGAGCCTGAGGGGCACCTTTTCCCTCGACTGCGCACGTCGACGCTTCGTGCTTGCAGCACACGAAACCGCTGCGTCTCGGGAGCGCGTGCCTGAGTCGTTAGCAATGGCCGCAGCTACTACTCCGGACCGAGCTCACGAGTCGCCCCCAGCATCGCGGTCGAAGCGGTAGCCCATACCGGGCTCGGTCACGAGGTGACGCGGCCGGGACGGGTTCGCTTCGAGCTTGCGACGCAGCTGAGCCATGTATACGCGCAGATAGTTGGTCTCCGTCTCGTACGCCGGGCCCCACACTTCTTGGAGCAGCTGACGTTGTGGGACGAGTCGGCCCTCGTGGCGGACAAGCACTTCGAGCAGGTGCCACTCGGTCGGCGTGAGGCGGATGCGGTTGCCGTCGGGGGTGCTGACCTGCTTGGAGGCCAGGTCGATGGTGAAGGTGCTGGCGCGCACGATCGGCTCCTGCTCGCCGAGAGTGCTGCGACGAAGTGCCGCGCGAAGGCGGGCGAGCAGTTCGTCCATGCCGAAGGGCTTGGTGACGTAGTCGTCGGCGCCGTCGTCGAGTGCGACGACCTTGTCGCCCTGGCCGGCGCGCGCCGAGAGCACGATGATCGGCGCATGCATCCAGCCCCGCAGGCCGCGGATGACCTCTTCGCCGTCCATGTCGGGGAGCCCCAGGTCCAGGATCACGACATCGGGCAGGTGCTGGGCGGCTCGGGCCAGCGCCTGGGCGCCGGTTTCGGCGAGGGTGACCTCGTAGCCGCGGGCGCGGAGGTTGATACCCAGCGCATGGCGTAGCCCAGGTTCGTCGTCGATGACCAGGACGCGGCTCACGGCTGCAGTCCTCCGGCCGGTTCGGACCCGACCGTCGCCGTCGTCGGAGTTCCGCCGGCCGATGTGGCTGCACCGGCCAGGGGCAGCCGCAGGCGCATCAGCAGTCCGCCGTCCGGGCCCCGATCGGCGGCCAGTGCACCGCCCATCGCCTCGACGAAGCCGCGCGCGACCGAGAGGCCGAGCCCGACGCCTGAGACGGCGCTGCGGTCGTCAAGGCGCTGGAACGGCTCGAACAGGCGCTCGCGTTCGCCGGCGGGAACGCCGCTGCCGTGGTCGAGGATCTCGACCTTGGCGCTCCCGGCGCCGGCCCGGGCCGTGATCTGCACGCGCTGGGGCCCGCCGTAGCGCAGCGCGTTGTCGATCAGATTGACAAACACGCGCTCCAGCAGGCCGGGGTCGACCCTCAGCAGCGGCAGGTCATCTGGAACGTCGACGTCGACGCGTTTAGCCGCTTCGGGAACCGCCAACACGGCGGCGCCGACCACCTCGTCGAGCGCCATGGCCTGAATTTGGACGGCGAGTGCGCCGGCTTGAAGGCGGCTCGCGTCTAGCAGATTCGTCACGATCCCGTCGAGGCGGTCGGCGGACTGGTCGATCGTGGCCAGCAGTTCGTCACGGTCGGCTTCGGACCAGCTCACATCCGGTTGTCGCAGCGACGTAACAGCGGCCTTTATGCCGGCGAGCGGGGTGCGCAGGTCGTGGCCGACGGCGGCCAGCAGCGCGGTGCGTTGACGGTCGGCGACGGCCAGATTGCGCCCTTCGCGCACCTGCTCGGTCAGCTGCCGTCCCTCGAAGGCGGTCTGGGCTGCGGCGGCGAAGGCGTGCAGGACGCGGCGGTCTTCGGCAAAGAGCGCCGGCCCGCGTCCGACGAGACGCAGGTCGCCGATCGGGACGTCGAAGCGCAGCGGCTCGGGCTGCTGTCCGGGCCAGCCGGCCCGCTCGACTTCGTGCCACTCGCCGGCGGCACGGTTGAGTCGCTTGAGGACGACCGTCTGCATCTTGAACGTCCGGCGGGCGCGCTCTAGGACGTCGCGCAGGGTCTCGCTCTCGTCGAGGTCCGCGCCAGCGAGGGTTGAGAGCGTCTCGGCCTGACCCATAGCCTGCTCTGCGGCATGAGCGCGCCGCGCGGCCAGCTCAACAGCGCCGCTGACCACCGCGGCGACGAGTACGAACATCGCGAGCGAGAGCGCCTCGTCGGCATGGGCGACGTCGAGCGTGTGCAGCGGCGCAACGAAGTTGTAGTTGATCAGCAACGCCGCGGCGACCGCAGAAAGCAAGGCGACGGTGATCCCGCCGACGCCGGCGATGACCACGACGGCGAGCAGGTACAGCAGCACCTGGCCTTCCAGCGACAGCGACCCTCGCGTCTTGACCAACAACAACGTGAGTAGTGGCAGGCCGACCAGCGCCAACACCGCCCCAGAGAGCCGTCGACGGCGACCCAAGCGCACCCTCGGTGCGCGAGTCGTCGGCAGCGGCTCGTCGAGCAGATCCTCGTCGCGCACGAACGAGACATCCGCGTGGGAGCTCACGGCCCCACCGCCGCCGGCTTCTCGCCGCTTGCCAAGCCGGAGGCGCCGAATCGCGCCTCGGAGCCGAGCACCCACGGCACGCTGGTGACGGTCACGGCCGGCTCGAACAGCAACGCGCCCTTCAGCCGCAGGGCCGTCTGGTTGTGCAGGATGTGCTGCCACCAGTGCGACACGACGTACTCGGGGATGATGACCGAGACGACGTCGCCGGGATGCTCGCGGCGCAGGTGGCGCACGTACCGGCGCACGGGACCGACGGTCTCGCGGTACGGCGAATCGACGATCACGAGCGGCACGGGTACGCCGCGATTCTCCCACTCACCAACCAGCGGGTCACGGTCGCCGGCGTCGGAGACCTTGACCGCCCGAAGCGTCGCCGGCGCCGTCGCCTGGGCGAAGGCCAGCGCGCGCAGCGTCGGGGCCAGCAGGTTGGACACGAGCACCACGGTGTGGATGCGCCCGGGCAGGGCCACGCCCGAGGCTGCCGGCGTCAGCTCGGCGGAGACCCGGCGGTAGTGCCGGGCCATCGCCTTCATGGTCCAGAAGAGCAGCGGGGTGGCGAGCACGACGATCCACGCGCCCTGGGCGAACTTGGTGGCGAGCACGATCACGAAGACGACACCGGTCGCCAACGCCCCGAGCGCGTTGATGGCCTGCTTGCGACGCACGACTCGGCGTGCGGGCCGGTCGACGCCATCTTCCGCGAGCTGACGCGACCAGTGCCGGACCATGCCCGTCTGACTGAGCGTGAACGACAGGAACACCCCGAGGATGTAGAGCTGGATGAGACGCGTGACTTCGGCGTCGAACGCGACGACGAGCAGCGACGCGACGAGCGCGAGGATCACGACGCCGTTGGAGAACACGAGGCGATCGCCGCGGTGCCCGAGCTGATGCGGCAGGTACTCGTCGCGGCCGAGCAACGACGCCAGCACCGGGAAGCCGTTGAAGGCCGTGTTGGCCGCCAGGATCAGGATCGCCGCCGTTAAGCCCTGCAAGACGTAGAACGGGGCCGTCGAACCGAACGTCGCCAGCGCGATCTGGCTTAGTGCCGTCTTCTGCTCGCCCCCTGCCGGCAGACCAACCAGCGCGGACGGATCCTCGGCCATGTGCACGTCGGCGATGATGGCCAAGGCGGTGATGCCGGCGAACATCGTGATGGCAAGCGCCCCCATCATCAGGAGCGTCAGCGCGGCGTTGCGGCTCTTCGGCTCTCTGAACGCCGGAACGCCGTTCGACACCGCTTCGACGCCCGTCAGCGCCGTGCAGCCTGACGCGAAGGCTCGGAGGGCGAGGAACACGGTCAGCAGGCCGCCGGTGTCGGCGACTTGGCGCAGCTGGTAGTGCGCACTCTCGGCCGTGACGCCCTCACCGAACACGACCTTCGCGAAGCCGACGAGGAGCATGGCGTAGATGGCGACCACGAATCCGTACGTGGGGAGCGCGAACGCTCGGCCGGACTCCTTGATGCCGCGTAGATTGACCACTGTCAAGAGCAGGACGAAAGCCAGCGACAGCGCAACGGTGTGGTCGGCCAGCGCCGGGACGGCGCTCGTGATGGCGGCAACCCCCGCCACCACCGACACGGCGACGGTGAGCACGTAGTCGACCAGCAGCGCGGAAGCCGCAACCAGCGAAGCGTCCTCACCGAGGTTCCTGCGGCTGACCGCGTAGGCCCCGCCGCCGTCGGGATAGGCGGCGCACGTCTGGCGATACGAGGCGACGACGATCACCAGCAGCAGGACCACGGCCCCGGCCAGCCACGGCGTGAGATGCAGCAACGCCAGCCCGCCGAGACCGAGCACGAGCACGATCTGCTCCGTGGCGTAGGCCACCGAGGACAACGGATCCGAGCAGAACACCGGCAGCGCCAGCTTCTTCGGCAGCAACGTCTCGCCGAGGCGGTCCGTGCGCAGCGGCTCGCCGAGCACCGACCGCATGAAGGATCCCGCCAGCGACGCCATGCCTTCACACCTACCGGAGTTCCCGGCACGTTCGCGGGGGCCTGACGCCGTCCTAGCGCGAAACGCCGCAATCCTGACGCGTTCTTAGCGCCGGTCGGCTTCGGTAGCGCTTCGACGCCAGCTGACGGTCAACCCCACCAAGCGTGCGATCAGAATGGCGATTAACGCAAGTCCCGCGAGCTGCTCGATCATGACCAGGCCGCGCGCGAAGGGCTTGATCGGCACGACGTCGCCGACGCCGATGTTCGACAGCGTCGTGAAGCTCAGCAGAAGCAGCTCGACCCAGGTGCGCTCGCCCATCGGGTCGGTCGCGGCGAGGTAGCTGCCGGACTCGATGGCTTGCGAGACGGTGTAGACGGAGGCAAAGCCCCACGCCAGAAGGGTGAAGATCGCGCCGACGGCGAAGAGCTCATCACGGGTGACGTCGTGGTCGGCGAGCGTGTAGGCGATGAGCGCGCCCGCTGCGTAGAAGTACAAGCCCGCTTCCGGTGCCGCCGAGTACGGCAGCAGGACGTCGCTGCCGTACGCGGCCTCGATGATCCGCAACGCGATCGCCGGAACGCCGAGAAGAAGAGCCACCCAGGTCAGGGCGGGCGAGCGCCGGACGGTCATGACGACGAGGCCGAGGACGGCGATGGAGAAGATCGCGAAGACGGCACGCCGCGCGTGACTGCCCTCCATGAACGGGAACAGCACGACGCCGGCCAGCTGAACGGCGAACAGCAGCGCCGAGGGATGGCGCCGAACGGCGCCGAACAGAGTGGATCCCGCCTGGACGCTCAGAGCCGGTCCCTAGAAGTTCACGTGGGAGCCCATGACGACCGTGCGGTCGTCGGGCAGGCCGAAGTAGGCGACCGGGTTGCTGGTGTTGCGCGCGAGCGTGAGAAACAGCTTCTTCCGCCAGCGGGACATGCCCGCGTCGTCCGTGGGGACGATCGTCATGCGCGAGACGAAGTAGGAGGCGCTGCTGGTGTTGCAGTCCCCTTCAAGGCCCTGTCCCACGGCCAGATCGAGCAGGTGCGGGACCTCGACGCGGTCCTGGAAGCCGACGCGCGCGCTGACGTGGCTGATGCCGTCGTCGCGATAGCCGAGGTCATCGACGCTGACCTGGTCGGCTTCCGGCACGTTCGGGACGTTGAGCGTCTCGATCGAGATGATCACCACGTTGCTCGGCAGTGTGTTGTAGTGCTCGACGCTGGCTCGCATCGCCAGCGGCGTGGTCTCTTTGGTCGCGTTCAGGAACACGCCCGTGCCCGGGGACCGGTAGACCGGCGGTTGCATGGCGTGGACCGTCTCGACGAAGTCGCGCAGCGGCCCCTCTTCCTCGGTGCGGTTGCGCGTCAAGATCTCGCGGCCCTTCTGCCAGGTCATCAGGACGACGAACACGAGGAGCGCGATCAGCAGCGGGAACCAGCCGCCATGGAGAACCTTGGTGAGGTTCGCCGCGAAGAAGGCCAAGTCGACCACAAGGAAGCCGACCGCGCCGGCGATCGCCAGCCGCAGTGACTTCTTCCACAGCACGCGCACCACGACGAAGAACAAGAGGGTGTCGATCGCCAGCGTGCCGGTCACGGCGATGCCGTAGGCAGAAGCCAGCGCGGTCGAGGATCCAAAGCCGACCACGAGCGCGACGACGGCGGCGAAGATCCCCCAGTTCACCGCGGGCACGTAGACCTGGCCGACCTCGTGCCGCGAGGTGTGGCGGATCGCCAATCGCGGCAAGAAGCCCAGACCGACGGCTTGACGAGTGACCGAGAAGGCACCAGAGATGACGGCCTGAGAGGCGATCACGGTCGCGAGCGTGGCGAGGATGACCATGGGAACCCGGCTCCATTCGGGGAAGCTCAGGAAGAAGGGGCTTGCGATGGTCTTCGGGTTGTCGAGGATGAGCGAGCCCTGACCCAGGTAGTTGAGGGTGAGCGCCGGGAAGACCATGAAGAACCAGGCGCGACGGATCGGGCTGTGCCCGAAGTGGCCCATGTCGGCGTACAATGCCTCGGCGCCGGTCACGGCTAGCACGACGGAGCCCAGCGCGATGAACGCCGTGCCGCCGTGCTCGACGAAGAACTGGACGCCGTAATGCGGCGACAGCGCGCGCAGGATCCCGGGGTGCTCGATGATCCGTCGCACGCCGCCGATCGCGAGCACCGTGAACCACACCCCCATGACGGGCCCGAACAGGCGACCGACGGCCCCGGTTCCGAAGCGCTGGATGGTGAACAGGACGGTCAGGATCCCAAGGGCGATCGGGACGACCAGCGACTCAAACGACGGCGACACGACTTCGAGTCCCTCGACGGCGGACAGCACCGAGATCGCCGGCGTGATCATGCCGTCGCCGTAGAACAGCGCCGCGCCGAAGATCCCGAGCGCGATCAGCGTGACCTTCGCCCTCCGGCTGCGCAGCCCAGCGCCGCGGAGGGACGCGATCAAGGCCATGATCCCGCCCTCGCCGTCGTTGTCGGCGCGCATGATCAGCGTCACGTACTTCAGCGAGACGATGATCGTGACCGCCCAGAAGATCAGCGACAACACGCCATAGACCGCCGACGGCGTCGTCGGCACGGCGCCGTGATCGGCGTGAAAGACCGTCTGAAGCGCGTAGAGCGGGCTCGTCCCGATGTCGCCGAAGACCACTCCCAGCGCCCCAAGCGTCAGCGCGGCGGCGCCGGCGGTGTGGTGGCCGGACGTGGTGTCCGAGTCGGTCGTTGTCGGCGGCTCCCTCGAAGCCGCCACAGCGCCGGTGCGGCCGCCGTCGGCGCGCGTAGGCTGGGACTTGGGAGGGGCATCGGACATCGCTGAGGCAAGCCGGGGTCGGGTTCGCTCGCGAGGTGGAGCCGACCCGAACACCCGCGCGGCACAGGCAGCCCTTCCCGGCGTCGCAGGACGGTATCGCGAGCGACTCGTGGCCGAGTCGGTCCCCCACTATGGCCGGGCGAATCACCATCGGCCGCTTCACCCTCAGCAGGCGCGCCACGGGCGGGCGTCCGCCTTTCGCCGCTGCACTACCCGGCGCGGGAACGCTCTGGACTCGGGGGCAGGCGCTGACACCATGCTCGGGTGAGCATCGACGCGAGCCTCATGCGTCTGCACGACTGGCTCGGCCAATACGTCCTTGCGACGGTCGAGCTGACCGCCGAACCTGGTGTCGCGCTCCTCGCCGCAGAAGGAGTGCTTCACCACTGGACCCACCGCCCGGTCGAGCTGCCGTCGACGTGGCTGGCCCGAGACCTCCCGACGACGGACGGCGGCCACATGTACTCGCTCGTCCCCGAGGGAGAGTCCCCACCGGTCCCGCACTCGACCGTCCGGCTCGTCGTCGAGCGGACTGCCGTCAGGAGCGCGCACCACGACGATCGAGAAATCCGCATCGTCTTCCACGGAGGGACGACGATCACCGTTCACCGGCGTGAGCTACCGCGCTAGCGCCACCGCTGTTGGGCGCCTAAGTCATGCACTCCTGACCCTTGGACGCCTACCGATGCGACGGGGGACGGCTGAGGCCCGGGCTCACCCGCCGGTGTACGTCTGCCCGCAGGGCAGCGGCGGAAGGTCGTACTTGCGTGAGTTGTCCTGGACGTCGTAGTAGCCCAGGAGCAGGCAGCCGACATCGCGCTGGTTGCGCTCGTGCTGGCGCAGCCGGAACGCGGTGACGTCCTGCATCGCCTGCGTCGACTCCTCGATGAGCTGGCGCTGCTGAGCGTTGCGCTGGGCGATGGCCCCGCTCGGGTTCCAGCTCTTCCACACGTCGAGCAGCGCCGTCCCCGTCCGGCCGTCGCTGTCGGCCGCAACGGCGATCAGGCTGAGGTACATGTTCCATCCGATGCCCGGGGCGTAGCTCTCCGCCGGCGTGGTCGCGACCAGCGCGAGACCGGTGAACGGGCGGCCGTTGAACGTGTACTCATAGAGGAACAGGCCGGAGGACCCGAACCCGGGGAGCACGTTCTCGCGCAGGACCCGGGTGATCCGGGTGCCGGTCCAGCCGCTGGCGAACAGCGGCCACACCTGCGTGAGGGCGTCCGCGGCGTTCGCGTACGGGGCGACCTTGATCGTGGAAGGGAGGCCGGGGTAGGCGGCCTCGGGCAGGAAGACGCCGACCGAGTGGCCGAGGATGAATGCGCCGTCCGGCCCGTCGCCCTGGACCATGCCGCCTGAGCTGCTGATGGTCCATCCGGCCGGGACGCGCGCGGTCGCGCCGCCGTCCGGCGCGCGGTAGTCCACGAGCTGCAGCGGCGCCGGGTCGGGCTCCGCCGCCGGCGGCTGGAGGGTGAAACCGCCGCGGGCCGATTTGGCGATGCGCTTCAGCGTCTTCAAGGACGTCGGGTGCGCGACGGGCGAGGTGCTGGTCGTCACCGCGAGGACGCTCCCGAGATCGCGCACAATGACCGTCTCGCGGTTGGTCCCGCGGTTGACCTTCGCGACGAAGTCCTGCGGCGAGGCCTTCCTGGAGACGACGTTGCCGCCGAGCTGAGCGAGCAGCTGCCCACCGAACTGCTCGGGTGTGAGCTCGCTCGTGACGCGCGAGAAGCTCATGGCCTGCTTGCCCTTCTGCAGGACGTAGACGCCCTTGCGGACCTTGAGGTGGAAGCCTCGGGGCACCTTGATGCTGAAGTGGCTCGCGCGATTGCGGACAGTGACCGTCTGGCTCTTGTGCTTGGACTTGCCGGCGGCGGCGTCGAGCGGGCCGACGGCCGGAACCGCCGCGAGCGCGGCGAGGACGGCGACGCCCACCCGCCGGGCCCTGCCTGAAACCTGTGTGTGCCGTTCCACCGTTCACCCTCGTCGCGCCGCTTTGCACCGGCTTCCGCCCACGCCATCCCGCAGCCCACGCTGCCATCGACACCCAATGAACGTGTTGGCCCCTCCGTTCCTGACGTAGCCGAAGGAAATTGCCTGATCGATGATGTCCGCGAGCGGGGTCTTCAGCGTGCGGGGCGGCCGCGCTTCCGGATTTGCGCGTGAGGTAGAAGACGCTAATGGGAGCCGTTTGCTGCCCGGCGGTTCCCGGTACCCGCCGGGTGCACGTGCGGGCGTGCAGCGCACAAGGGTCGTGCATGTAGGCGAGATGGAGAGCGAGATGGATTTCGACGTCGACTGGCTGGTGATCGGCTCCGGCTTCGGCGGTAGCGTGGCGGCGCTGCGTCTGGCTGAGAAGGGCTACCCGGTGCGAATGCTCGAATGCGGACGGCGGTTCGAGGACAAAGATTTCGTCAAGACGACGTGGAATGCCCGGCGCTACTTCTGGGCCCCGAAGCTCGGGATGAAGGGCATCCTGCGGCTCACGCTCTTGAAAGACATCTTCGTCGTGTCGGGGGCGGGCGTCGGCGGCGGCTCGCTGGGGTACGCGAACAAGCTGTACCGTCCGCGTGAGCGATTCTTCAAAGACCCGCAGTGGGCGCATCTCGACGAGGATTGGGAGGCGCGCCTCGCGCCGCACTTCGACGAGGCTGAGCGGATGCTCGGCGTTACCGAGTACACCCGTCGAGGACCCGGCGACGACTTGCTCAAGGAGCTCGCCGAAGAGCTCGGCGTGGGTGAGAGCTACACGCCGACCCGGGTCGGCGTCTTTCTCGGCGAGGCCGGCAAGACGGTGCCCGATCCATACTTCGGCGGGGAAGGTCCGGCGCGTACCGGCTGCATTCACTGCGGCGCCTGCATGCCGGGCTGCCGCTACAACGCGAAGAACACGCTCATGAAGAACTATCTCTGGTTCGCGGAGCGAAAGGGCGTGCAGATCGAGCCCGAGCGGATGGTTGTCGACGTCCGGCGCTGAACGGCACTGACGGCCGCGACGGTTACGAGGTCGTGTCTGAGCGGTCCGGGGCCTGGTGGTGCAAGGATAGCCGCACGCACCGTGCCCGCGGGGTCGTCGTCGCCGCAGGGCCGCTGGGCACGAATCAGCTGCTGCAGCGCTGCAAGATCAAGGGCTCGCTGCCGAAGATCTCCGACCGGTTGGGCTACAACGTGCGCTCCAACAGCGAGTCGATCCCCGCGGTGACGATCACCGACGACTCTCAGGACTTCACGCAGTCGGTCGCGATCTCCTCATCCTTCCACCCCGACGACGAGACGCACATCGAGAACGTCACCTACGGCCGCGGCGCGGACTCGATGTCGATCCTCTGGGCGACGTTGCTGGTCGGCGAAGGCAACCGCCTCACCCGCCCGCTGAAGGCCCTCGGGCAGGCTCTGCGCCACCCGCTGAAGTTCGCCCGCGTGCTCTGGCCGGTGAAGTTCTCGTGGCGCACCGTGATCCTGCTGGTCATGCAGACGGTCGACAACAAGATGCGACTCAAGCCCAAGCGGAGTCTGCTCGGCCGTGGGACGCCTGGGCTCACGACCGAGCAGGACCTCGAAACGCCGAATCCCACGCAGATCCCCGTCGCCGAGTGGACGGCCAACCGGGCAACCCAAGCCTCACCATCACCGCTATGGCCGAGTGCGCGATGAGCCGCGTGCCCGCCAAGGGGGAGGATCGGCGGCTGCCTGACGGACCCGTCCTAGAGGGCGCGCGTTAAGGTCACGACGCCGCCGGCGCCGCCGCCTCGGCTAGGCGCTGGAGGCCGGCGAGGAAGTCGTCCGCAAGGTCATCGAGGTCGTGAAGCGCGTTGAACTCGCCGACGAGGCCGAAGTTGAGCCTGCCGTTGTAGGAGACGATGGCCACGCCGAGGTTGAGGTTGGAGCCGAGCGGGACCATGGGGAACATGTCGGTCATCTCGCGTCCCTCCAGGTAGAGGGGGAACTGCGGGCCGGGGATGTTGGTGACCACGCGGTTCACGAAGCGCTGACGGCTGACGAGCCGGGAGGCCTGGTGCATCAGGCCGGGTGGCGCGAACCCGGACAGCTCGGTCAGGGCCTGGGCGCCTACGGCCTGTCCCGACTCTTTCACTCCCCGTAGCTGGTCGGAGATCTTCGCGAGGCACATCGCGGGGTCGGCGGTGGAGACCGGCAGGGTCGCGAGCATGCCCGAGACCTGGTTGCCGGTGCCCCCAGCGCCTTCGTCGCGGATGCTCACCGGGACGAAGGCCCGGAGCTCGAGGTCTGAGACGTCCTCTCCGCGGCGTTCGAGGTGAGCTCGCAGGCCGAGCGTGACGACGGTGAGCACGACATCGTTCACGGTGCCGCCGAGGGCGTTCTTGATGGCCTTGACGTCGTCGAGCGACGCCCGCGTCCAGGTGAAGCGCCGGTCGGGCCCGACGGTTTGGGCGTTGTAGGGCGTGGAGGGGACCGGCCGGATGCCGGCCCAGGCCATCGCGCCGGCGCCCACCGCGGTCTCCGCCGCACGGCTCAGCGCCCGGCGCGGGCCCCGGACAAGCGCGCGCACCGGCCGGGTGAGGCTTGCGACGCTCGTCGTGCGCTCGATGAGCGCCTCGCTCAGCAGCTGCGCGCGAGTGGGTTCAGGCGCCGGTTGCCACGGCCTGGTCTCTTCCTCCGAGTCGGGCGCGAACAGGACGCTGAGGATGTCCATGCCCGAGACGCCGTCAACGAGCGCATGGTGCGTCTTGGAGAGGATCGCGAAACGGTCGTCCTCGAGTCCGGCGACGAGCCAGAGCTCCCACAGCGGCCGGTCGCGGCGTAGCTGCTGGGAGAAAACCCGGCCTGCGAGCACCTGAAGCTCGGTTTCGCTGCCGGGGGCCGGAAGAGCCGTGTTGCGGACGTGGTAGCGGAGATCGAAGTGAGGGTCATCCACCCATTTCGGACGAGCTTGGGCGAGCGGTACGTGGGCGAGGCGCTGTCGGAAGCGCGGAACGAGATGGAGCCGGTCGTTGATGTGAGCGAGCAGCCGCTCGTAGCCGGGAGGCGAGCCCTGGAAGATCATCGCGGCGGCGACGTGCATGTGCTGCGACGGATCCTCCAGGTGCAGGAAAGAAGCATCGAGGGGGCTGAGACGGTCGTTCGACATCTCAGTTCCGCCCCCCGAGCAGCGTCCTGCGGAAGATGGACAAGAACTCGGCGGCCGCCGCCGCGTCGAAGAGCGCGTGGCGGTAGCGCAGCGTCATGAAGAGTCGTCCGTCGATGGTTGCCGCGCCCAGCGACGCGCCGAGCGGCATCCGTCCCGGCGGTGAGAACCAGAGCTCGCGGACTCGTCCGGCGTCGCCCATGGCGGGCACGCTTTGGATCCGGCCCAGGTTGGAGAGGACGGCCGTGTCGACGATGACGTTGCCGGTGAGCGGGATGAGGTCGTGGATGCGGCCTTTGAGCGCGGCGGGCAACAGCATCGGCGCCCCGAACAAGTCGACGATGAGCCCCGCGATGTTGCCATCCTTGACGCGTCGCGTGCCGTCGGCGGCCGCGCGAACCGCTTTGGCGAGCGTCGTGTGGTCGCCTGAGCCGATACGCACGCTGACGTAGGAGGCGAAGTTGCCGACGACGTCGAAGCGCCACTCGGGCGGCCGCAGGTTGATCGGCATAAGCAGGTAAACAGCGCCGGAGGTCTCGCCGCGATGGTCGTTCCAACGGCTCACCGTATGCCCGAGTGCGCCGAGGAGCACGTCGTTGACCGTTGCGCGTGCGGTGCGCAGCGCGATGATTTGCTCGACCTCAGCGGGCTCGAAGGCCAGCGTCGCGAATCCGTAGCCCGGCTTGTCGCTCCCGCCCTCGGGTACCAGACGGGTTGGGGCGCTGACCCCTCGCCCCAGGTACTCGAGCGCAGCGCGCCCGCGCGTCAGACGTTCCTTGATCGAGCCGGGCGCCGCCATGGCGCCGACATCACGGACTTCGAGCGGATCGACGACGGGGGCGGGGTCGTCCTCTCCGCCGTAGGCGCGCACGATCGAGCTCATCAGCCGCAACGCCGCAAGACCATCGCCGGCGGCGTGGTGCAAGTTCAGCACCACCGAGTCACCTTCGGGGTGATGGGCGAGCAGCATCGCGAACGGCCCACGGCGATCCAGCGGCGGCGTCCGGCTGAGCGTCCGCTCGCGCGCCCGTCCCAGGTCGCCCGAGGCTGTGCAGTCGAGCTCTTCGAGTTCGATCTCGCCGAGCTCGTCGGCGATCTCCCATCGGTAGCTGAAATCGGTCAACCGCGCGTCGGCGAGGCGTGCTCGCGCCATCGGATGGTGCGCCGCAGCTGTCCGCGCGGCGGCTTGGAGGCGGTCGCGATCGATGTGGCCGTCGACGCGGATCTCCAGGTGGACGCTCCACGGCTCGTTGTCGCTGTCGAAGCTCAGGTAGAGCTCGTCGAGGACGTTCAGCGGCGTCGTCTTCACGTCGACATCGCTCACTTGCCGACGAACGCCGACTCGCCGGTGATCGCCAGGCCGACGATCAGCGAGTTGATCTCGCGGGTCCCCTCGTAGGAGTAGATCGCCTCGGAGTCGGCGACGAACCGGGCGACGTCGTACTCGAGCAGGATCCCGTTGCCGGCCAGCAGCTCGCGCGCCCAGCCGGTGGTCTCGCGCATTCGCGCGGTGCAGAACGCCTTCGCCAGGGAGGCGTGTTGGACGCCCGCTTGCCCAGCTTCGGCGAGCTGTGCGAGCCGTAGGGCCATGCACTGCGACGAGACGACGTTGCCGAGCATGCGGGCGAGGAGGTCCTGCACAAGCTGGAACTTGGCGATCGACCGGCCGAACTGCTGGCGCTCGGTGGCGTACTTGAGCGCGAGCTCGTAGGCGCCGCGCGCGCAGCCGACCGCCTCCCAGGCCACAGCGATTCGCGACTGTGTCAACACACCGGCGGTGTCCATGAAAGAGTTCGCGTTCTGGAGGCGGGAGCTCTCGAAGACTTCAACGTCGGTGAGGGTGATGTCGGCGTTCTGCACGGCGCGCAGCGCGATCTTGTGCTCCATCTTCGTGGGCACGAAGCCGGGCGTGTCCTTCTCGACAAGAAATCCCTTGACCTGGTCGTCGGCCTCGTCGCGCGCCCAGATGACCACGACATCGGCGAACGTGGCGTTGCCGATCCAGCGCTTGGCACCGTTGAGCACCCATGTGTCCCCGCCGCGGCGAGCGGTCGTCAGCATCCCCCTGGCCACGCCCGAGCCGACCTCGGGCTCCGTGAGCCCAAACGCGCCGATCTTCTCGAAGCGCGCCATCGGCGGGAGCCACTGCTCCTTCTGCTCTTCCGAGCCGCAGTGGTGGATCGACCCCATCGCGAGGTGGTTGTGAACGCCGAGCCCGGTCGCCACGGAGCAGTCGACCGCGGCGAGCTCCATCGCGACGAACCCGTCGACCAGGACGCCGCGACCGGCGCACCCGTAGCCCTCCAACGCCATCCCGCCCAGGCCGATCTCGGCGGCGCGCGGCCAGATCTGGTGCGGGAACTCCTCTCGCGACCAGAAGTCGTTGATGATTGGCGAGACCTCCTCGCGCATGAAACTGCGTATCTCGCTGAGGAAGGCCCGATCGTCGTCGGGAAGCATGGATTCCAGTGCGTAGAAATCGCTCGTAGCCAGCAGCTCAGACGTGCTCATCGCTTCCTCCTCGTGCAACGCGGCAACCGTTCTGTTGCACGGTATCGAACCCGCCCGGCGCGTGTGCTGCGCGCGCCGGCGGGCTCGACGGATCAGCCGAAGATGGGGAAGGCTCGGCGTCGCGCGAGGGTGTCCATACCGCGCTGGATGCTCTGGCGGACCTCTTCGTACTTCTGCTCGACGTACTCGCGGTCGTTGGCTCGCTCAGGGTCGCGGTCGAGTTCGATCGGCGGCTGGAACGCGGTACGGATCTTGGTCGGCAGCGGGATCTCGGGCAGGGCTGCGGGTGCGATGCCCCACGGTGCGCTGATTGCCATTGGGAAGACCTTCAGCCGGGCGATCTTGTCGAGCTGCAATGCCTTCGCGATGCCGCGGCCGCGGAACAGCACCGGCATCGAGTCAGGTCCGCCGACGGTCGCCACGGGCACGATGGGAACCCCGGCATTGATCGCCAGCCGGACGAAGCCCTTGCGGCCCGCGAGCACCGCCTTGTCGCGCTCGGTCCACGGTCGCAGGGAATCCACTTCCCCGCCCGGCCAGAGCGCCACGTCGCGCCCGGCGGCCAGCGCGCTCGCGATCGAGTCGGGGGCCGCGGGAAGCACGCCCATGCTGCGGAAGTACGAGCCGATACCCGGCATCGCCATCAGCGCATCGTGCGCCGTCCCGTGCAGGATGCGCTCCTCGCCGAAGTGCCGCCACCACTGGATGCCGACCGTCCAAGCGTCCCAGACGAACGGTGCGCCCGAGTGGACGCCGACTATCAGAGCCGGGGGTGGGGGAAGCCGCTCCCAACCCTCGATCTCCATGCGGAAGTAGTAGTCCATCAGCGGGTTCCAGAAGTACTTCTGGCGCTCCATGAAATTCGAGCTCTGCGCGTCGAGCGACCACTGGCCGGCGCGGTCGGCAATGGTCCCGGCGAGGCCGTCGGCCTCGGCGCGCTTCGCATCGACCTTCTCGCGGGCGGCCCGAGCGAACTGCTCGGCCTGCCGTTCGCGCGTCATCCGCGAAGCCTTGGTCGCGGTCGGCTTCTTGCGGCCATTCACCGTGGATCTTGGAGCCATGCTTCGGCATGTACCCCTCACGCCGATTTTCGCATCCGCCGACAAGATGGGTCCCCTGGCGTGGGACACGCTGGCCGCCTTGTGTTGCATCGCGCTGAGCGATCGCCGTCACCGCGCGACACTGGGCGCTCAGCATCCCCGGCTTCGATGGCGGCCGGGTACCGCTCCTGCCGCAGCGATCAGCGCGGTGAGGATGCGATGCTTCGCGGGGTGAGCACGACGTCTCGGCCCACCGCGGCTCAAGCCCTCCAGCTCGGACGCCGGCGGTTTCTCTCTGGCGAGCGCATCGACATGAGCGCCCTGGCCGAGGAGCTCGGCGTCAACCGCGTCACGCTCTACCGGTGGTACGGGTCGCGCGAGCAGTTCCTCGTCGAGCTCATCTGGTCGCTCGCACGCGACACGCTCGACATCGCTGAGCGTCAGACCCGGACACGGGGCGCGAAGCGCATAGTCACGGTCGTGTCGCGCTTCCTGCGCGACGTCATCACCAACCCAGGCATGCAGCGATGGCTCGCCGACGAGGGCGAGCACGCCATGCGCCTGCTCACGCGTCATGAGACGAATTTCCAGCCTCGGCTCATCGCCGCCGTCGAAGCGCTCCTCGAAGCCGAGACCGCCGCCGGGCGCCTCGACCTCCCGGTCGATCTCCACGAGCTGGCCTACGTGATCGTCCGGCTCATCGAGTCCTACACCTACCTCGATCTGATTACCGGCGAGCAGCCCGACGCCCGGCGAGCCGAGCC
>DASVQH010000457.1:0-8427 GCA_036389195.1 Solirubrobacteraceae bacterium
CCACTGCCAGTTGCCGTTGTTCTGCGCCTCGTCGCCGCACAGCAGGTAGCGCATGAAGTGCGCCTCGCCGAGCCGGTAGTCGAGGTGCAGATCCTTCACGAGGAAGGACGCGGTGACCAGACGGGCGCGGTTGTGCATCCAGCCGCGGGCGCGCAGCTGGCGCATCCCGGCGTCGACCAGCGGGAAGCCGGTGCGGCCGGCCTTCCAGGCCTCCAGCCGTTCCGCGTCGTCGTCGGTCTCCAGCGCCTCGTAGCGCGCCTGGAACGGGCGGTGCGCGTTGTCCGGGTTGTGCAGCAGGACGTGCGCGTAGAAGTCGCGCCACGCGAGCTGGCGCACGAACGCGTCCGACGAGGACGCCCGCGCGTGCAGCTCGCGCGCCGACACGCAGCCGAAGTGCAGGTACGGCGAGAGCTCCGAGGTCCCGCCCGCGAGGCGGTTGCGGGTGTCGCCGTAGCCGGCGAGGCCGTCGCTCAGGAACGCCTCCATGCGCGCCCGGCCCGCGGCCTCGCCGGGCGCCGGCGGGTCGCTGAGCTCCGGTTGCAGGCCGAGGTCGGCAAGGGCGGGGATCGTCCCCGCGTCCAGCCCGCCGGGCACCGCGACGGCGCCCGGGGCGTCGTGCACGTCGCGCAGCGGCAGCTCGCGCCAGCGCCGCCAGTACGGCGAGTAGACGGTGAAGGGGCGGCCGTCGGCGGTCCGTGGGGCGCCCGGATCATCCGCCACGAAGGTCCCGGGCAGCGCGCGCGGCTCGACGCCCGCCGCGCGCAGCGCCGCGCTCACCCGCGCGTCGCGGGCGACCGCGAACGGCGACACGTCGGCGTGGAAGTAGGCGGCGCGCGCGCCGGTCTGCTCGGCCAGCGCGACCAGTTCCGCCTCGGGACGCCCGTCGCGGACGAGCAGCTCGCCGCCGCGCGCCCGCAGCGCCGCGCGCAGCTCGCGCACCGATTCGAGCAGGAAGTGCGCCCGCGGGCCCGATGGAAAGCGCCCCGCGGTCAGGCGGCGGTCGAGCACGAAGACGGGCACGACCTCCTCGTGCGCGCGCAGCGCGGCGGTCAGTGCGGGATGGTCGTGCACGCGCAGGTCGCGCCGGAACCAGACGATCGCTCGGTCGCTCATACGCGGGTATACGGGCGTGGCGGCGCGCTGGACCGGCCGTACACTCCCCGCATGGAGCCGGTCCGCGACTTCCCGCTGTTCCCGCTCTCGCTCGTGGCGCTCCCGGGGGAGCTGATCCCCCTCCACATCTTCGAGGAGCGCTACAAGACGATGATCGGCCGCTGCCTGGCCGATGAGTCGGAGTTCGGCATCGTCTGGGTGGCCGACGACGGCCTACGCGACGTCGGCTGCGCCTGCGAGATCGCCGAGGTGCTGGAGACCATGGAGGACGGGCGGATGAACCTGATCGCCCGCGGCACGCGCCCGTTCCGCGTCGAGGCGCGCCAGGAGGACCTCCCCTATCCGGCCGGCACCGTCGTGTTCCTCGACGACCGCGACGAGGACATCGAGTCCGAAGCCCAGCAGACCGCGCGCGAGGCCTACGCCGAGCTGGTCGAGCAGGCCACGGACAAGACGCCCGACCGCGAAGAGCTCGAGGCGATGACCGCCTACGAGATGGCCGGCACGGTGGAGTTCGGCCTCGACGCCAAGCAGGGGCTGCTCGAGCTGCGCTCCGAGACCGCCCGCCTGAAGCTGGTCGCGCGCCTGTTCCGCGCCGCCATCAAGCGGCTGGACTTCGTCGAGCGCGCGCAGGCGCGGGCGCGCTCCAACGGCAAGGTCCGCTTCCCGACCTGATGGCCTCGCTGCAGCTGATCCGCAACGCGACGCTGCTGCTGGAGATCGGCGGCGTGCGGTTCTTGCTCGAGCCGAGCCTGGACCCCGCGGGCGTGCGGCCGCCGGTGGCCGACACGCCCCGCCAGCGCCCCAACCCGCTCGTCGAGCTGCCGCTCGACGCCGAGGCGCTGGTGGCGTCCGCGGACGCGGTCGTGGTCACGCACCTGCATACCGACCACGTCGACGAGACCGGCACGGCGCTCGTCGCGCGCGCCGCCACGCCGGTCTTCGCCCAGCCCGGCGACGGCCCGGCGCTGCGCGAGCGCGGCCTGCCGGACGTCACGGAGGTCGACCCCGCCGCCGAGCACCGGGGCGTGACGATCACGCGCACGGGCGGATGCCACGGCCACGGCGCGATGGCCGAGCAGCTCGGCCCCGTCTCGGGCTTCGTCTTCCGCGCACCGGGCGAGCCGGTCGTCTATGTCGCCGGCGACACCGTGTGGTGCGACCACGTCGCCGCCGCGCTGGAGGAGCACCGTCCCGACGTCGTCGTGGTCAACGCCGGCGGCGCGCGCTTCCACGAGGGCGGGCTGATCGTCATGGGCGCCGACGACGTCCTGAGCACCGCCGCGGCGGCGCCCGAAGCGCACGTCGTCGCGGTGCACATGGAGGCGATCAACCACTGCCTGCTCGAGCGCGACGAGCTGCGCGCCGCCGTCGCCGGGCACCGCGTCACGGTGCCCGAGGACGGCGACGTCCTGGCGCTCTGACCCCTCAGCGCGCGGGCAGCACCTCGTAGGAGCGCAGCTCGCCGCGGATGGCGTGGTGCTCGTCCCCGGTGAACAGCGTGTAGGAGTGCACGGTCCCCGAGCGCCGGCCGAGGTCGGCGAGCAGGTTGGTCCGCAGCGGCTCGTCGAGGCGCCAGCGGCCGCGCCGGATGGTCGCCTTGCGCTCCAGCGTGATCGTCCGCGTGCCGAGGTCGTACTGCATCTGCACCCGCACGTGGCCGCGCGCGCGGCGGGCGATCGTCCCGGACGCCTTCAGCCGCCCGTTGACGACCTGCGGCCGTGACAGCCGCAGGCGCGCCGGGTTGCGCGCGGCGCGCAGCCGCACCTTCTGCGGGCGCGTGTCGGCGTCGCCCGGATAGCGCAGGGTGATGATCCCCGTGCCCTTGCGCGCCTGGCCGCGCGGGATGCGGTGGCGGAAGCGGATCCGCCCCTTGCCGGCGGGCACGCGCGCGCCGAAGCGGATCGTCCGCCCCGCGGCGCGGAAGGCGACGCGGATGCGCCCGGAGGCGCGGCGGGTGATCGGCGCCAGCACGTCGAGCTTGCGCGAGCGGCGCAGCACCCGTACCCGGGCGACCTGCAGCTTGGCCGGCTGCTTGGCGCTGCTGCCGAGCGGCGGGACGGGGCCGCCGCCGCCGCCGGGGCGGATGGGGGTCGGCGTCAGCGGCGGGCCACCGCCGCCGCTCCCGCCCGCGGTCGGGAACGGGCCGGTCTCCTCGGCCGGCGGATCGGGCTCGCCGGGCGGCTCCTCCTCGAAGCCGCCGCCGGGCGCCTTGCGCTCCAGCCGGCCGGGCCCGCCCAGGTTGAAGGCGGCGTCGGCCGGCCCGTCGGCCGCGCGCACCGTCAGCCGCCGCACGGTGGGCGCCAGCCGCAGCTCCTTCTTGAACGTCTCGCCGCCCGCCACCGGCGCCCCGAGGTCGATCGGCGTGCCGTCGAGGTCGGCGACGTAGCGGGTCGCCGTGCCGCACAGCCCGTCGTCGCCCGGGGAGCGGAACGAGAGCTCGAAGCGGTCCCCGCCGAGGGGCTTGAGCGCCAGCTTGTCCGGCGTCCCGGGCGCGGTGCCGTCGGCGTCGTAGTTGCCGGTGTGGCGCGGGTCGTGGCGGAACGACGGCCACTCCGCCTGGCAGGCCGGCATGTCGGGCGCCTTCCACTCGAACAGGAAGCCCTCGCGCGTGATCGCGGCGATCCGGCCGTCGCCCGACAGCGCCGCCGGCGCGAACAGCCAGCCGCCCGTCACCTTCGGGAAGCCCGGCACGTCGAGCCCGGTCTGCCCGTCGTAGGCGTGCAGGAGGCCGAGCCCGGTACCGGCCACGACCTGGTTCGTCGCGCCCGGCTGGACCTTGGCCACCGTCGAGCTCGACAGGAACTGGTAGTCGTCGGTGATCGTCGGATACGGCGGCTTGGTCGCCCCCGTGGCCGGGTCGTAGGCGCCGATGCGATGGCTGTACGGGAAGTTCTGGCCGACCAGCAGCAGGTTGGCGGCCTGCTGGACGTCGACCTGGTACTTGACGATCTCCGCCGAGCCCGCGCCGTCGATGTTGCCGACGGCGGCCGACTCGAAGAGGTTCAGCCCGCCCGTCTCGGCCTGCTGCATCTCGCGGCGCTGCTGGCCGTCCACGCCGTAGGTGGCCAGCGGGCCGCTCGTCGTCGAGACGACGATCTGCTGCTCGCCGCCCACCTTCACGAGCGCGGCGTCCTGCCCCGGCCCGATCAGCGGCAGCACGTTCTGGATGATCCCGCCGAGCTTGATCGGCCAGCCGGGAAGGTACTCGCCGGTCTTCCCGCTCACCGCGTAGACGCGCGAGGTCTGGCCCGCCGCGCTCAGCAGCCCGCCGAAGCCGACGTCACCGGTGCCCCCGCCGCCGCCGTAGGTCTCGTTGGTGGCCACCACGACGTCGTCGTAGCCGTCGCCGTCGAGGTCGCCGACCGCCGGGTCGTTGATCGACTCGGCGACCATCCGCTGCTTCGGATCCTCGATCCCCGTGTCGATCAGCTGGCGCGGGAAGCCGGGAACCGGCGTGGCGTCGGGCCGGTAGGCGCGCAGCACGCCGTCGAGGCCGGGGACGACGACGGCCGGCGGCTTGGTCTGGCCCTCCAGGCGCGCGAGCGCCGGCGAGGCCAGGAAGCCGCACTTGGGGTGCGAGCCGGGATAGTCGTCGGTGGCGTCGTCGTTGCCGCGGTCGTCGTACTTGTACTGCTTGTCGGGCGCGCAGTTGACGCGCGCCGGGTCGGGGTTGATCGGCCAGCCGGGCAGCGCCTTGCCCGTGGCGTCCCAGGCGTAGATGCGCTCGCCCGCCGTGGTGATGACCTCGGGGCGCCCGTCGCCGGTGACGTCCGCGACGACCGGTCCGCGCGGCGGCTCCAGCGCCGGCGGCAGCGCCGCGAGCCCCGGCGCCTTCGGGTGCTGGGCGGCCACGTACTGCAGCTGCGTCTTGACCGGCCACCCGGCGAGCTCCGAGCCGTCGGGCTTGTAGGCGTGCACCAGGCCGTCCTCGGTGGGCAGGACCAGCTCCTCGACGTTGTCGCCGTTGAGGTCGGCGTAGCGCAGCGGCGCCTCGCCGCCGGCCGGCAGCCGCTTCGGGAACCCGGCCCGCAGGGTCTCGTCCTCCAGCGCGGTCAGCACCTGGCGGTCCTCGCCGCGGACCACCCCGCCCTGCGCCGACGTGACCTGCAGCCGGACGCTGAACTGGCCCTGGTAGGGGTCCTTGCCCGGGGACTTGTCGAGCGACGGGCCGCCCGTGTCGTCGCGGTCGCCGAAGGTCGTGCGGGCCGCGAGGGCCGCGCGGATCTCCGCGAGCGGCAGCGTCCCGAAGTCGGTGACGGTGCCGGTGGTCTTGCCCTGGCGGACGGTGACGTAGTCGGCCTCGGCCGGCGCGAGCCCGACGCCGTACTGCAGCTTCCAGGTGAGCTGCTTGCCCGGGCGCAGGCGGTCGCGGGCCAGGCCCCGGACGCGGACGCTGGCGCCGGTGACGGGCGCGTACCAGGCCGGCGAGTCGATCGCGGCCTCCGGCGGGATCTTGCCCTCCGACGCCGCGCGCACGGCCTCGCCGACGTTGGCGCGGCCGTAGCCGAAGTGGGTGTCGAAGCCCGGTTGAGCCGGGTCCTGCGCGCCCGCGCCGACCGTGTTGCCGGGCGTCACGTCCTCGGCCGTCTGCTCGAGCAGCTCGCGGGTCTCGTCGGCGGTGAGCTTGATGCCCTTCTGCAGCGCGGCCGCGATGACGATGGCCGCCGCGCCCGACGCCTTGCCGGTGTTCGTCGAGCCCGTCGGCCCCATCATCGAGATCGACGACTTGCCGCCGAACTGCGTGGTGTTCGCCCCGCGGAAGTACGTCTGCACCGGGAGCTGCGTGCCGGTGAACAGGCCCGTGCCGTTGAGGAAGTCGAGGAGGTTCTTGCGCAGCCCGGGGTCGTCCTCGTTCGACGGCAGGTCCATGCCCAGGCCCTCGACGTCGGCGACCGTGCCCTCGATCAGCATCGTGTGGTCGTAGTAGGCCGGGAAGTTGTGGTTGCCCGTGTTGAGGTCGTCGCCCGAGTAGGTCTGGGCCACGCCCTTGTCGTACGCGTACTGGGTGGCCTTCTCGATGAACGCCGAGTGGTAGAGGCCGCCGTCGGCGCCCTCGATGACCTCGACGCCGTTGTCGGCGGCGTAGACGATCCCCATCGCGAAGCTGTTCTGGTCGGAGACGAACGTGTCCCAGATCCGCAGCGGGACGTACTGGCACTGCGGGCAGACGCCGAGCTCGCCTTCGCCGTCGTTGCCGCGCTGGACCGCCTCGTTGGTCCGCCCCGAGCCGTGGTTCTCGGCGGCGAAGTAGCTCGACGCGTCGGCCGGGTCGTTGTCGTCGTCGAAGAAGTCCCAGCCGGCGATGTCGTCCTTGAAGCCGTTGCCGTCGGCGTCGTTGCCGTTGGAGAACGCCTTGATCAGGTCCTGGCCGGTGGGCTGCCCCTTGCCAACGCGCGGGTCGTCCTTGTAGTCGTCGACGTCGAGCGCGCCGTTGTCGTTGAGGTCGTAGCCGCCGAGCCCGGCCGACGGCTTGAGCGGCTGCGGCGCGGGCAGCTCGCCGCGGTTGAGCGCGACCTGGGTGCGCACGCCCGAGTTGTTCCAGTTGATGCCGGTGTCGAGGATCGCGACCTGGACCCGCGAGTCGCCGCGCGTGAGCTTCCAGGCGCCGGCGGCGTTGAAGCCCGAGATCTGCGGCGTGACGCCCGGGGCGATCTTGCCCGCGTTGGGGCCGTCCTTGTAGGTGGCGGTCAGCCGCGTGCGGGCCGACGGGAACCCGAAGAGGTCGAAGCGCTCGTCGAAGAGGTTCGTCGAAGGGAGCTGGCCCTCCGGGGGCGTCGTCTCGTCGTCGGGCTCGGCGTGGTCGTAGTGGTAGTCGTTCGGCGTGTCGTGGCGCTGCGGGTTGTCGGCGCTGAACTGCTGCCCCGGGTCGTGCGACTCCGGGTCGTCGAAGCCGGAGGCCAGCGCGGCGGTCGGCGCGGCCAGCAGCAGTGCGGCCGCGAGCGCGAGCCAACCTCTCCTCAAGGGCATGCGCTGGATCGTAGAGCGCTGGCTACGCCGCCACCACCACGAACCAGCGGCCCGCGTGCAGGACGGTGCCGCCGCCCAGCTCGGCGGCCAGCGCCTCGCCCGTGAACCAGCGCTTGTAGACCTGGTGCGTGGAGCCGTCGTCGAGGATCCGCGTCTGCCAGTCCTCGCGCGGCGCGGTGTCGGCCGAGTCCGTGATGACGAGCGAGCGTCCGACGCGGCGGGCCTCGGCGAGGAAGGTCTCGCGCTCCCCGACGAGCAGGTGCCCGTAGAAGTGGCCGGTGTGGACGCGGTCGAAGGCGCCGTCGGCGAAGGGCAGCGCCAGCGCGTCGGCCTCGCGGACCTGCGCGTGCGACCCGAGCCGCTCGGCGGCGACCGCGACCATCGCGGGGCTCTGGTCGATCGCCGTGATCGCGCCGGGCAGGTGGCGGGTCAGGAAGCCGGTGCCGCAGGCGACGTCGAGCGTGGCCGCCGGCTCCAGCGCGCGCAGCACCCCGGTCAGCGCCTCGACCTCCTCGTGCCAGCCGGGGCGCTCGCGGCTCGCGAAGCGCCCGGTGCCGTGCCACCAGTCGTCGTACTCCGGCGCGCGGCGGTCGTAGTACGCCCGCATGCCGGCGTCGCGGGTCATCGCGCCAGGTTGCAGACCTGCCGCGAGACGGTGCGGGTGAACGCGGCGAGGCGGGTGAAGGTCGGGGGCACGCCGCGGGAGGAGTCGGCCCAGGTGATCGTGCCGTCGGCCAGCTCGGCCCGGTAGCGGAACGTCGTCTTCTCGCGCGGGCCGGCCGGCAGCTCGAGGCCGAGCGCCGCCTGCTTCTCCAGCGAGCGGGCCAGCTCGCGGGCCTCCAGCAGCCGCCGGGCGGGCAGCGCGACGGCCTTGCGGCCGTTGCAGCGCACGCTGCCGCCGTCGGAGACGACGAGCGACAGCTTCGCCCCCGCGCCCTCGCCGGAGCGCTCGACGGCGAACAGGTCGCCGGAGGGCGCGCCGCAGCCCGCGAGGAGCAGCGCGGCGGCGGCGAGGGCGCGCCTCACACGACCACCAGCTCGGCGCCGGCGTGCGCGGCGAGGAAGCGCGGCGTCGAGATGACGCCGGCCAGCGGCGACGGGTCGAGCCCGGTCGTGTCGGCCGCGGCGGCGCAGACGTGGACGCGCTCGCGGGCCAGGTCGCGCAGCTCGACCAGCGAGCGCGCGAACACCGCCCGGCCCGGCTCGGTGAGGTGCGGGGCGGCCTCGGGGCGCCGGGCGGTGGCGGCGAGCTGGGGATCGAGCAGCGGAGCCAGCGCGCCGAAGGTGGCCAGCCCGGCGGCGCCGCGGCCCTCCGCGGCCAGCGCGCCGATGTCGACCGGCGCC
>DASVQH010000458.1:0-5756 GCA_036389195.1 Solirubrobacteraceae bacterium
GCGCCCGGCGCCGACCCACGCGAAGCGGTAGAGCATCGCCGCCGCCATGAAGCAGGCGCTGGAGGCGTGCTGGGCGACGCCGCCGCCGCGCTTGCCGGCCAGCCGCAGCGACAGCCCGGCCAGGACGGCGGTGCGTGCCGCGTTGAACTGCTTGCCCGGGGCGCCGGCCTCCAGCACCTCGCGCAGCGACCCCAGCCGGCGCTCGTTGACCTCGCCGAGCACCAGCTCCGCGACCATGGCCGCCGTCTCCACCGTGCCCAGGGCCCGCCGCGTCGGATGGTCGGCGGGCGTCCCGAGGGCCGCGAGGACGAGCCGGTTGGCGGCCGCGCCGGTGGCCATCGCCGTGCAGATGAACAGCGGCGGCAGGAACATCCGGCTGCGGTTCCACACCGGGTTGGCCGTCCCGGCCAGGAGCACACCCGTGTAGGAGCCCAGGTAGGTCCCCAGCAGCGCGGTCTTGCCGCCGAGCAGCCGCGCCAGCCACGGGCGTCCCAGCAGCTTCGCGGCGCCGCGGGCGCGCGCCGGCAGCAGCTTGACCACCGCCTTCTCCGAGGCCAGGTCGGCGGCCACCGCGCCGGCCGACACCGCCGAGAACGTGCTCAGGCACCACGACCCCAGGGACATCGGCGAGCGCGGCTTGAAGATCCGCAGCATGTTGAGGAAGCGCTCGGGGCGCCCGAGGACCATGACCAGCAGCGGCGAGCCCGGCAGGATCGCCGCGACCGTGACCATCCGGGCGATGCGCGCCGAGCGCTTGTCGCCGGCGACGTCGCAGGCCAGCGCCACGAACGACGAGCCCGTCGCCATGCCGCCGAACCAGAAGTACAGCGGGACCTGCCACGTCCACACCGCGGCGTGGATGAACGGCCCCTGCACCGCGACGGTGACCTCCTCGCCGCCGCGCATCCGCCGGTTGGCCGCCGCCACCGCGCCGTCGGCGGCCGCGCCGTCCTGCGCCGCGTAGCGGGTGTCCTTGTCGTACAGGAACGACCAGCGCGCGTCGCCGAAGTCGGCCTCGTGGAAGGCGACCTTCGCGCCCTCGACCGCGCGCTTCCACTCACCGGGCTGCCCGCGCTTGCCGACGGCGGGGGTGATGTCGCGGCCCGGCGGCTGCTCGCGCGCCGCCTCGCGCTTGCGGATGACCTCCTCGGGCGGCGGGCCCTTCGGGTGGTGGCTCACGTGCCCCGGCCCCTGCGGTGCGCGACGACGATGCTGCCGATCGTGATGGCCATCGCGCCGAAGGCCGCCGCCAGGCCGGCCGCGGTGGCGGGCGGGACGTTCTCCTGGATCGGCGAATCGGCCTGGGCGGGCAGCCCGAAGCGCTCGGGCGGCTCGGTGAGCAGGAAGAACGCGCCCAGGCCGCCGGCCAGCTCCTGGTCGGGGTCGTCGCCGGCGCCGTAGAGGTAGGCGTCGCGCAGGCCGCGCGTGTGGAGCTCGACGACGCGGCCCTTGGCCCGCTCGACCAGCTCGTCGCGGGGGCCGAACTGGATCGCGTCGGTCGGGCACGCCTTCGCGCACGCGGGCTCGATCCCGTCCTCGAGGCGGTCGTAGCAGAGCGTGCACTTGGCGGCGCGGCCGTCGTAGGGGTCGCGGTCGATGACGCCGAACGGGCACGACGGCACGCAGTAGCCGCAGCCGTTGCAGATGTCGGACTGCACGATCACCGACTCGAACTCCGTGCGGATCAGCGCGCCGGTGGGGCAGGCGTCCAGGCAGCCGGCGTTCGTGCAGTGCTTGCAGACGTCGGACATGAACACCCAGCGGTCGAGCAGCGCGCCGTCGGCGTCGCCGCGCGCCGCCGCCGGCTGGCCGAATTCCCCCAGGGCCGTGGCGGCGGTGCTGCCTTCGGCCATCTCGACCAGGCTCGGCAGGTCCTCGTGCAGCGGGCCGGGCGCGGGCCGCGACCCCGGCTTGACCTCGGTGACGCTCAGCCCCGCTGGGCGCCCGCCGCCCGGCCCGTCCAGCACCGGCAGGTCGGGGATCGCGCCGCCGCCTCCGCGGGCCAGCTCCTCGCGGGCCGCCTCGCGCTGCTCGTCCGTCGGCTTGACGACCTCCACGAAGCGCACGTGACGCCACGACGCCGCGCCCAGCTCGCCCGTGTAGTCGTAGGAGCGCCCGCGACCGATGCGCAGCTCGTCGGCCGGCAGGTCGTTCCACTGCTTGCAGGCGACTTCGCAGGCCTTGCAGCCGATGCAGGTCGTCGTGTCGGTGAAGAAGCCCATGCGCTCGGCGCCGGGCTTGTGGATGGCGATCTCGCTCGGCGCCGCGCCCATGGTCTAGATCTCCCGGTTCTCGCCGCCGTAGTTGAACACGGCCTGGTCGGTCTGGGCCCCGCGGGTCGGCCGCTCGGCGGGGTGGTCGCGATCGGGCGCCGCCTTCTCGGGCGTCGTGTCGATCCCGGCCAGTCGCTCGGTCGTCTCGCCCTTGCGTCGCCCGGCGCGCACCGAGCAGCGGAAGGCCTTGGACTCGTGGATCGAGACGTTGGGGTCGCCCGACATGGCCACGAGGTCGTTGACCGAGTCGCCGGTGACGCCCTGCTCGTTGGACTTGTAGGGCCCGAAGTGCCAGGGGATGCAGACCTGGTGCAGCACCCCGCCGCCGATCGGCAGCGGCTTCATCCGGTTGGTCACCTTGGCGCGCACCTCGATCTCCGCCCGCGGCGTCTCGATGACCATCCACTCCTCGTCCTCGATGCCCTCCTTGGCGGCGAGCACGGGGTCGATCTCGGCGAACATCTCCGGCTGGAGCTCGGCCAGCCACGGCAGGTTGCGGCTCATCGGGCCCGCCGTGTACTGCTCGGTGAGGCGGAAGGTCGAGGCCACGTGCGGGTAGCGCGGGTCGTCGGGCGCGGCGACCGGGTTCTCGTCGCGGTCCCAGGTGATCGCCGCCGGGTTCGCGCCGACGTTCGGGTAGAGCGCGTTGCGGACGGGCGACTCCAGCGGCTCGTAGTGCGTCGGCAGCGGCGCGTCGAGCAGGCCGGAAGCCGAGTACAGGTGCGCGCGGCCGTCCGGCATCATGATGAACGGGCCGTCGCCGGAGATCGCCTCCATCCCTTCCGCGTCGTCGGCGGGCCGGTAGTCGGGCCGCTTGCCCGGCGGGAAGTCGGGGACGTCGTAGCCGGTCCACTTACCCTCGGCCTCGTCCCACCAGACGAGCTTCTTGCGCTCCGACCACGGGCGCCCGTCGGGATCGGAGGAGGCGCGGTTGTAGAGGATGCGCCGGTTGGCCGGCCAGGCCCAGGCCCACTCGGGCGAGAGCCAGCCGCCCGGACCCTCGATGTCGCCCGGCTCGCGCCGGCGCGTCTGGTTGACGCCGCCGGCGTAGCAGCCGGAGTAGATCCAGCAGCCGCACGCCGTGGAGCCGTCCTCCTTGAGCTGCGCGAAGCCGTCGACCGGCCGGCCCGTGGCGACGTCGTAGCCGTTGATCTCCTTCAGGACCGCCTCGGCGCTCGGCTCGCGCTCCGCGCCGTGCTCGGGGTAGTCCCAGGTGAGGTTCTGGATCGGCCAGTCGCGGGCGCGGTCGGAATCGGCGTAGTGCGCCTTGATCCGGCGGCCGACGTGGTAGGCGAACCACAGCTCCGAGCGCGCGTCGCCCGGCGGATCGATCGCCTTGTCGCGCCACTGCAGCATCCGCTGCGTGTTGGTGAAGTGGCCTTCCTTCTCCACGTGCCCGGCGGCGGGCATGAGGAAGACCTCCGTGGCGATGTCCTCCGTCTTGAGCTCGCCGGAGCGGATCTCCGGGGAGTCCTTCCAGAAGTGCGCGGTCTCGAGGTCGACGAGGTCGCGCACCACCAGCCACTTCAGGTTCGAGAGCGCGCGCCGCTGCAGGCCGGAGTGGATCGAGCCCACCGCCGGGTTCTGCCCGATCACCAGCAGGCCGTCGAGGCCGCCGTCGAAGGCGCGCAGCATCGTCGGGAAGTGCGAGTGGTTGCCGGTCAGCTTCGGCATGTGCTCGAAGCCGTAGCCGTTCTCGGCGGTCGCGTTCTCCCCGAACCACGCCTTCAGCAGGGAGATGATGTAGGCGTCGAAGTGCGACCACCAGCCCTTGGTCTGCCCGGACGTGGTGATGTAGTCCTTCAGCGTGAGGTCGTCTTCCTTGGCCCGCGGCGTCGGCAGGTAGCCCGGAAGGATCTCGTAGAGCGTCGGGATGTCGGACGAGCCCTGGATCGACGCGTGGCCGCGCATCGCCATGATCCCGCCGCCGGGCCGCCCGACGTTGCCGAGCAGCAGCTGCACGATCGTGCCGGCGCGGATGATCTGCACGCCGGCGGTGTGCTGCGTCCAGCCGACCGCGTAGGCGAGCATCGTCGTGCGGTCCCGGCCCGAGTTGGCGATCAGCGTGTCGGCGACCTCACGGAACAGCTCCGGCGGGATGCCGCACAGCTTCTCGACCATCTCCGGCGTGTAGCGCGCGTAGTGGCGCTTGAGCACCTGGAAGACGCAGCGCGGGTGCTGGAGCGTCTCGTCGCGCGGCACCTCGGTGACGTCCTGACCGCCCGTGCGGTCGGTGAACGCCTGCGTGGACTGCTCGTCGTCGGCGCTCTCCTGCTCGGGCTCGCCGCCCTCGAACCTCCACGTCGAGCGGTCGTACTGCCCCGTCTTGCGGTCGAAGCCCGAGAACAGGCCGTCGAGGTCCTCGGTGTCCTTGAAGTCCTCGTGCAGCAGCATCGACGCGTTCGTGTAGTGCACGACGTAGTCCTTGAAGTAGGACTCGGTCTGGATGATGTGGTTGATCAGGCCGCCGAGGAACGCGATGTCCGAGCCGGCCCGGATCGGGACGTGCAGGTCAGCGACGGCGCTCGTGCGCGAGAAGTGCGGGTCGATGTGGATGACCTTGGCGCCGCGCTCGCGCGCCTTCATCGCCCAGCGCGACCCCACGGGGTGCGCCTCCATGAGCGCCGACCCCTGGATCCAGACGCAGTCGGCGTTCTGGAAGTCCTGCTGGGTGTTGGTGGCGCCGCCGCGCCCGAACGAGGTCCCCAGACCGGGGACCGTGGAGGAGTGTCATATGCGGGCCTGGTTCTCGATCTGGATCGCGCCCATGGCCGTGTAGAGCTTCTTGAGGAGGTAGTTCTCCTCGTTGTCGAGCGTCGCGCCGCCGAGGTGCGCGAAGCCGAGCGTGCGGTCGACCTTCCAGCCGTCGTCGTTGTGGTCCTGCCAGCCGTTCTCGCGGGCGGCGATCACGCGGTCGGCGATCATGTCCATCGCCTGCTCGAGCTCGAGCTCTTCCCACTCCGTCCCGTGCGGCCGGCGATAGAGGACCTTCGTCAGCCGGCCGGGCTGCTGGATGAGCTGGCGCGACGCCGAGCCCTTCGGGCACAGCGTGCCCTGGTTGATCGGCGAGCGCGGGTTGCCCTCGATGGAGACGATCTCCCCGTCACGGGTGTAGACGAGCTGCCCGCAGCCGACCGCGCAGTACGGGCACACGGACTCGGTGACCTTCAGGCCCGCCACGCGGGCGCCGGCCTTCTTCGTCTTGCGCGAGACCGCGTGCGGGCCGAGGCCGGAGTCGGCGATCGGCCCGAGGGCCTTGCGGATGCGGGCGAATCCGGGTGGGCGGCTCATGGCTCCTCGAGGAACTCGGGACGGGCGATGGCGAAGACACCGGTGATGATGAAGCCGAAGACGCACACGACGCCGAAGAAGCGGGTGACCCCCGCCTCGAAGAGCAGCATCAGCGGCATGCCGACGACGAGGAAGCCGGCCATGGCCGTGACGAGGCGCCCGCGCGGCGGGGCCAGCGGCTCGCGGTGCTCG
>DASVQH010000459.1:0-3345 GCA_036389195.1 Solirubrobacteraceae bacterium
GGCGGTCGGCGGCGAGGTGGTCGAGGCCGCCGGGCGGGTCGGCGGCGGTGCGCTGCCGCTGCTCGACCTGCCCGGCGCCGTCGTCGCGCTGCCCGACCGCGACCCCGACGGGCTGGCGGCCCGGCTGCGCGCCGGCGAGCCGCCGGTGGTCGGGCGCATCGAGGACGGACGGCTGCTGCTCGATCCGCGGACGCTCGCCGACGGCGAGGCCGAGGCGGTCGCCGCCGCCGTCCTGACGGCTAGAGGAGCAGCAGGAGCAGCACGACGACGGCGATGACGAGCGCGACGACGGCGATGGTGCGGGTGTTCACGGTGGACTCCCTCCGGTCGGTGGACGTGGCGGTGTGCGTACCCGCGATCGCGCGAAGCGATCAGCGGGGCGTGAGCTCGGCCACGGCTTCGGCTGCGCCGGTCACGCGATCGAGGCGCGCGACGCCGCTGCCGGCGTAGAGCGGCACGGCGTCGAGGATCGCCGCGTCGTCGCCGGGCAGCGCGGGCCCCGGGCCGAGGACCGGCAGCCAGGCGCGCTGCCGCCGGGTGAGCGCGCCGGTGGCGGCCAGCGGCAGCGCGCGCCCGAGCGGGGCGGTCGCGCGGTTGAGCGCGCGGACCGCGGCCGGGCCCGCCTCGTCGCGCGCGCACCAGCGGTCGGTCGCGGCGTTGGGGACGACGCGGTGCCACGCCGGCCAGCCGAAGCCGAACAGCTGCGTGCGCAGCGTCTCGCGTGCGGCGACGAGGCGCGCCTGGTAGCCGGGATGGGCGTTGGCCTCGTGCGTGAGCACGAAGCGCGTCCCGGCGACCACCGCGGTCGCGCCGGCGGCGAGGAGCGCCGCCGTGTCGCTCGCGCTCGCCACGCCGCCCGCGGCGAGGACCGGCCGGCCGCCGGCCAGGTCCAGCACGCGGGGCAGCAGCGTGCGCACCGGCTCGCGGCCCTCGACGTGGCCGCCGGCCTCCAGCCCCGGGGCGATCAGGCCGTCGGCGCCGTCGGCGAGGGCGCGCGCCGCCTGCGCCGTCGTGCCGACCTGGTGCAGGACGGTCGCCGCGCCGGCGTCGTGGAGCGCCGCGGTGAGGCGGCGGTCGAACCCGCCGTGCAGGACGGCGACGCGGACGCCGGCGGCGGCGATCGCCTCCACGTGGGCGCGACGGGCGAACGGCACCAGGAGCTTCGCGGCGACGGCGCCGCCGCCGCCTTCGGCGACCGCTTCGCGCAGGTCGGCCGCGAAGCGCTTCGGTGGGCTGATCCCGACCGTCCCCAGGCCGCCCGCGCGGGCCACGGCCGCCGCGAGCGCCCCGCCCGCGACCCCGCCGCCGAGCCCCGCCTGGGCGATCGGGACGGCGAGGTTCACGGCGCGTCCCAGCGCAGCGCCTGCCCGTGGTGGGCGGCCGCACCGACCGGGGCGCCGTCGATCCGCACGTCGAACCCGAGCCCCGGGGCCCGGGACGCCCAGGCCTCGCGGTGCTCGCGCGGGCTCTCGATCGAGACGTGCGAGACGGGCCGGTCGGCCTCGGCGACGGCCGCGTCGAGGCGCTCGACCTGCGCGTCGCTCAGGTAGCTCGCGAACGCCGAGTGCAGCACGACCGCGTGCGCGCGCTCCGGCGCCTCGGCGATCGCGCCGGGGAGCGCGTCGAGCGCGTCGGCGCGGTCGACCCGGACCGGGTGCTCGCGTGCCACGGCGAGCGCGGCCGCGAGCCGAGCGTGGCGCTCGGGCTGGTCGGGCCAGACGCAGGCGTGCAGCCAGCGGGCGGCGTCGGGGTCGGCCGGATCGGCGGGGTCGAGATCGAGCCCGTGGCGCGACGCGACCGCGGGCAGGTCGAGCGGTGGCCGCCCCGCTCCGCGCAGCGCGCACTCGACGCGCAGCCGCGCGCCGGGCGCGCCCCCGCGCAGCCCGCCCCCGTAGTCGTAGGCGTAGCGGTCGAAGCTGAGGTTGAGCCCCGCGCTCGCGCCGCACTCGATCAGGGCGAGCGGGCGGCCGCCCGCGCGGGCGGCGACCGTCGCGAGGCACGGCAGCAGGACGGCGCAGCGCGCCGGCTCGTTGGTCTGCGTCCGGCGCGTCGCGCACAGCTCGCGCAGCGTGCCCGCGCGCTCGCGGCAGAAGGCCGCGAAGCGCGGGTACGGGTCCTCGTCCGGGCGCTCCCCCCGGTAGGCGGCGGCCAGCGGGGTCGCCGGGTCGCGCAGGACCTCGTGGTGCACCGCGGCCAGCAGCAGCATCGGCTGGCGCTGCTCCGGGCGGGCCGCGGTGAGGATCTCGACGACCTCGGGGTCGTCCGCGATGGCGGCGCTGAGCCGCCCGTACAGCGGCGAGCCCCCGTCCGCGGCCGCGACGGCGAAGCTCCGGAAGCGATCCGCGAGGTCGGGCACGCCCCGATTGTCGCCTAGCCTGCCCGGGCATGCCGCCGCTCACCCTGGGGACCGCCGGGCACATCGACCACGGCAAGACCGCGTTGATCGCCGCGCTGACGGGGATCGACACCGACCGCCTGCCCGAGGAGCGCGAGCGCGGCATCTCGATCGAGCTGGGCTACGCGCAGCTGACCCTCCCGTCGGGCCGCCGGCTCTCGGTGGTCGACGTCCCCGGCCACGAGCGCTTCGTGCGCACGATGGTCGCCGGCGCGACCGGCATCGACTGCTTCCTGATGGTCGTCGCAGCCGACGACGGCGTGATGCCGCAGACGCGCGAGCACGCGGCGGTGCTCGCCGCGCTCGGGGTGCGCGACGGCGTGGTGGCGGTCACCAAGGCCGACCTCGCCGCACCCGAGCGAGCCCGCGCGGAGGCCGCCGAGCTCGTCCCGGGGGCGCCGGCGGTGGCGGTGAGCGCCCGCACCGGCGCGGGCGTCGACGAGCTGCGCGCCGCGCTCGACGCCCTGGCCGGCCGGGTGCGCGGGCGCGGCGGCGAGCCGGACGGCGGCGCCCGGCTGCACGTCGACCGCGTGTTCACCATCCGCGGCGCCGGAACGGTGGTGACGGGAACCCTGTGGTCGGGCGCCCTGGGGCGCGGGGACGAGGTCGAGCTCCTGCCCGCGGGGCGCCGGGCGCGCGTCCGCGGCGTCCAGGTGCACGACGCGCCGGTCGAGCGCGCCGGGGCCGGCCAGCGCGTCGCGGTGAACCTCGCCGGCGTGGCCGTCGGCGAGGTCGCGCGCGGGGACGTCCTCGTCACCGGCGCCGGAGCCCCGCGGCCGACCTTCCGCGTCGACGCGGCCCTGGAGTGGGCGACGCCGGACGCGCGGCCCGAGCACGGCGCGCGCGTGCAGATCCACCACGGGACGCGCGAGACGCCGGCGCGGGTGGCCGAGCTCGGCGGGCGCTACTTCCAGCTGCGCTTCGAGCAGCCGATCGTGCCCGCCGCGGGC
>DASVQH010000460.1:0-4258 GCA_036389195.1 Solirubrobacteraceae bacterium
CGCGGTGACCGGGAAGGTCTTGGGGAGCACGAGCACCTCGTCCCCCCGCGCCGGCGCGATGACCCGCTGCGCGAGGCCGAGGGGGTCGCGCAGCACCCGCGCGGGCGGCGCCAGCGTGCGGCGCCCGCGGCGCGCGAACGACGCCTCGACGCGCACGCGCGAGCGTCGGCGGCCCGCGCGCAGCGGCGCGGGCTCGGGCAGCAGCGGCTCGTCGAGGTAGCCCGGCGGCAGCGGCAGCCGGCCGGCGCGGGCCTCGATGCGGACGGTCAGCGGCTCGCCCTCGACGACCGACCGCGCGCCGAGCTGGCGCGTCACCGTGGCGCCCCAGGCGCCGGCGCCGATCCACACGATCGCGCCGCCGCCCAGCAGCACCAGCGCCGAGCCGGTGACGTAGAGCGGCTCGGCGTCGAAGGTGCCGGCGACGAGCAGCAGCAGCGCGCCCAGCGCCGCACAGCCGAGCGCGGAGCGCACCGCCGCGCCTACAGGGCCGGGACCGCCGCCACGGCGTCGGCGACGATCTCCGCCCGGTCGACCCCGGCCGCCTCCGGCACCAGCATGATCCGGTGCGCGAGCACGGACTGCGAGAGCGCCTGGACGTCGTCGGGCAGCGCGTGGTCGCGCCCTTCCAGCAGCGCGCGCGCCTTGGCCGCGCGCAGGAGCATCAGCCCGGCCCGCGGCGACGCCCCGAGCTCGACGCGCGAGTCGTCGCGCGTGTGGCGCAGCAGCGCCACGACGTAGTCGCGCAGCGCCCGCGACGCGTGCACGCGCTGCGAGGCGCGCTGGGCGGTCAGCAGCTCGGAGACGTCGGCGACCGGCTCGAGCGTGAGCACGCGGTCGCCGCCCTCGTGGCCCGCCAGCATGTCGGACTCCTCGGCGGCCGACGGGTAGCCGAGCGACAGCCGGATCATGAAGCGGTCGACCTGCGCCTCGGGCAGCGGGTAGGTCCCCTCGTACTCGACGGGGTTCTGCGTCGCGAAGACCAGGAACGGGCGCGCGAGCTCGTGGGAGAACACGTCGACGGTGACGTGGCGCTCCTGCATGCACTCGAGCAGGCCCGACTGCGTCTTGGGCGACGCGCGGTTGATCTCGTCGACGACGACGATGTTGGCGAAGATCGGGCCGGGCCGGAACTCGAAGCGCTGCTCGCGCTGGTTGTAGACGTTGGTGCCGACCACGTCGGCGGGCAGCAGGTCGGCCGTGCACTGCACGCGGGCGAACTGGCAGTCGACCGAGCGCGACAGCGCGCGCGCCAGGGCGGTCTTGCCGACGCCGGGGTAGTCCTCGACGAGGATGTGACCCTCGGCGAGCAGCGCCACGAGGACGTTGTCGAGGATCTCCGGCCGGACCTTGACGGCGCGGCGGATGTTCTCCTCGATGCGGCGGGCGACGCCCGCGGCGGCGGCGACGTCCGGCGGGCCGAGGGCCTCGGAGGGGGGCTCGATCGGCTCCATCACGCCGGGACCTTCCCGCTGGTTTCTGAACGGAGCTTCAAGACGCCGTCGAGGATGACAGCCGCGACGGCCGCCTTCGAGGCCCGCGGGACGCCGAGCTCGCCGTCGGCGGTAATCAGCGTGACCTCGTTGTCGGGCGCGTCGAACCCGATGGCCGGATCGCTGACGTCGTTGACCACGACGGCGTCGAGCCCCTTGCGCTCGAGCTTGGCGCGGCCGTAGTCGATCGCGCCCGGCCCGTGCTCGGCCGCGAAGCCGATCAGCGTCTGCCCCGGGCGGCGCTCGGCGGCCAGCGCGCTCAGCACGTCCTCGGTGCGCTCCAGGACCAGCTCCAAGCGGTCGCCCGCGGCGTCCTTCTTGAGCTTGCCGTCATGCGCGCGGGCCGGCCGGAAGTCGGCGACCGCGGCGGCCATCAGCAGGACGTCGGCCGCTTCGAACCGCGCCCGGCAGGCGGCGGCGAGCTCGGCGGCGGTGCCCACCTCGACGTACTCGACGCCCGGGTGGCGGGGCAGCGCGACGTTGGCCGACACGACCGTGACGGCGGCGCCGCGGCGCGCCGCCTCGGCGGCCAGCGCGTACCCCATGCGGCCCGACGAGCGGTTGCCGAGGAAGCGCACGGCGTCGAGCGGCTCGCGCGTCCCGCCCGCGGTGACGAGCACGCGCAGGCCGGCGAGATCGGCCCATCCACCCCCGGCGGCGCGCCCGGCCATCGCACGCTCGCAGGCGGCGAGCAGCTCGGGCGGCTCGGGCAGCCGGCCGATCCCCCACTCCCCCAGCGAGCCCAGCGCGCCGGTGCCCGGCTCGAGCACCTCGGCCCCGCGCTCGCGCAGCACGGCGAGGTTGGCCTGGGTCGCCGGGTGCTCGTACATCGCGTCGTTCATCGCCGGGGCGACGATCAGCGGCCGCCGCGACGCCAGGGCCGCCGCGGTCAGGAGGTTGTCGGCCAGCCCGTGGGCGAGCTTGGCGACGGTGTTGGCCGACGCCGGCGCGACGACGTAGACGTCGGCATTGGCGACGAGCTCGAGGTGCGACAGCGGGTCGTGCTCGGGCGGGCGCGAGTCCGGGAACGCGCCCCGGGCCGGGTCGCGCTCCCATTCGGTCTGCAGCACCGGCGCGCCGGTGATCGCCGCGAAGGTGGCGGGGCCGACGAAGCGGGTGGACGCCTCCGTCTGGATCACCCGGACCGCGTGGCCCGCCTTGACGGCCAGGCGCGCGAGCTCGACGGCCTTGTAGGCCGCGATCCCACCGCTGACGCCGAGCAGGATGCGGCCCATGGCTGGGGTGGGGCCGCCCGCGCTAGCTCTGCTGCGTGCGGTAGCGGTAGTTGACCTTGCCGCCGGCGACTTCCTCCAGCGCGATGGTCAGGTAGTTCTTGGAGCCCGTGTCGATCATCGGGGGCGGGAACTCCTCGAAGGTCCCCTCGCCGAGGTTGTGGTAGTACGAGTTGATCTGGCGCGCGCGCTTGGCGGCCACGATCACGCTGGCGTAGGGGGAGTCGACGTTCTCGAGCAGGCGGTCGACGCGAGGGGAGATCATCCCTGGAGTGTAGCCGTGCGGACGATCCGCTCGAGATCGCTCACGGCGTCGTCGAGGCGGTCGTTGACCACCACGTGCGGGAACTCGTCCTGCGCCGCCAGCTCGCGGCGCGCCGTCGCCAGCCGGGCCTCGACCTGCTCGGGATCGTCGGTCCCGCGGCCGACCAGCCGCGTGCGCAGCGCCGCCTCCGACGGCGGGGCGATGAAGATGCGCAGCGCCTCGGGCATCGAACCCGCGACCTGCCGCGCGCCCTGCACCTCGATCTCCAGGACGACGGGGACGCCGGCCCGCGTGCGCCGCTCGAGCTCCGAGCGCAGCGTCCCGTAGCGGCGGCCCGAGTAGCTCGCGTGCTCGACGAAGTCCCCGGCCTCGACGCGGTGGTCGAACTCCTGGTCGGAGATGAAGTGGTAGTCGACGCCGTCGGCCTCCCCCGGGCGCGGACGGCGCGTCGTCGCCGACACGGAGAGCTCGAGCTCGGGCATCCGCTGGCGCAGCGTGCGGATCAGCGTCCCCTTCCCGACCCCGGACGGGCCGGTGATGACCACCACGCGCGACAACTAGCGGCGGTGCAGCATGGAGACGAGCTCCGTGCGCTGACGCTGCGAGAGGCCGCCGATCGTCTTGCTCGGCGAGATGCGGCAGGAGACGAGGACCTTGTTGACCTTCACGCGCCCGTACTTGGGCACCGCCAGCAGCATGTCGAACACCTTCGCCGTCTCGACGTAGGTCGGCGGCTCGAGCAGGATGTCGTGGATGCTCGACCGGCCGGCCTTGAGGTCGCGCTTGAGCTGGGCTCGGCGGGTCCGGATCTCGTTGGCCCGTTGAAGGGCGTCCATGCGCTGCACGAGTGAGCGCTCGGGCGCCGCAACCACGGGCTTCGCGGACGTCTTGGTGGCTGGCGGCATGGGCGGCGAGTCTACATAGCCCGGCGGGGTGATCAACCACTGGGGCCGCAATTCGGCTCGACCTCAAGTTGAGGTGCACCCGCATGGAGCCTGGTTGACGCTTTTGAGTCGGTTTGCAGGACTTTTCTTCGGCAAGTCTGCTATGCGGGCGCCGCGACCTCGCCGTTAGCGGGGATTTCGTGAATCAGCGCCGAAAGCTCCTCGGCGACGCGGGCGCCGGCGAGCGGATCGCGGAACGATTCCGTCCCCACGGCGACGAGGCTTGCGCCCGCCGCCAGCAGGTCCGCGGCGTGGCGGCCGGTCTGCACGCCGCCCATGCCGACGATCGGGATCGCCACCCGCGCGCGGACGTCGGCGACCTGGGCG
>DASVQH010000461.1:0-1745 GCA_036389195.1 Solirubrobacteraceae bacterium
GGACCCCTCCTCGGCCAGCACCCGCGCCGCGGCGGCGACGAGGCGGGCGCGCAGGTCCGGGTCGGCGGGGCGCGGGCTCACAGACGGGCATTGTCGCGCATCACAATGTTATATAACGGTGTCATGGACATTCGACGGCGCGCGCGCCACCTCATCCAGGCCCTCGGACACCGCCGCTGGTTCGCGGCCCTGGCCCGCCCGGTGCTGGCGCGCGTCGAGCGCACCCTCTTCCGCGCGACCCGCGGCCGGCTCGTCCCCACCAGCACCGTCGCGCCGGTCCTGCTGCTCACCACGACGGGGCGGCGCACCGGCCGGCCGCGCACGACGCCGCTCATCTACCTCCCCGACGGCGACCGCCTCGTGGTCAGCAGCGAGGACTTCGGCTCCGAGCGGCCGGCCGCGTGGCCGCGCAACCTCGACGCCGACCCGCTCGCCTGGGTCGAGCTGCCCGGCGGGGTGCACCGGCTGTGCCTCGCCCGCCGGCTCGACGAGGCGGAGGCCGACGCCTACTGGCCGCGGCTGCTCGAGCAGTGGCCCGCGCACGCGACCTACCGCGAGCGCAGCGGCGCCCGCCACACGTTCGCGCTCGAGCCCGCCGAGGCGCCGACGCGCTAGCCTCCTTCGCGGACCATCACCAGGGGGGCTGGCGGCAGGCCGGCTGAGATAGCGCCCGGAGCACCACGGCGGCGCTGACCCTTCGAACCTGTGGGGTAATGCCCGCGGAGGGAGCGATGCAGACGAGGCTCGAGGATCGGGCGAAGCCGCGCGAGATGAGCGCCACCGGCGGTGGCGTGACGCTCGACGGCGTGACGAAGGCCCACGGGCCCGTCGCCGCTCTCGACGGCCTGTCCCTGCGCGTCGCCCCGGGCGAGATCGTCGCCGTCGCCGGGCCGAGCGGCTGCGGGAAGTCCACGCTGCTCGACCTCGTGTGCGGACTGACCGCGCCCGACGCCGGTGCCGTGCAGGCCGACGAGGCGGTGCTGATGCCCCAGCGCGACGGCCTGCTGCCGTGGCTGAGCGCCGAGGACAACGCCGGGCTGGCGCTGCGCGTCGCCGGGGCCTCCAAGGCCCAGGCCCGCGCCGCGGCGCGCCGCCACTTCGCCGCCTTCGGGCTCGCGGGCTTCGAGCGCGCGCGCCCGGCCGAGCTGTCCGGCGGCATGCGCCAGCGGGTGGCGTTCCTGCGCACCCTGCTGGCCGGCAAGCCGGTCCTCTGCCTCGACGAGCCGTTCGCCGCGCTCGACGCGCTCACCCGCCTGCAGATGCAGGCGTGGCTGGCCGGCGCGCTGGCGCGCGAGCCGCGCACGACGCTGCTGGTCACGCACGACGTCGAGGAGGCCGCGCTGCTGGCCGACCGGATCGCGCTGATGAGCCCGCGGCCGGGGCGGATCGTCTCCGTGCTGGAAGTCGGGGTCCCGCGCCCCCGCGCCCGCGGCGACGCGGCGGTGGTGGCGCTGCGCGAGCGGGCGCTGGCGATCCTCGGGGAGGGGGCGGCGTGACGGCGCGCCTGCGCGCGGCCGCCCCGCCCGCGCTGGTCGTGCTCGTCGCGCTGGCGGCGTGGGAGGCGCTCGCGCGCGCGGGCGCCGTCGACGCGCTGATCCTCCCCGCGCCCACCGACGTCGCCCGCGCGCTGTGGGAGGACCGCGGGGTGCTCGCCGGCGACCTGCGGGTCACCGCCGTCGAGGTGGTGGCCGGCCTCGCCGCCGCCCTGGCCGCCGGCGCGGCGCTCGCCGTGGCCATGCACCTGT
>DASVQH010000462.1:0-6171 GCA_036389195.1 Solirubrobacteraceae bacterium
GTACGGCAGCGCCCGGCCGTCGAAGCCCCCGATCCGGGCCTGCACGAAGCGGTCGCGGACGATGCAGTAGAGCGAGCGGCCGCGGTCGAGCTCGCCGGCGACGTACTCCGCGACCTCCCCCGCCGTCCGGCTGCGCGCGCCGGGCGGGGAGACGCCGATCGCCACGTCGGGCGGCGGATCGCCCCACCGGCTCGTCCAGCCGTCCGTAGCGGCCGCGACGTGCTCGCTGCTCGTGACGCTGCCCATGTCGGTCCTTCCCTCGCCGGTGGTCAACATGCGTCGCACGATATACGAAACAGAATACGTATGTCAAAGAGCGTGAATCAGTCGTCCCGTATTGACGTAGGCTGTGTTGGTGGCGAGCTGGACCTTCATGACCAACCACGCCCACGTGCTGCTGTGCGTCGCGCGCGATCCCGGCGCCCGGCTGCGCGACGTGGCGGACGCCGTCGGCATCACCGAGCGCGCGGCGCAGCGGATCGTGGCCGACCTCGTGGAGGCGGGCTACCTGGAGCGCGAGCGCGAGGGGCGCCGCAACCGGTACCGCCTGCACCCCGAGCTGCCGCTGCGCCACCCGCTCGAGCGCGACACCGCGATCGGCGAGATCCTCGGCGTCCTCACGCACTGAGCGGGAATCGTTCTCGAGGATGACCCCCGGTTCATCACCGGGGCCGATGACAGCGGGCCGGGCGGGCGAGAGGCTTGCCGGCATGAGCCTCGATCGCCGGACCGCCCGCTTGACCCTCGCCACCGCCGCCGCGCTCGTCGCCCTGCTGGCCGCCGCGGCGACGAGCCTCGCCGACAGCATCGTCTACACCAAGGGCGGCGACGTCTGGCTGACCAGCCCGGACGGTGCTCGGCAGTACCAGGTGACCTTCGACGGCGGCTGGGACTCCCCGTCGCAGGCCGACGACGGGACCATCGTCGCGGCGAAGGGGCAGATGCTCACGCGCATGGACCGGTCCGGCCGGGTCATCGGCACGCCGGTGCCGGGCCTCGGCGGCGCGACCTCGACCATCCCCGGCGAGAGCTTCAAGCTGTTCGGCCCCTTCGACCCCGAGGTCTCGCCGGACGGCCGCCAGATCGCCTACTGGGCCACCGCCTACAACCCGAGCTCCACCGGCGACACGGTCTACACCGACTGGCGCGACGTCGTGCTCGTCACGCCGAGCGACCGGTTCGAGATGCCGCGCGCGAACTGGATGACGTCGGTCAAGAGCCCGTCCTGGCTGACGAACGACCGCGTGGCGGTCACGGGGTCGGGCCTTGTGAACATGAGCTTCGAGACGTTCGTGCCCGGTCTCGGCAACGACGGCCTGCAGTGGTGGTTCCGCAACGTCAACGCGATGGAGGGCGACTGGGAGCTCAGCCGCGACGGGCGCAAAGTCGTCACGGTGGCGCAGACCAACGGCCTCAGCTCGCCGGCCAACACGCTGCACTTCTTCTCCGTGCCCGGCCCGGCGTGGACCGCGCCGCCGTACGTGGACACCTGGCGCGACGACGCCGTGCGCCCCGAGGCTGGCGAGCTGCGCTGCGAGAACGTGCGCGACTCCGTCGTCCGTAACCCGTCATGGTCGCCGTCGGGCGACGCGATCGCCTACGAGGACGGCGACGGCATCTGGATCGAGCAGGTCCCCGACGTGGCGACGACGTGCGACGGGATGTCGGAGCGGCTCGCCGTTCCCGGCGGCAGCCACGCCGACTGGGGCCCCGCCGACGTCGACATGGCGCAGCGTCCGAGCGGCGTCGCCGGGCCCGCGCCGAGCGCTCCGGCCGCGCCGGCACCGGTCGCCGCCCAGCGCGCCCTCCAGCGCGTCAAGGTGCCCTCGCGCGTGCGCCGCGGATCGCCCCTGCGCGTCGCGGTGACGCTCCGCGCGCCGGCGACGGTGACCGCCTCGCTCTGTCGAGCCCGCGGCCGCCGCTGCGCAGGCCGCCGCCGCTCGCGCACCGCGAACGCGAAGGCCGGGACGACCCGCATCGCCCTCCCGACGAAGCGGCTGCGGCGGGGCAAGTACCTCGTCAGCGTGTCGGTCCCCGGCGCCCCGCGCGCGACGCGGACCGTGCGCATCCGCTGAGGGGTCAGACCCCTCGCTTCAGTTGGTGAAGGAAGGGGTCAGACCCCTCGCTTCAGTTGCTGAAGGAAGGGGTCAGACCCCTTGCTTCAGTTGCTGAAGGAAGGGGTCTGACCCCTCGGGTGTGGGGGGCCGTACCACGGGGGTGCGAACCGCCGCCTTCGTGGCCCTCGACGTCGTCCTCGTGCTCGCGGTGTCGCGCGTGCTGCGGGGCGTGCTCGCGCGGGCGGGGCAGCCGCCGGTGATGGCCGAGGTGCTGGCGGGGCTGGTGCTCGGGGCGTCGGTGCTCGGGGCGCTGCCGGGCGAGCCCACCGCGGCGCTGTTCCCGGCCGACGCGCGCGGCGTGCTCGCGGTGCTGGGGCAGATCGGCGTCGTCGCCTACCTGTTCGGCGTCGGGGCGCGGCTCGAGCTGCGCGGGCGGCCAGCCGAGCGGCGGGCGGTCGGCGCGGTGGCCGCGGGGTCGTTCGCCGTGCCGTGGGTCGCCGGGGCGGGGCTGGCGGTCGCGGTGCACGGCGGCGTGGCCGGGAACCCGCCGCTTCTCCCCTTCGCGCTGTTCCTGGGCACCGCCTTCGCGGTCACGGCCTTCCCGGTGCTGGCGCGCATCGTCGAGGCGCGGGGGCTGACCGATCGGCCGGCGGGGCGAGTGGCGCTGGGTGCGGCGGCCGGTCAGGAGCTCCTGGTCTGGCCGGCGTTGGCCGCCGCGCTGGCGCTGGCCGGGACCGGCGGCCGTTCGGTGCCCGCGGTCCTGGGGCTCGGCGCCGTCGCGATCGCGCTCGTCATCGGGCGCGCCCGCGTCGTGCCGCCGCGCGGGCTCGCGGTCCTGGCCGGGCTGGCCGCCGCGGCCGTGGCCACCGAGACGGCGGGGCTGCACCTGGTGCTGGGCGCGTTCCTCTACGGCGCGGCGCTTCCGGCGCCGCAGCGCGCCGCGGGCGTCGCGCTGCTGCGCACGCGCCCCGCGACGCTCACGAGCGCGGCCCTCCTCCCGCTGTTCTTCGCCCTGCCGGCGCTGCGGGTCGACGCGACCGCCCTCGGAACGAGCGGGCTCGGCCTGCTGGCGGTCGTGCTGGCGGTCGCCGTGGCGGCGAAGCTGGCCAGCGCGAGCGGGGCGGCGGCGCTGGCCGGCATGCCCCGGCGCGACGCGCTGACCGTCGGCGCGCTCATGAACGCCCGCGGGCTCGTCGAGCTGGTCGTGCTCTCCGTCGGCCTCGACGCCGGGCTGATCGACGCGCGTCTGTTCGCGGTCATGGTCCTGATGGCGCTTGCGACGACGTTCCTCACCGGCCCGCTGGTGACCCGGATCGGCCGGCTGCGCGAAGATGGCGACCATGGCACTGCGGCGCGCCGCGACGGTGGCCCGGGCGCTCGCCGCGCGAGCCCGCGCGCCGGCGCCGCCGGCGCCTGAGCCGCTCGACCTCGCGGCCTGCGCCGCCGCGCTCGCGGGCGCCGGCGCGGACGTCGCCCGCGGCCGGGTCGCCGCCAACCGGGCGCCCTGGACCGCCACGGGCCTCGTCGCGCGCCGAGGCGCGCCGGTGACCTGGCTCGCGCACGGCGACTCGTGGCTGCTCAGCCGCCGCGGTCCGCACCTCGGCGCGGGCCTCCAGCTCCGCGCCCGGACCGGCGGGCGGGCGCCCGCGCTGAGCGCGACGGGCCCGACGCACACCGCGTCCGCGCCGCACGACGGGCCGATCGAGCTGGCCTGCCTGTTCCCGGACGAGCTGCGCGGGCCGGAGGAGCGGCTGATCGGAGACGCGATCCCGCGCGCCGCCTTCCGCGGCGGCTTCGGCGTCGTCGTCGCCGCCTGGCCGCCCGGGACCGACGTCCCCGCGCGCCTCGCCGCGGCCGCGCGCGCCGATCCGACCGGCCTGATCGCGCGGGAGGCGGCCCGGCTCGCGCACCCGGTGCGCCCGCCCGCCGGCTGGGAGGCGCACCCGCACGTCCCCCTCGCCGGGCTGCACACCGCGCACCACGACGGCATCGCCGTCGCCACCCGCGGCGGCGTGGAGATCGTCCGCACGCCGGTGCGCGCGCCGCTCAGCGACACGCTCGAGCTGCGCTGGCGGTGGCGGGTCGACGCGCTGCCCTCGACGGTCGCCGAGGACACGCTGCTCACCCACGACTACCTGTCGATCGCCGTCGAGCTCGACGACGGCCGCGACCTCACCTACCACTGGAGCGCGGCGCTGCCGCCGGAGACGCACTACCGCTGCCCGCTCCCGCACTGGCGCCACCGGGAGTGGCACCTGGTCGTGCGCAGCGGCGCGGACGGCCTCGGCGAGTGGCAGCGGGAGGCGCGCCGCGTCGCGCCCGATCGCGATCGCGCGATCGGCGGGCCGCGCCCGCGCGAGGTGGTCGCCGTGTGGCTGATCGCCACCACCGTCGGCCAGCGGCGCGAGGGCCGCGCCGTCTACGCGGACGTGGAGCTGGTCGACGGCGACGTGGCCGTCGCGGTGCGCTGAGCGCTACGCCGCCGCCGCCCGCAGCGTCCGCCGCGTGCGCCCGGCCACGATCGCCTCCCAGTCGCCGTGACCCAGACGCGCCGGCCGGGTGCTCGCCAGCCACTCGCCGAGCGCGGCGGCCAGGCCGTCGGGATCCTCGAGGTGGGGGAAGTGGGCGGCGCGCGGGAGCGTGACGAACCGGCTGCCGGGGATCGCCTCGTGGGCGGCGCGACCGTGCGCCAGCGGGATCGTGTTGTCGCGCTCGCCCCACACGATCAGCGTCGGCACGTCCTCGAGCAGGTAGAGGCGATCGCGGGCCGAGACCCGCTGGCCGCGGACGTCGATCACCGCGCGCAGCGAGTGCAGGAACGCCTGCCGGGCGCCGGGCTGCTCGAGCGGCCGGATCGCCCGCACGAACTGCTCGAGGTAGACCGCCGACTCCGAGCCCCGCGCGCGCAGCCGCGCGGCGGCGCCCCGCACCGCCTGCAGCAGCCGGGGATGGGCGGCCGCCCACAGCGCCGCCGACACGCCGGGGACCGCCGCGCCGCGCAGCAGCGGGCTGACCTCCTGGCCGAGCCCGCCGCTGGAGACCAGCGCGAGCCGCTCGGTGCGCTCGGGGAACAGCCAGAAGAAGACCATCGCCACGCCGCCGCCGAGCGAGTGGCCGACGATCGACGCGCGCTCGACCCCGATCGCGGCGAGCAGGTCGCGGATCGTGGCGGCGTGGGCGCCGAGCGAGTAGTCGCCGCGCGGGGTCGCCGAGTCGCCGTGCCCGATGAGGTCGGGCGCGATGACCGTGTGGCGCTCGGCGAGCGCCTGCGCCACGCGGTCCCAGTGGCGCGACGAGTTGAGCATCCCGTGGATCAGCACCACGGGCGGCCCGCTGCCGCCCATGCGGTAGATCGCGCGGTGGCCGTGCAGGTCGAGCTCCCACTCCTCGAAGACCGGCATGGCGGGACGCTATCTCAGAACCTCCGTTGCGGCATGCTCCGATGAGCTCCGTGGACGGATTTCTCATCTTCCAGCACCAGGCCGACGCGCCACCGGGGCTCGTCGGGGACGCGCTCGACGCCGCGGGCGCCCGCGCCCGCACGGTCCGCGTCGACGCCGAGCCGCTGCCCGCGGCGCCCGCCGCCGCCGGCGCGGTGATCGTGCTGGGCAGCGACGCGTCGGCGGTCGGCGACGGGTCGGCGCCCTGGATCGGTGATGAGATCGCCTGGTTGCGGACCGCCGCCGCGGCGGGCGTGCCCGTGCTGGGCATCTGCTTCGGCGCCCAGGTCCTCGCCGCGGCGCTCGGCGGCGCGGTGACGCGGATGCCCGCGCCGCAGGTGGGGTGGGTCGACGTCGGCAGCACCGCGCCGGACGCCATCCCGCCCGGTCCGTGGCTCGCCTGGCACGAGGACGCCGTCACGCCGCCGCCCGGCGCGCGCGTGCTGGCGCGCGACGCCGTCTGCGTCCAGGCGTTCGCCACCGGGCCGCACCTCGCGCTCCAGTTCCATCCCGAGGTCACGCCGGCGATCGTCGAGGACTGGGTCGACGCCTACGGGCGCGACCTGGCCGGCCAGGTCTTCGATCTCGACCGCCTGCTCGCCGACACCGAGCGCCACGCGGCGCGCGCGGCCGCCGACGCCCGCGCGCTCTTCGCGGCGTGGGAGGGGGACGGT
>DASVQH010000463.1:0-4216 GCA_036389195.1 Solirubrobacteraceae bacterium
CGCACGGCACGCCGGACGGCGCCGGTGCGGCCGACGAGACCGCGCCGCTGCGCCAGCGGCTGCTCGTTTCGCTGGCGCTGATGCTGCCGGTCCTCGCGATGGCGATGATCCCGCCGCTGCAGTTCGACTTCTGGCAGTGGCTGTCGCTCACGCTCGCCGCTCCGGTCGTCGTGTGGGGAGCGTGGCCGTTCCACCGCGCGGCGTGGGCGAACCTCAAGCACGCCACGGCGACGATGGACACGCTGATCAGCGTCGGCACGCTCGCCGCCTGGACGTGGTCGCTGTACGCGCTGTTCGCCGGCGACGCCGGGATGAACAGCATGCGGATGGAGTTCGTGCTCATCCCGTCCTCCGGCGGCGGCGCCGACGAGATCTACCTCGAGACGGCGGCCATCGTCACCACCTTCATCCTCGCCGGCCGGTATTTCGAGGCCCGCGCCAAGCGCCGCGCCGGCGCGGCGCTGAAGGCGCTGCTCGAGCTGGGCGCCAAGGACGTCGCGCTGCTCGACGCCGACGGCACGGAGCGCCGCGTCCCCGTCGAGCAGCTCCAGCCGGGCGACCGCTTCGTCGTCCGCCCGGGCGAGAAGGTCGCGACCGACGGCACCGTCGAGGCGGGGCGCTCCGCGATCGACATGAGCATGCTCACCGGTGAGCCGGTGCCCGTCGAGGTCGGCCCCGGGTCGGACGTCCCCGGCGCCACGGTGAACGCCGGCGGCCGCCTCGTCGTCCGGGCCACCAGGGTCGGCGGCGACACCGCGCTCGCGCAGATCGCCCGGCTGGTCACGCAGGCGCAGACCGGCAAGGCGCCGGTCCAGCGGCTCGCCGACCGCGTCTCCGGGATCTTCGTGCCGGTCGTGTTCGCGGTCGCCGCCGGCACGCTCGGGTTCTGGCTCGGGACCGGCCAGAGCGCGACCTTCGCCTTCACCGCGGCCGTCGCCGTGCTGATCATCGCCTGCCCGTGCGCGCTCGGGCTGGCCACCCCGACCGCGCTGATGGTGGGCACCGGCCGCGGCGCGCAGCTCGGGCTGCTGATCAAGGGCCCGGAGATCCTCGAGTCCACCCGCCGCATCGACACGATCGTGCTCGACAAGACCGGCACGGTGACCACGGGCAAGATGACGCTCGCCGACGTCGTGGTCGCCGACGGGGTCGACGCGGCGCAGGCGCTGCGCCTCGTCGGCGCGCTGGAGTACGCCTCCGAGCATCCCATCGCCCAGGCGATCGCCGCGGCCGCCCGCGCGGCCGGCCCGCTGCCCGCGGTCGAGTCGTTCGCGAACCGCGAGGGCCTCGGCGTCGAGGGGATCGTCGAGGGCCGGGCCCTGGCCGTCGGACGCCCGGCGCTGCTGGCCGGGTGGGCGATGCACCTCCCGCCGGCGCTCGAGCAAGCCAAGGCCGCCGCCGAGGCGCGCGGCCAGACGGCCATCGCCGCCGGGTGGGACGGCCGCGCCGCCGCCGTCTTCGTCGTCGCCGACACCGTCAAGCCGACCTCCGCGCAGGCGGTCGCCGACCTGAAGGCGCTGGGGCTGCGCCCGGTGCTGCTCACCGGGGACAACGCGACCACCGCCCGGGCCGTCGCCGCCGAGGTCGGCATCGACGAGGTGATCGCCGAGGTCCTGCCCTCGGAGAAGGCCGACGTCGTCCGGCGCCTGCAGGCCGAGGGCCGGGTCGTCGCCATGGCGGGCGACGGCGTCAACGACGCGCCGGCGCTCGCGCAGGCCGACCTGGGCCTGTCGATCGGCACGGGCACGGACGTCGCCATCGAGGCCTCCGATCTCACGTTGGTGTCCGGGGACCTCCGCGCCGCCGCCGACGCCATCCGCCTCTCGCGCGCCACCCTGCGCACGATCAAGCAGAACCTCGGCTGGGCCTTCGGCTACAACGTCGCGGCGCTGCCGCTGGCGGCCATCGGGCTCCTCAACCCGGTGATCGCGTCCGCCGCGATGGCGTGTTCGAGCATCAGCGTCGTCGCCAACGCGCTGCGCCTGCGGCGGTTCGGGGCGTGACCGAGGGCGGCTCGACCGCGAACCCCGCCCGCAGGCGTTCTGTCTGGTGTACGTTCCTCTGCGTCCGCCGCTTCCGGCGGACCACTCAGAGGGGGCGGCATGGGAACCATGCTTGACACGATCGGCGATCCGCGGACGACGTTCGCCGACCTGCAGGTCGAGGCGGTCGCCGGCTACGGCAACGGCAAGTGGCCCACGTTCGCCGCCGCCAAGCGGGAGTTCCCGCACGCGCACCACATCGAGATCGACGTCAACGGCGCGGGCATCGGCGACGCCGGTGACTTCGAGAACGGTGACATGGCGGCGTCGGAAGCGGGCAGCTGGGCCAAGCGCCGGATCGAGGCGGGGGTCCACCGGCCGGTGATCTACTTCTCCGTGAGCAGCTGGGGCGCGGTGATCGAGTCGCTCCACGCGGCGGGCCTGCACCGGCGGGACGTTCGGATCTGGACCGCCCACTACAACGGCCGGCCCCACCTCTGCGACTCGTCCTGCGAGCCGGGGATCAAGGAGCCCGCCGACGCGACGCAGTGGGGCTCGGCACAGGCCCCGAACACGCTTCCCCACCCGTACGCGGGCCGCAACATCGACGTCTCCGAGACGTCGCCCAGCTTCTTCTAGCGGGCGCTCAGGGAACGACCGCGAGGAACAGGAACGCGGCGAACAGGACCAGACGCAGCCCGGCCTGCTGCAGCGTCGCGCTGCCCAGCGGCGCCGTCATCGCCCCGATCACCACGGTGATGACGAGGAGCACGAGCTCCGTGGAGTCGAGGCCCAGGATCAGCGCCGGGTCGAGCCAGATCGAGGCGACGGCGAGCACCGGGATGGTCAGGCCGATGCTGGCCATCGCCGAGCCGAAGGCCAGGTTGAGGCTGACCTGGACGCGTCCGCGGCGGGCGTTGCGCACCGCCGCCAGCGTCTCGGGCATCAGCACGAGCAGCGCGATGACCACGCCGACCGCCGACTCCGGCGCGCCGAGCGCCTCCACGACGTCCTCGATGGCCGGCGTCTCGATCTTGGCGAGCCCGACCACGGCGACCAGCGCGGCGAGGAGCAGCCCGAGGCTGACGAGCGTCTCGCGGTCCGACGGCGGCTCGGCGTGGGCGGACGGGTCCGCCGCGTCCGCGCCCTCGGGGAGGAAGTAGTCGCGGTGGCGGACGGTCTGGACGAAGACGAAGAGCAGGTACAGCGTCAGCGACGCGACACCGGCGAAGGCGAGCTGTGACGAGGAGAACTCCGGTCCCGGCGTCGTCGTCGTGAAGGTCGGGAGGACCAGCGTGAGGGTGGCCAGAGTGGCGACGGTCGCCAGCGACGTCGCGCTGGCCTCCGCCCGGAAGGTCGCGACGCCGTCGCGCAGCGCGGCGACCAGCAGCGATATGCCGACGATCCCGTTGCAGGTGATCATCACCGCCGCGAACACCGTGTCGCGCGCGAGCGTCGAGTCCCCGTCCCCGCCCGCGGAGACCATCAGCGTCACGATCAGCCCGACCTCGATGACCGTGACCGCGACCGCCAGGACGAGCGAGCCGAACGGCTCGCCGACGCGGGCTGCGATGACCTCGGCGTGGTGGACGGCCGCCAGGACGGAGCCGGCCAGCGCGGCGCCGACGAGGACCAGCACGATCGCCCCGGGCTTCGAGCCCCACGTCGCGGCGAGGAGGACGAGCGCCAGGACCGGGACCACGGTGGTCCGTTCCAGTTGGCGAACCCTCCCCACGAGGGCGACGATACTGGGCGGCGCTCAGCCCGCGCCGGGCACCGGCACCTCCACCTCCCAGCACGCTCGCGCTCCCGGCGGCGGTCGGCGACGACCACCGCGCACACCGTGGCGACGGGGACGGCGAGGAACGCGCCGGCGATCCCGCCGATCGTCCCGCCGGCGGTCACCGCGAGCAGGACTGCCACCGGATGCAGGCGCAGCCGTGGGCCGACGACCACGGGGTAGAGCACGTTGCCCTCGACCTGCTGGACGACGAGGATCGCGCCGCCGACGATCACCGCCGCGTCGACGCCCCCCGAGACGAGGGCCACGAGCACCGCGGCCGTACCGGCGACCACGGCGCCGATGATCGGGAAGAACGCGGCCAGCCAGGTGAGCACGATCAGGGGCAGCGCCAACGGGACGCCGACCAGCAGCAGCACGATCCCGATGACGACGGCGTCGACGGTGGCGACGAAGACGACGCCGCGGATGTAGGTGCCCAGCGCGCCCCACG
>DASVQH010000464.1:0-5598 GCA_036389195.1 Solirubrobacteraceae bacterium
TCGAGCAGACCGGCTTCCTCGGCGGCGTTGACGGCGGTCGCCGCGAGGCCCAGGTGCTCGGCCGCGCGCCACAGCAGCAGCGGCTCGCCGAGCGGCTCGACGGCCGCGACCAGCAGCACCTGGCGGACGGGCGACGGGAGCTCTGAGAAGCGCCGGGCGAACCCGGGCGAGAGGCTCGTGCCGGCGGGCTCGCGGAAGCCGGCGCCGGAGTCGAGCGGGACCGCGGAGCGCAGGACCGCGAGGAGCGCGCCCGGGTTGCCGGCGGCTTCGGCGATCACGCGCTCGCCCACCCGGGGGTCGATCGGGCCGAGGCGCGACGCTTCGAGCAGCGCCCGGGCGTCGGCGTCGGAGAGACGCGGCACGGTGAGCTGGCGCACGGCGGCGAAGTTCGGGTCCGGCTCGCGCGCGGCGGCGACGAGGGCGACGCCCTCGTCGGAGAGCCGGCGGGCGACGAAGCCGAGCACGGCGGCCGAAGGGGGGTCGAGCAGATCCGCCTGATCGAAGAGGCAGACGAGCGGCCGCTGCTTCGCCGTCGCGGCCAGCACGCGCAGGACCGCCACCCCCAGGAACAGGCGGTCGGGCGTGACCCCGTCCTGGAGCCGGAGGGCGGTGCGCAGCGCCGTCCGCTGCGGGGCGGGCAGCGCGTCGATCTCGGTCTCCAGCGACCGGCAGATCTGGTGCAGCCCGGCGTGCTCGAGCGCGCGCTCGGAGGCGACGCCGGTGACGCTGAGGACGCGGCAGTCGTTCGCGTACCGGCGCACGTGGTCGAGCAGCGCCGTCTTGCCGATCCCGGCTTCGCCGGTCAGGAGGATCGCGCCGCTGCGTCCCGCGCGGACGTCGTCGATCAGCAGCTCCAGCGTCCGGCGCTCCGCGCCGCGCCCGACCATGCGCCCGGGCGCGGCGGCGAGCGGCTCGCGGGCGGCAGGACGCAGCGCCACGCTCGTTGCGGTCGTCGTCCGGTCGTCCATGCCGTCGATCCTGAGCCCTCGCGTCCACCGGCGAAAGGTGGACGGCCGGAACGGCAGATCCGGATTTCCCTACCACGGCACGCGGGTTGCCCTGCGAAGATCGCGGACGTGGGCCGGTCGGTGCTCGTTGTGGACGATGATGCGCCGTTCCGCCAGCTGGCGGTCGAACAGCTGGCGGCCTGGGGCCACCCCGTCGTCGGCGAGGCGGCCACCGTCAGCGAGGCCATCTCGCGGGCCTCGCAGCTCGGCCCGGAGGTCGTGCTCGCGGACATCGGGCTCCCGGACGGCGACGGCTTCGCGCTGACCCGGACGCTCGTGGCGATGCCCAACCCGCCCCGGGTGATCCTCATCTCCTCGGACGCGGACGTCGGCAACCGGCGGGTCGCCACGCGCGCCGGAGCGGTCGCGTTCGTCCCCAAGGACGAGCTCGACGGCACGGAGCTGCGCGACTTGCTCGAGCGAGGATGATGTGAGGCGCGTCATGCCGGCTGCTTCTGAGCCCGAGACTCCGCTCCGCGTCGTGCTCGGCGAGGACGACGTCCTGCTGCGCAACGGCATCGCCCGGCTCATCACGGACGCCGGCATCGAGGTGGTCGGCCAGGCCGGGGACGCCGAGGACCTGCTGCGCAAGGTCCTCGCCCACCGCCCCGACGTCGCCGTCGTCGACGTGCAGATGCCGCCGCGGCGCGAGGACGACGGGCTCGTCGCCGCGCTGGAGATCCGCCGCCGGCTGCCGGCCACCGGCGTGCTCGTGCTGTCCCAGCACAACGACGCGTCGCTCGCCGAGCGGCTCATCGGCGAGCACGCCGAGGGCGTCGGCTACCTCCTCAAGGAGCGCGTCGGCGAGGTGTCGACCTTCACGGAGGCGATCACCCGCGTCGCGGCGAACGGCAGCGTGCTCGACCCGACCGTCGTCAGCGGGATGCTCGGCCGCCGCCGGGTCGACGACCCGCTCGAGGAGCTCACGGGCCGGGAGCGCGACGTGCTCGCCGCCATGGCGGAAGGCAAGTCGAACCCCGGCATCGCCGAGTCGCTCGCCATCAGCCTGGCGTCGGTCGAGAAGCACGTCACGGCGATCCTGCGCAAGCTCGACGTCCCGTTCGACGCCGCCGAGAACCGGCGCGTGCACGCGGTGCTCACCTACGTGCGCAGCCTGCACCGACCGCGCTGACCGCGGGCCACGACCGGTGGCGCCTCCAGGGATCCCCGGGGCGCGAGCCCGTGCGGGCGAGCGGGAGATTCGGCGGGCCACCGACGAAGGGAACGTGCTCATGGCTGCTCAGACCGCGTCGCTCCTGCTCGCGGAGGACCTGGACGATCCCGACGGGACGCCCGGCCTCGACGCCGCGGACCGAGACGCGCTGCGCTCCCTCCTGAAGTGGGTCCGGGAGTACGTCGTGCGCCCGAACCCCCACATCGGCCGTCCGGGGACGGTGTGCCCGTACGTCCCGGGCTCGCTCGACCGGCGGACGCTCTGGTTCGCGCCGGAGCGCGTGGCCGAGCTGGAGGTGGCCGACGTCGTCGCGCTGATGGACGGCTACCGGCGCCTGTTCCTCGACCGCGCGCCGCTCGACGGCCACGACGCCGTCTACAAGACGATCATGGTCGTGTTCCCCGATCTCCCCGCCGAGCGGGCCAAGGACCTCTTCGCGGAGGTGCTCGGCGAGCTCGCCGAGGCCGCGTTCGAGCAGGACGGGATCATCTACGGGCCGTACTACGAGGGCAACGAGGCGCCGGCGGTCCACAACATGGACTTCCGCCCCTTCGAGTCGCCGGTCCCGTTCATGTTCGTGCGCCACACGGTCGCCGGTGACTGGAAGTTCTTCATCGACGACGACGCGGCGCTGGACCGGTGGGCGCGGCGCGTCGGGGCGGCCGGCGCGATCGCCGTCGCCAAGCAGCTGCGGCGCTTCCCGTGGCGCGCGAACCCGGTCTGAGCTTGCGGACCGGGGCGCGACGAGCCGTTCGTGGGAAGTCACGGAGTCGCCGGCGCTCGACTGCCACCGGCGAGCGCGACCTGCACCACCACGGCGTCGCGCGCCCGGGCCTCGGCGGCGCCGGCGGCCAGCGTCCGTCCCCGCTCGCGGTTCAGCCGCTCGAGCACCGCCGCGCGGTCCTCCACAGCGAGCGTCACGACGGCGGCGGTCCCCGCACGGCGGCGCCCGGCCAGGACGACCTCCACGGGCCGCGGGGCGGTGAAGTTGCGCCACCACACGCGCGAACGACGGCTGACCAGCGTCAGCCGCTCGCCGTCGGCGAGGTACTCCAGCGGCGCGCTGTGGCGCCGGCCCGTGCGGCGCCCGGTCCAGGTCAGCAGGAGGACGCGATCGCTCATCAGCTCATGGACGGGCGAGCGCAGCAGCGCCCTGACCACCGGGTTGACGACATGGTTGAGCAAGCGGTCTCCCGCGCGCCCAGTCATCCTGCGCCCGCCCCGAGCAACCGCCGGCCGACGAATCCGACGAGGCGCCTCGTCGGTCAGGCTGCCCGGGCCCATCCCGCGGTGCAGCCAGACCCGTGGCACCCCGGCGGCGGCCGCGTCGGCGACCACGGCGGCCGAGGCCTCGGGCGGCGTGACGGCCACCACGCCGTCGACCGCGCCGGGGATCGCGCGCACCGACGGGTAGGCGGCGACGCCCTCGACCTCGCCGGCGTTCGAGTTGACCGCGAAGACCGCGATACCGAGCAGGACGACATCGATCACGAGCCCCGCAACCGACGCCCACAGCGCGACGGCGACCAGCACGAGCGACGTGCTCGAGACGGCCGCGAGCGCGCGCGGCCAGCGGCGGTCGCCGCACCAGACGACGAAGGCCGTCGCGACGTACGCCGCGGCCAGGACCGCCCAGGCGACGGCGAACGCCCGCAGCAGCGCGGGATCGGTGACGTCCCAGTGCCCGCCGAGCCAGCCGAGCGAGTCGCCCGCCGACGCCGTGACGAGCGCATCCGACGACCCGGCGACGTGCGCGAGGCCGTGGGCGCCGAGGAACACGGCGAACGCCTGGCGCGCCCACGCCGCACGCGGGGTCGCCGGTGCGAGGTGGCGCAGTGTCGTCGACATGACTGCCTCCTTCGTTTCGTGGTGCTCCCACCTTCGCGCCCGTGGGGCGCCCGCACATCCGGGCGTCCCACCGCACCAGCTCCGTGGTTCTCCGCGACCGACCACCTGACGCCTGCGTGCGGGTCAGGCGCCGCTTGCCGTCCTCAGGCGCGGGGCGTAGACGCGCACCGGCGCGGTCTTGCCCCTGAGCGGCGCCAGCGGTCGTTCCTCGAACCCCTGGCCGTCCGAGCCGAGCGCCCGCAGCGTGGCCTCAGTGATCAGGACGTCGTCGCCGGTGACCCGCGTCGCCGCTTCGACGCGGGCGGCGGTGTTGACCGCATCGCCGATCACCGTGAAGTCGCGCCGCCCGCCGCCGCCGATTGTGCCCGCGATCACGCGGCCCGTGTTGACGCCGATGCCGACGCCGAGCCGCCCGTCGAGCGCCGGGCGGGCCAGCTCGGCGATCTCCAGCGCGGCGGCGACCGCCCGCGCCGCGTGGTCCACGTGGCGCTGCGGCGCCCCGAACACCGCCATCAGCCCGTCGCCGATGAACTTGTTGGCGTGCCCGCCGTGCCGGAGCACCACGGGCACGACGGCGTCGAAGAACCGGTTGAGCGTCGCGACGACCGCGTGCGCGTCCGCGCCCTCGGCGAACGCCGTGAACCCCTGGACGTCGACGAACAGGATCGAGAGCTCGAGCTCCTCGCCGCGGAGATTCGTGCCCTCGGCCAGGACCCGCTCGGTGAGCGCGGGGTCGACGAACGCCCCGAACGCCTCGCGCAGCTGCGCCCGCTCCGCCAGGCCGCCGACCATGGCGTTGAACGACGCGGCCAGCTCCCCGGTCTCGTCGGTGCAGACGACCGGCACGCGGACGTCCAGGTCGCCCTTCCCGACCCGGCGCGTGGCGTCGCGCAGGTCGACGATCGGCGCCGAGACGGCGTCCGCGAGGACCAGGCCGAGCCAGATCGAGATCGCCGCGCTCACCCCGAAGGCCACGACGCCGGCGGACCCGAGCGTGTCGAGCGCGCGCGTGTCGCCGGTGATCAGCCCCGCGACCACGACCGCGCCGCCCCACGTGACCATCGGGACGGTGACCACGAGGCGCTGGTGCAGCGACACGCGCGCGTCGCGGGGCGGCGCCGCGAAGGCCGCCCGCTTCCCGGTGGCTTCGAGCACCGGCCGCATGCTCAGCTCCAGCCCGGTGTAGCGCAGGATCGCCGAGGAGACGTACATCAAGCCGAGGACCGGGAAGGCGAGCGCCGCGTCAAGGACCGGGAGGTCGAGGCTCTCGGCCAGGACGACGCTCGCGCCCAGCGCGCCGGCCAGCCCGACGACGTAGAGGCTCGGGCGGCGGACGAGGTCGAGCGGCAGCCGCGCCGCCGCCGCCGCGGCTCGGTGGGCGGCGTCTTCGTCGTCGCCGTCGTCGCCGTCGGCGGCGCGGCGTCGCCCCAGACATCGTCTACGAGCTGGGTCGTTGACGTCGCCTGACCGGCGCGAAGGACGAGCACCGCCAGAAGCGCACGCTGGCGCGGACCTCCCAGATCGACGACGCCCCCGTCGTCGACGGCCTCGACCGGTCCCAGCACCCGA
>DASVQH010000465.1:0-37579 GCA_036389195.1 Solirubrobacteraceae bacterium
CCACGAAGAACGTCCCGGGGGCGTGCAGGCGGCGCAGGGTGGCGGCGATCCGCGGCGTCCACTCCTCGTCCGGGCCGGCGTCGAAGGTCAGCGCGATCTTGCGGCCGGCGTCGGGCTCGCGCGAGACGAGGCGGCCGTCGCGCGCGGCGAGGACCGCCTTCTCGCCGGCCAGCGGGCCACCGGCGCCGGGCGCGGGCGTGCCGCTGCGGCCGGTGGAGCGCACCGAGACGCCCTGGGCGAGGAGGAGGATGGCCAGCGCGAGGAGCGCGAAGGCCAGGAAGGTCCAGTGGGCCGGCGGCCGGCGGACGCGGCGGCGGATCGCCGCGGCCCGCGCGCGCTTCACTGCCGGCCGGGCGGCGCGTCGGGCGCGCGCTCGGACCGGTGCTCGGCGCCCTGCCCGTTGCCGCCCGCGGGCGCGCCGTCGGACTGCGCCGCGGGCGGCGGGGTGCTGCCGCCGGGCGGATCGGCCGGGCGGTTGGCCTGCCCGGGCGGCGTCGCGGGCGCCTGCGGGGGCCGGGAGCTTGCGGGGCGGTCCGGCTTGGTGGCCTGGCCGGGCGGCGCGGCAGGCGGCGTCCCGGGGGCGCGGCCGCCCGCGGTGGGCGCGGTGCCGCGCGGGGCGGTTCCGGCGACGGGCGCGGCGTCGCCCGCGGCCGGGGCGGTGCGCGGGGCGCCGGGGCGCGCCGCGCGGCCCGGTGCCGCGGGTCCGGCGGCGCCGCGCGGCGCGGCGCCGGGCGAGCGGCCGGTGCCGGTGCCCGTGCCGGCGTTGCGGCCGGGGGCGCGGCCCGCCGAGCGGCGCGACGCCGCGGGCGCGCCGCCGGCGCCCCGCGCGGGGGCCGCGACGGAGGCGGGAGTCGGGACGGAGGCGCCGCCGGCGCTCGGCTCGGCCGGCCGGGCGGCCTTCCTCTCGCGCGCCTTGTCGCCCGGCGAGGCGAGGGGCAGCGGCACGCCCGGCAGGCGGCCGAGGCCCATCAGCCCGGCGGCGAGCGCGACGAGCCACAGCGCGATGAGGCCCGCGGCGACGCGGCCGGCGATCCGCAGCACGCGGGCGCGGCGGCCGGTGTCCGAGACGAAGATCGGCAGCCCGGGCTCGGCCCCGGGGGTCCAGCCGGCGTCCTCGAGCGGGTCGGGCTCGTGGGCCGTGGGCGGTGTCAGCGTGGGCGTGCTCATGGGTCTCAGGTACTCCAACGGCGGGGGACGGCCGGGGTTGGCCGGTCCGGACAGCCGTATGCCCGAGAACTGTAGGACTCCGAACGTCCGCGTCGGCTAGCCTGAGCGCATGGCCACCACCGCTTCGTCCCAGCCGACGCCGCAGCGCCTTGCGGCGATCCGCGAGCAGCTCACGCTCCTCGCGGACTACCTTTGACCCGGCTGGCCTGAAGACGCGGCTGCGCGAGCTCGAGGACGCGATGGGGCGGCCCGGGTTCTGGGACGACCCCGAGGCGGCTTCGCGCACCAGCTCCGAGCACGCCCGCGCCAGCCGCAAGGTCGAGCACTACGAGGCGCTGGCCTCCGACGTCGAGGACCTCGAAGGGCTCGTCGAGCTCGCCGAGGAGGACGACTCGCTGGCCGGTGAGGTGGAGGACGCCTTCGCGTCGGTCGAGCGCCGCCTGGAGGCGCTGGAGGAGGAGCGCCTGTTCTCCGGCCCCTACGACGCCGGCGACGCGCTCGTCACCGTCAACGCCGGTGCGGGCGGCACCGACGCCCAGGACTGGGCCGAGATGGTCCTGCGGATGGAGATGCGCTGGGCCGAGCGCCGGGGCTTCGCGGTCGACCTGCTCGAGGCCTCCGCGGGCGAGGAGGCGGGGATCAAGTCGGCCACCTTCGAGGTCAAGGGCGAGAACGCCTACGGGCTCTACTCGGCCGAGAAGGGCGTGCACCGGCTGGTCCGCCTCTCGCCGTTCGACTCCGCGAACCGGCGCCAGACGTCGTTCGCCGGCGTCGAGGTCTCCCCGGTGGTCGAGGGCACCGGCGACGTCAAGATCGACGACGACGACCTCCAGGTCGACACCTACCGCGCCTCCGGCGCCGGCGGCCAGCACGTCAACAAGACCGATTCGGCGGTCCGCATCACCCACAAGCCGACGGGGATCGTCGTGCAGTGCCAGAACGAGCGCTCGCAGTCCTCGAACCGCGCCACCGCGATGAAGATGCTCGAGTCGAAGCTCGTCGAGCTGGAGGAGCGCCGGCGCCGCGAGGAGATCGCGCGCGAGCGCGGCGAGGCCCAGGACGTCAACTTCGGCTCCCAGATCCGCTCCTACGTCCTGCACCCGTACACGATGGTCAAGGACCACCGGACGAACGCCGAGGTGGGGGACGCCACCCGCGTGCTCGACGGCGACCTGGACCCGTTCGTGCGGCCCTACCTGCTCAAGACGGCGGCCTAGCCCGTGGCCCTCGCCGGCGACCACGACCCCTACGCGACCGCGCGGCCGCGCGACACCGCCGCGCCGCCGTCGGACCAGCCGACCGCGCCCTACCTCGACGCGCTCGTCGCGTACGGGTTCCGCGGCTCGACGCGCTTCCACGTCCCCGGCCACAAGGCGGGCGCCGGCGCCGACCCCGGGCTGCGCCACGCGATCGGCGACGACGCGCTCGCGCTCGACATCCCGCAGGACATCGAGGGCGTCGACCTCGGCCCGTCGCCGACGCCGTACGAGCGCGCCGAGCAGCTCGCCGCCGACGCCTACGGCGCCGCGCGCACGTGGTTCCTGACCAACGGGGCGACCCAGGGCAACCACGCGCTGTGCCTCGCGCTGGCGCCGCTCGGCGCCCGTGCCGTCGTCCAGCGCAACTCGCACGCGTCGGTCATCGACGGCATGGTCCTCTCCGGCGGCGTGCCGCACTACGTGGCGCCGACCTACGACGAGGAGCTGGGGATGGCCCACGGCGTCACGGCCGAGGCGCTGGCCGCGGCGTTCGCCGAGGCGCCCGAGGCCCGGACCGCGTTCGTCGTCTCGCCGACCTACTACGGCCTGTCCGCCGACGTGGCCGGGCTCGCCGAGGCGGCGCACGCGGCCGGCGCCGCGCTCGTCGTCGACCAGTCGTGGGGGCCGCACCTCGGCTTCCACCCGGGCGTCCCCCCGAGCGCGCTCCAGCTCGGGGCCGACGCGGTCCTCACGTCGACGCACAAGATCGTCGGCTCGCTCACGCAGTCGGCGATGCTCCACGTCGGGCCGAGCGGCCGCATCGATCCGGCCGCCGTCGCGCGGGTGATCCGGCTCATGCGCACGACCTCGCCCTCCTCGCTGCTGATGGCCTCGCTCGACGCCGCCCGCCGCCAGCTCGCCATCCACGGCGAGGCGCTGCTGAAGGGGACGCTGGCCGCCGCGGCGCGGGCGCGCGAGGCGATCGACGCCATCGAGGGCTGCGCGGTCGTGGGGGAGGACCTGGTGGGCACGCCGGGCGTCGCGGGCTGGGACCCCCTGAAGATCGCCATCGACGTCCGCGGCACCGGATGCACCGGCTACGAGGTCTCCGCGGCGCTGCGGGCCAGCTTCGACGTGCAGGTCGAGCTCGCGACCCAGGCCATGCTGCTCCTCGTGCTCGGGCTCGACCAGCCCGCCGGCGACCTCGATCGCTTCACGCACGACCTCGCCGCCACGATCGCCCGGATCGCCCGCCCCGGCGAGCAGGCGGCGCTGACGCGGACACAGGCCGCACTGCGCAACGAGGTGGCGGCGACGCCGCGCGACGCCTTCCTCGGCGCGTCCGAGGTCATCGCCGTCGACGACGCGCACGGCCGCATCTCCGCCGAGACGATCGCCGGCTACCCGCCCGGCATCCCCGCGCTGCTGCCGGGCGAGCGGATCACCACCGAGCTCGTGCACTACCTGCGCGAGCTCACCGCCCAGGGCGCGCGCCTCCACGGCGCCAGCGACCCGGCGTTCCGCACCATCACGGTCCTGAAGTCCGAGTCTGCCTGACGCGCATGGACAGCGCCGAGCTGTACGCCCTCGTCGACCGGGCGCTCGAAGAGGACGTCGGCGCCGGCGACGTGACGACGCTGGCCACGGTGGCGGCGGACGCGCGCGGGCGGGCGCTGATCACGCAGAAGGCCCCGGGTGTCGTCTTCGGCCTCGACGTCGCCGAGGCGGTGTTCCGGCGGCTGGACCCGGGCGCGCGGATCGAGCGACTGACGGCCGAGGGCGAGTGGCGCGAGCCGCCCGCGCCGGTGCTGGCGGTCGAGGGCTCGGCGCGCGCGCTGCTGACCGCCGAGCGCACCGCGCTGAACTTCCTGCAGCGGCTCTCCGGGGTGGCGACGCTGACGGCGCGCGCGGTGCGGATGGTCCGCGAGGCCGGCGGCGGGGCGCGGATCCTCGACACGCGCAAGACCACGCCGGGCCTGCGGCGGCTGGAGAAGGCGGCGGTGGCGGCGGGCGGCGGGACCAACCACCGCGCCGGCCTCTACGACGCCTACCTGATCAAGGAGAACCACGCCGCGCTGGCGGGCGGGATCGCCCGCGCCGTCGAGCGGGCGCGCGCGGCGCACCCCACGCTTCCGGTCGAGGTCGAGGTGCGCGACACGGCGGAGATCGACGCGGCGCTGGCGGCGGGCGCCGACCGCCTGCTGCTCGACAACATGAGCCCGGACGAGATCCGGGAAGCGGTGGCCCGCGTCGGCGGCCGCGCGGAGACCGAGGCGTCCGGGGGACTGACGCTGGACACCATTTTGGTCTATGCGACCATTGAGGGGCTAGACTACGTCTCGGTCGGGTCGCTGACCCACTCGGCGCCGGCCCTCGATCTCTCCCTGACTCTCGAGGCCTCCCCATGACCCTGCTCTCCCTCGAATCCGTCCCCGCCCTCCAGGACGAGGTCCGCGCGCTGGCCCGCGAGCGCGACGCGGTGATCCTCGCGCACAACTACCAGGTGCCCGAGGTCCAGGACGTGGCCGACCTCGTCGGCGACTCGCTGCAGCTCTCGCAGCAGGCGGCGCGCGCCTCCGAGAGCGTGATCGCGTTCTGCGGCGTGCACTTCATGGCCGAGACCGCGTCGATCCTGTGCCCCGAGAAGACGGTGATCCTGCCCGACGCCGACGCCGGCTGCTCGCTCGCCGACTCGATCACGGCGACCCAGCTGCGCGCCTGGAAGGCGCAGCACCCGGGCGCGATCGTGGTCATGTACGTCAACACCAGCGCCGAGGTCAAGGCCGAGACCGACTACTGCGTGACCTCGTCCAACGCGGTCGCCGTCGTCGAGTCGATCTACCGCGAGCACGGCGACGACGCGGAGATCCTCTTCGGCCCCGACATGTTCCTGGGCGCCTACGTCGAGAAGGCCACGGGCCGGAAGATGCGCGTGTGGGACGGCGAGTGCCACGTGCACGCCGGGATCCGCCCGCGCGACATCGGCGACATGCGCACGGCGCACCCCGGGGCCGACTTCCTGATCCATCCGGAGTGCGGCTGCTCGACGTCGGTCATGGAGTACGTGGCGGCCGGGGACGTCGACGCCGAGGGCGTCCACATGCTCTCGACGGGCGGGATGCTCACCTACGCGCAGTCGCGCGCCGGCGGCGGCGGGACGGCGATCGTCGCCACGGAGACCGGCATGCTGCACCCGCTGCGGATGGCCGCGCCCGACGTCGACTTCGTGGCCGCCAACGAGGCGGCGAGCTGCCGCTACATGAAGATGATCACGCTGGCCAAGCTGCGCGACGCGCTGCGCGACGGCGGCCCGGTCGTCAAGGTGCCCGAGGCGATCGCCGCGCGCGCGCGGCGGCCGATCGAGCGGATGGTGGCGATCGGCTAGGGCGTGGCGCCCGCTCCGGCGGGCGCCAGCAGGTCGAAGGTCACGTAGGCGAGGCCCTTGCCGGCCCGCTGCACCGTGGCGGCGCGGACGAGCGCGCCCGGCTTGATGCTCGGGGCGCAGGCGCCCGGCCCGCCGCCGCTCTCGCCGTCGCCCTCCTCCTCGCCGGTGTCGCCGCTGCCGTCGTCGGCGGGCGGCTCCTCGGCGGGCGGGTCCTCGGCCGGCGGATCGTCGGGCGGCGGCTCCTCCTGGGCGGCCGACGCGTAGGGGTCGTCCTCGTCCTCCTCGTCGGCCGGCGGGTCCTCGCTGCCGGGGTCGGTCGCCGGCGGCTCGCCGCTCCCGGGCTCGCCGCCGCCGCCGCCGTCGGCGCCCGTGTTCTCGTCGGCGGGGTCGCTCTCGTCGGTCTCCACGATCCCGGCGCCGACGGGGGCGAGCGCGGTGTCGCAGCTCACCTGGGCGTCGTTGGTCATCTTCGCCTTGAGCTTGCCGCCGCCGGCCAGCGTGATCGTCAGCTTCTTGCCCGCCACGGCGGTGAGCACGCCGGGGTTCTCGGCGTCGTCGGCGACGCCGTCGCCGTCGGAGTCGCGGGTGAGCGGGAGGTAGCCGAACCGCTGCTCGTCGGCGTCGCCGAGGTGGTCGTGGTCGGGGTCCTCCTTGCCGTCGCGGACCTTGTCGTGGTCTGAGTCGCGCGCGCCCGGGTCGGTCTTGGCGTCGATCTCGAAGGCGTTGGCCAGCCCGTCGCGGTCGCCGTCCTCGGCGCCGTCGGGGCGGCCGTTCTTGTTGGAGTCCTTCTTGCGGGGATCCGTGCCGCTGCGCCACTCCGCCCACGTGGTCAGCGAGTCCTTGTCGGTGTCCTTCTGCGCGACGCCCGGCTTGGACAGCGACACGCCGTGCGCCTTCTCCCACTTGTCGGGGATCTTGTCGTGGTTGCGGTCGCGGTCCTTGGCCCCCGCGGCGGCCGGCGCGGCGATCAGGAGGACGGCGGCGAGGAGGGGAGCGGCGTGACGGCGCATGGAACCACTAAACGGCCATCGGACCCGGAAGTTGTCAGGGTGCTCTACGCCGGTTCGGGCGTGAGCTCGATGCCGCGGTCCACCACCGCGCGGACCGTCGCCAGCTGCTCGCGCTTGCGGTCGAACTCGGCGGGCGTGTAGCAGTGGACGTCGGCGTGGGCGCCCATCTCCAGCGCGTCCCACAGCGAGCCGGCCGTGTGCACGCGCTCGAGCCAGGGGACGCCGTCGAAGTGCTCGGAGACGAGCACGACGACCCACTCGGCGCCGCGCTCGCGCTGCTCGCCGGCGCCCTTGAAGTCGTCGACGCGCGCGCCGCCGAGCAGCGCTCGGGCGATCTTCCAGCGGTCGTCGACGCGCTGCACGTAACGATCGAGCTCGCGGCGGTTGAGCTCCGGGCCGGTCACGGACCTGCCCATCATCGCGCCCCGACCGGCGGCGCGCAAGCGCGCGCCGCACCGCACGGTTCCCGCTAGCCGAACTCGCCCTGCTCGTGCGGCCCGACGACCGCCACCGACAGCTCGTCGGAGATCCCGGCGGCGACCGCGGCGACGTCGTCGAAGGTGACGGCGTCGAGCACGGCGATCGCCGCGTCGGGGTCGATGTCCTCGCCGTAGACGATCCGCTGCGCGGCGCCGTAGCGGGCCACCGCGTTGGTGTTCTCGAAGGCCAGCACGCGGCGCCCGGCCGCGTAGGAGCGGGCGCGCTCGACCTCGTCGGGGCGCGGGCCGTCCGTTCGCAGCTCGTCGACGATCTCGCGCATCCGCCCGTACGCCTCGACGCACTTGCCCGACTCCAGCCCGGCGGAGAGCTGCAGGATCGGGACGTCGGCGAAGGAGTGGTCGAGCGCGTAGACGGAGTAGGCGAGCCCGCGCTGCTCGCGGATCTCGTCGAACAGGCGCGAGCCCATCGAGCCGCCCAGCAGCGTCGAGTAGACGCCCAGGGCGGCGCGCTGGCGCCGGTCGGCCGGGTCGATCGACGGGCGGTAGGACATCCGCAGGTGCGACTGGTTGGACTCGCGGCCCTCGACCAGCGTGGTGGGGGAGAAGGGCGGCGCGGGCTCGAAAGTCCCGTTCGGCTCGATGGCGGGGAACCGCCCGAACAGCTCCTCCAGGCGCGCGTCGGCGGGCAGGCCGCTCAGGTTGCCGGCGATGAACGCGCCGCCGCGCGCGCCGGCCCACTGGCGCTCGCGGAAGGCGACGATCGCCTCGCGCGAGAACGTCCGCAGGTGGTCCTCCGGGCCGAGCACCGGGCGCCCGAGCGGGTGGTCGCCGAAGGCGGCGCGGTCGATCAGGTGCTCGGCGACCACGTTCGGCTGGTCGTTGGCGCGCGCGATCTCCTGGATGACCACGCCGCGCTCGCGGTCGAGCTCCTCGGCGTCGATCCGCGGGCGGCCCACGAAGTCCGTCAGCAGGTCGATCGCCTCGCCCGCCACCTCCGCGCGGCAGGTGATGTGGAAGGCCACGAGGTCGTGCGACGTGTAGGCGTTGAGCATCGCGCCCATCGCCTCGGCGGTCTCGTTGACCTTGCGGTAGTCGTCGTAGACCTCCCCGCCCTTGAACACCAGGTGCTCGAGGAAGTGGGCCATGCCGTTCTCGTCCGGGCGCTCGGTGCGGGCGCCGGCGTCGAAGGCGACGAGGACGGTCACGGCCCGGGTGCCGTCCACGCCGATCCGGTAGAGGGGGAGGCCGTTCTCGAGCGTCGAGGAGTCGATCGTGGGCATGCCCACGAGGCTACCGACGCGGCAGGACCCGGATCCGCGCGACGGCCCGGCGATACCCGGTCTTGCCGGCGCGGACCCGCGCAGGCCCCCGGTGCACGATCCGCAGCCGGATGGCCGCGCGCCCGCGCCGGCCCGTGCGGGCGCGCCCGCGGCCGAGCGTGATCCGCGCGCCGCGGACCGGCCGGCCGTCGAGCGTGACGCGGAAGCGGAAGCGCGTGCGCCGCATGGCGCGGACCCTTCGGGGCCGGACGGCGACCTTCAGCTTCGGCTTCTTGCGGCCCGGCGCGATGTTCGGGGCGGTGCGCCGCGGGTCTTGCACCAGCAGCTCGACGTTGTGGTCGAGGTCCGTGCCCTCGCCCGTCCCGCCGCCGGCCTGCGTGTCGTTGTAGCCGAGCGTGCGCGCCACCGAGGCGAGCTGGTTCGCGTCGAGCCCCGCGGCGGGCGTGCCGGCCGGCGGCGCCTCGACCGGCCCGGCGCCGTCGATCAGCGTGCCGAACAGCGAGAGCGTCCCGTCCTGGTTGTCCATGACCTCGATGAGGCGGTCCTGATGCGGCCAGTCGGCCTCGGCCGACGTGCGGATGACCCAGAAGCCGCCGCCCGCCTTGCGGGCGTGGGACTCGACGTCGTTGATGTGCGAGTGGCCCGCGACCCAGCCGATCACGTGCGGGTGCTCGAGGGCGAGGTCGAGCATGTCGTCGCCGAGGTGGATCGGCCGCGAGTCGCGCGGGTCGCGGTCGCAGCCCGGGTTCGGGTCGTGGGCCTCGGGGTCGGAGGTCGAGCACGCCTGCGCCAGCTCGTCGGGCACGGTGGAGGTCAGCGACGTCGGGCCGTGATGCGAGAGCAGGATCACCAGCTCGTCGGCCTGCTCGGCGCGGTCGAGCAGCGCGGTGAGCCAGCGGAACTGCGGGTCGTCGAGGTTGCCGTCGGCCGACGGGCCCGCTTGCCCGCCCTCGGAGACGGTGTCGAGCGCGACGAGCCGCAGGCCCGGCCGCGGCGTCCACGAGTAGTAGCTGGCGGCGCCGTTGGACGCGCGGGCCTGCTCGGGGTCGACGAACGCGAAGCCGTGGGCGTCCTTCTGGGCGCCGCTCGCGAAGATCCGCCGGTACTCGGCCTTGGTCAGGAAGCGGCGGCGCCGGTCGGGCGGGACCAGGAACGCCTTCGACGGATCGCTGGTCAGCGTGCTGGCAGTCAGGCCGGCCAGTGGATCCGCGGCGCGCTGGCTCGGCGTGATGCTCTTCGCGCAGCCGCCCGCCACGGCCTCGATCGCCGCGGTGGCGTCCTCGTTGCCCTGCACGAGCGAGTCGTGGTTGCCGAGCACGATGTAGGACGGGACCTTCAGCCCGGTCGCGTCGAACGGCCGCTGGGCGCGGTCCATCAGCCCCGGGTAGGCCGGCCAGCTCGCGTACGGGCCGGCGGGCTGGTCGGGGTCGTAGAACTGGGCGGACTCCGCGTAGTCGTCGTAGTCCTGGACGCCGGTGTAGCGGGCCGCCTCCTCCGGACCCGGCGTCCCCGGCGGGCAGGCGGCGTAGTCGGCCGGGTCGCTGGAGCCGGAGTTGGGGTCGAGCCGGCCGCCCTCGAGCAGCCGCGCGACCCACTCGGCCTCGTTGCGCTGGTTGTTGTCGGCGTTGTCGCCGGTGGTCAGCGCCAGCGCCATGCCCGCGCCCGACCCGTCGCCCTGGCGCACCGGGCTGCGCTGCGCGAACGCGTTGACCTGGCGGACCGAGGCGTCGACGACCCACGGCATGATCGCCTCCTGCGGCCGCCACGCCGCCGTGAAGATCAGCTCGAGCGGGTCGGTGGCCTCCACGCGCGCGGGGGACTCCTCGTCGGCGAGCTGGAAGTCGGAGAGCTGGGCGAAGTACAGCAGCGAGCGACGCCGCTGCTCGCGGCCGTCGCGTGCCGTGCCGACGCCGTCCTGGCGCACCGCGTAGCCCTGGCCCGGCGCGGGCCGCAGGAAGGAGAACGCGCCGGGCGCGCGCTGCGCGCCGGCGATGCGCTGCTCGGCGGTCGTGCGGCCGACGGTGTCGGTGGCGTGCGCGGGCGCGGCGGCCGCGGCGAGGGTGAGCGCGGCCGCGGCGGCGAGGAGGGGGCGGAACGGCATGGCGAGGGGCGCAATTGTGAAGGAGCGCCCGCGCCGGCGCGCAGCTTCGTTGCAAAAGCGCTTGCATGCAGGCGTTCCTGCCGGGGATCGGCCGACCCGCCGCTAACGTGCCGCGCCGATGGCCGCCACCGAACGCCACCTCCGCCGCCGCCGGGACCGCTCGCACGGGCCCGCCAGTCCGGCTCCCCGCCCGGGCCAGGCGCCCGCGGCGCCCCCGACGCCGGGCGCGATCGTCGACTTCCGCGACGTCACGAAGGTCTACGACGGCGGCCACGTCGGCCTCGACCGCGCGAGCTTCGCCATCCAGCCCGGCGAGTTCGTCTTCCTCGTCGGCTCGACCGGGTCCGGCAAGTCGACGATCATGAAGCTGCTGACCAAGGAGCTCGAGCTCTCCTCGGGGGCGATCGCCGTCGCGGGGCGCGACCTCGCCGACATCCGCCGCTCGCGCGTGCCGTTCTACCGGCGCAACATCGGCGTGGTCCACCAGGACTTCAAGCTGCTGCCGAACCGCACGGTGCACGACAACGTCGCCTACGCGCTGCAGGTCACGGGCGGGACGCGCCGCGAGATCCGCGCCAAGGTCCCCGACATCCTGCGGCTCACCGGCCTCTCCACGAAGCTGCACAACTACCCCGACCAGCTCTCCGGTGGCGAGCAGCAGCGCGTCTCGGTGGCGCGCGCGTTCGTCAACCACCCGCCGCTGCTGCTGGCCGACGAGCCGACCGGCAACCTCGATCCCGAGACGTCGATCGGGATCATGCAGCTGCTCTACCGGATCAACCGCACGGGGACGACGGTGCTCGTCGCGACCCACGACCACGTGATGGTCGACAAGATGCGCCGCCGGGTCCTGGAGCTCCACCAGGGCCGCGTCATCCGCGACCAGCTGACGGGCCGCTACCGGCTCGACGAGTCCACGCGCGAGTTCGCGGCGCGCCTGCGCAACGACCCGCCCTCCGACCCCTCGCTCTGGTGAAGGTCGGCTTCTTCCTCCGCGAGGCGCTGCGGGCGCTCTCGCGCAACGCCGCGCCGTCGTTCGCCGCGATGGCCACCGTCGTCGTCACGGTGCTGGTGCTCGGCGTCTTCATCCCCGTGGTCCAGGCCACGACCGGCGCTGCCAACGAGGTCCGCGGCAAGGTCATCGCCGACGTCTACCTGAAGACGAACGCGACCAAGGCCGACATCGAGCGCGTCCACCGGCTCATCGAGGCCACGCCGCGCGTCGGGCGCGTCGAGTTCGTCTCCAAGACGAAGGCATACCAGGAGGAGCGCAAGCGCAACCCGGAGGCCTACGACCTGCTCGGCTCCAACCCGCTGCCCGACACGTTCCGCGTCACGCCGGCCAACCCGGACGACATCGGCCGCGTGCGCAGCGCGCTGGCGCCCGTCTCGCCGAGCGGCGAGCGCACGGTCGCCGATCCGGCTATCGACGAGGTGCGCAACCGCGAGGAGGACACGAACAAGATCCTCTCCGCCACGCGCGTGGTGAAGCTGACGATCGCCGGCCTCGCCGTGCTGCTGGTCATCGCCTCGCTGCTGCTGATCGCCAACACGATCCGTCTGTCGCTCTACGCGCGGCGCCGCGACGTCGAGGTCATGAAGCTCGTAGGCGCGACGGACTGGTTCATCCGCTGGCCGTTCGTCATCGAGGGCATCCTGGTGGGCGCGATCGGCGGCGTCATCGCCGTGCTCGTGCTCACCGTGATGAAGGTCGCGCTCGTCGACCCCCTGGCCAGCGACTTCGCGCTGATCGCCGCGCCCGACACCATGAACTACGGCCTGCTGGTCGTCGTGCTGCTCGCCGCGTCGGTCGCGGTGTCCGCCGCCGGCTCCGGGCTGTCGCTGCGCCGGTTCCTGCGTGTCTGACCGGGGGGCGGCCCCTACACCGCCTGGCCCGCCCCTTCGGTCCCGCCCCTTCGGTCCCGCCCTGTTCCAGCGGGACTTCGGGCATTGATCAGGGGAGGGTTCTCTTCGCGCGTCTGCGTTGGGTCGCGGGATGGTGAAACGGCTTGCGAGAGTCACGGTGAGGGGGGCGACCGTGGATGTCGCGCGGGCTTCACGGCCCCGTTCCGCGCGGGCGGTTTCTCCACGTTGTGGCGGTGGTCAACGTGGATGGATCGCGCCTACCGCCACGGGTCATCCACGTTGACCACCGCTGGGGTGGTCAACGTGGATGGCTCCCTGTGCGGGCGACCGGCGTGCCACGTTGACCACCGCCGCCAGCCAGCTACTCCCTGTCAATGCCGCAGTTTCGCGGCGGCGGCGCTACGCCGCCGCGGCCACGCTGCCGGCCACCGTCCCGCGCAGCACGACCAGCGCGACGTCGTCGTGGGCGTTGCCGCCCTGCAGGGCGGCGCGCTCCAGCCGCGAGGCGATCGCTCCCGCCGGCATCCCCGCCGCGGACTCCAGCACCGCGGCGAGGCGCTCGTCGCCGAGCATCCCGTCGGGCGTCCGCGCCTCCGAGACGCCGTCGGTGTAGAGGACGAGCGCCTCGCCGGGCGCGAGGACGGCGTCGACGTCGTGCAGCGTCGGGTCGTCCACCCAGCCGAGGATCGAGCCGGGGCGGCCGATCAGCTCGGCGCGGCCGTCGGCGCGCAGCGCGATCGGGAGCGGGTGGCCGCCGACCGACACCGCGACGTGCAGCCCGCCCTCGGGCCGCACCTGCACCCGCGCGTAGGCGACCGTGCAGTAGCGCCCGGAGCTGGCCCGCTCGGCCACCAGCGCGTCGTTGGCGACCGCCAGCACGCCGCTCGGGCGGGCCTCGTAGCGGGCCGCGGTGCGGATCGTGTGGCGCGCCAGGCCGGTGAGCGCCGCGGCGCGCGCGCCCTTGCCGGTGACGTCGCCGACGACGACGTCGAAGCCGCCCTCGCGCTCGATGACGTCGTAGAAGTCCCCGCCGATCACGCTGCCGTCGCCCGCCGGGCGGAAGCGGGCGGCCAGCTCGACGCCCTCGACCTCGGGCAGCCGCCCCGGGACCAGGCCCGCCTGGAGCGCGGACGCGATCTCGCTCTGGCGCTCGTAGAGCCGGGCGTTGTCGAGGGCGAGCGCCGCTCGCCGGGCGAGCTCCTCGGCCAGCGCGAGGTCCTCGTCGGTGTATTGGCGCTCCGCGGCCAGCGAGAGGAAGGCCAGGGCGCCGATGATGCGCCCGCGCGCCCGCAGCGGCACGATCATCGCCGCCTGCGGCGCGCCCGTGGCCAGGCCGCCGCCGCCGCCGGAGCCTGCCGCGGGGCCGAGGGCCGGCGGGTCGTCGCGCCCGAGGATCTCCGCGCGGCCGCTGCGGATCACGCGCGCCAGCGGGTCGCGGTCGCCGGGCTCGGTCGGGTAGCGCGCGGGCAGCGCCCGGACCAGCGCCTCGACGCGCTCGTCGGCGGCGGCCGCGGCGAGGCGGTGGACCTCGCCCCGGTCGACCTCGTCGACGATGCAGACCTCGCCGAGGTAGGGCACCGACAGGCGGGTGAGGCTGTCGAGCGTCTCGCGCAGGTCGAGCGAGGCGTCGAGGCGCGGGCTCGCGTCGGCCAGAAAGGCGGAGCGGCGCCCGGAGGCCTCGGCGGCGGCGCGCGCCGTCTGCTCGGTCGCGAACAGCCGCTCGCGTTCGCGGAACGCCGTCACGTCCACCTGCACGCTGACCCGGCGCACCACCTGCCCGCGCTCGTCGTGCACCGGGGAGATGTGGACCTCGTTGGCGAAGGTCGTGCCGTCCTTGCGGTAGTTGACCAGCTCGACGGTGACCGGGCGGTCCCGGGCCAGCGCGGCGCGGATCCGGGCGACGTCCGCGGGGTCGGTCAGCGGGCCCTGCAGCATCCGGCAGTTGCGGCCGAGCACGTCGGCGGGCGCGTATCCGGTCTGCTCGTAGAACGCCTGGTTGGCGTACACGATCGGGTCGTCGTCGAGCCGCGGGTCGGTCATGACGAAGCCGGTGCCGGTGCGGTCGAGCGCCTGGCGCAGGAGCGCGAACTCGCCGCCGAGCCGGAGGTGCTCGGCTTGCAGTCGCGCGTAGTGCTCGGCGATCGCCTCGCGCAGCCGCGCGGCCGGCTCGCCGGGCGCGAGCGCCCAGACGTCGGCCGCGCCGGCGTCGAGCGCGTCGAGCACGGAGAGATCGGCGGGCTCGCCGACCAGGACGACGACGCGGTTCTCCGCGCCCGGTGCGCCGTCGAGCGAGCGGCAGAGCGCCAGGCCGTCCTCGGCGCCGAGACGGCGCGCCACCAGGACCAGCACCGGCTCCGCCCGCGCCACCGCCTCCAGCGCCTCCACCGCGGTCGTCGCCGGGGCGACCGCGTAGCCCTGGCGCGCCAGCTCGGCTTCCAGCGCCGCGCGCCGGTCCCCGCCGGCGTCGACGACGAGCGCGTTCAACCGCCGGTCTCCGAGATGCGCAGGCGGTCGGTCACCTCCGCCAGGCGAAGCACGCGCAGCGGCTCGCCGTCCGCCGCGACGACGATGAGGAGCTCTTGCCCGCCCTCGCGCGCCCGCACCTCGGCGTCGAGCACCACCTGCAGCCCCGTGGAGTCGAAGAACGTGACGCCCGTGAGGTCGAGCACCACCTCGCGGTGCCCGCCGGCCTGGGCGCGCCGGAGCTCCTCCTCCAGGCGCGGCCCCGTGGCCATGTCCAGCTCGCCGGAGACCACGACGCGCATGGCGTCGCCGTTAGGGTTACGCTCGACGGTGAACGCGGTCATATTTCAGCCGGTACGCCCGGCGGGTAGAGATCGCTCACAAGCCCATGTTCTACTCGGAACAGCTCACACGCGCACCCCAGTCGCCCGCGGCCGCACGGCGGATCGTCGAGCGCCTGGGCGACAGCGTGGACGAGGAGACGCTGGGGACGCTGCGGCTGCTGGTGTCCGAGCTGGTGACCAACGCGGTCGAGCACGTCGACGGCGACGCCGAGATCGAGCTCGACGTGGAGCTGCGCGGGGACACGGTCCGCGTCGAGGTCCGCGACGGGGGCCCGGGCTTCGCCTACCGCGGCCGGCAGGCCGGCGATCCGCAGGGCTCGGGCTGGGGGCTGCACTTCGTCGATCGCCTGGCCGAGCGCTGGAGCGCCGACTCCGGCGACGGGTCGCGCGTGTGGTTCGAGATGCCGGCGCGCGCCGCGGCGCCGCGCGCTTAGCCGGCGCAAAGCGCGGGTGGCTATACATGGTCCCCCTGCCATGAAGCGCCGCCGCCTGCTCGCCCCGGTCCTCGCCGTCCTCTGCCCGCTGGCGCTGGTCGGCGGCATCTACCTCGGCGGCCATCCCGATCTCCTGCCGGGCGCCGCGCGCGACACGCTCGTGGCCGACTCCGAGGGCCGGCTCTACGACGAGGCGCTCGACGCCATCGCCGACGACTACTACCGCCCGGTCGACCGCCGCGACCTGCTCAACCAGAGCCTCGACGGCGCCGTCGAGTCGCTGAGCGACCGCTTCTCCAACTACTTCTCGCCGCGCGACTACCGGCAGTTCGAGCGCTCCACCAGCGGCCAGTTCGTGGGGATCGGCGTCAGCGTCCGCGACGAGAAGAAGATCGCCAAGGGCCTGAAGGTCCTGACGGTCTACGACAACTCGCCGGCCCAGCGCGCGGGCATCAAGAAGGGCGACCTCATCACGGAGGTCGACGGCCGGACGACCCGCGGGCAGAGCACCGACGAGGTGACCGCCGCGATCCGCGGCCCCGTCGGGACCGCTGTGCGCCTGACCTTCGGGGCGGGCGAGCGCCGGCGGACCGAGCGCGTCGAGCGCGACGAGGTCGCCCTGCCGGTGGTCCGCTCGAAGCTCGTCCGCGCGGGCGGGCGCAGCTACGCGCACGTCCGGCTCGCCTCGTTCACGTCGGGCGCGCACGCCGAGGTCGGCGGCGCCGTCCGCCGCCTGCTCAAGCGCGGCGCCGACGGCGTCGTGCTCGACCTGCGCGACAACGGCGGCGGACTGCTCGACGAGGCCGTCCTGATCTCCTCGATCTTCATCCCCGAGGGTCCCATCGTCTCGACCGACGGCCGCCACCGCGACCGCAAGGTCTACAAGGCGACCGGCAGCGCGATCGACACCGAGGTGCCGGTCGTCGTCCTCGTCAACCGCAACTCGGCGTCGGCGTCGGAGATCGTCACGGGCGCGCTGCAGGACCGCAAGCGGGCCAAGGTCGTCGGGACGGCGACCTACGGCAAGGGCGTCTTCCAGGAGGTCAAGCGGCTCTCCAACGGCGGGGCGCTCGACATCACCGTCGGCGAGTACTTCCTGCCCAGCGGGCGCAACCTCGGCGGCGGCGGCGTCAAGCGCGGCGCGGGCATCACGCCCGACGTGCAGGCCAAGGACGACCCCAAGACGCCGCGCGACGAGGGTCTGGACCGCGCGCTGGACGTCCTCGGCGGCTGACCGGTAGCGTCCGCGCCGCATGGATTTGCCGCTCATCGGCTCGCTGCCGGCCCACGTCCTCGGCGCGCTGCGGGTTCTGCCGTCGCTCGACGCGCGCCTGAAGGCGGTGGAGGAGCACACCGCCGTCCTGACCGACGTGCGCGCCGCCATCGTCGACGTCGCGCGGGACACCAGCGCTCTGCCGGCGCTGCCCGAGGTCGCCCGCGCCACGAGCATCCTCCCGGACATGCAGCGCAGCATGGAGGAGATCGAGCGCGCGATGCCGACGCTCGTCGACGTCCAGCGCCATCTGGCCACGCTGCCGGAGACGATGGCCAAGCTCGACGAGGGCCTGAACGCGCTGGCGGCGACGCTCGACCGCTTGCTGACCTCGCTGAACCGCCTCGACGACAACGTCGCCTCGCTGCGCGGCGCGGTCGAGCCGCTCGGCCGGATCGCCGACCGGCTGCCGGGCTCGCGCCGCGGGTGACCCGGCACCGCGGCCGCCCCGCCCCGTCCGCGCAGCCCGTCGTCGCCGTGCTCGAGCGCCGCGGGCGCTTCCTCAGCGCCACGCCGTTCTTCGCGCGCGGCGGCTCGATCAGCGTCGCCCCCGCGAAGGGCCGGGGGCGGGCCGCGGAGGCCCGGCCGGGCGACCTGGTCCTCGTGGTGCCGACGAGCGGGCGCGGCGGCCAGGGCCGCATCGCGCGCCGCCTGGGGCGCCCGGACGTCGCGCGCGACGTGCTGGAGGCGCTGATGCTCGACCGCGGGCTGCGGCGGCGCTTCGATCCGGCGGTCGAGCGCAGCGCGCGCGAGGCCGCCGAGCACCCCCCGGTGGGAGACGCCGCGCGCGAGGACCTCCGCTCGCTCACCACCTTCACGATCGACCCGCCGACCGCCAAGGACTTCGACGACGCCATCTCGGCCGAGCGGCTCGCCGGCGGTCGCCGCATCCGCGTCTGGGTCCACATCGCCGACGTCGCCGCGCATGTGCGCCCCGGGTCGCTCGTCGACCGCGAGGCGCGGCGGCGCGCCACCAGCGTGTACGTCCCCGGCAAGGTCGAGCCGATGCTGCCCGAGGCGCTGTCCAACGTCGCCTGCTCGCTGGTGCCTCACCAGGACCGCCTGGCCGTGACGGTCGAGCTCGACTTCGAGGGCGCCGACGTCGTACGGACCGCCTTCCACCGCTCGACCATCCGCTCCGACGCCCGGCTCGACTACCCGCGCGTCGACCGCGTGTTCGCCGGCGAGGAGCCCGCCGAGGCGCCGTGGGCCGAGCCGCTGGCCGCGGCGCGCGAGGTGGCGGCGGCACTGGAGGCGGCGCGGGCCGCCCGCGGCGCGCTGGCCGTGGAGTCGGCCGAGCCGGAGTTCCGCTTCTCGCGCGAGGGCCACGTCACCGAGCTCGGGCAGTCGGTCCAGACCGAGTCGCACCGCCTGATCGAGCACCTGATGATCGCCGCCAACGAGGCCGTCGCCACGCTGCTGGAGACCCGCAAGCTGCCGGCCCTCTACCGGGTCCACGAGCGGCCGGACCCGCCGCGCGTCGAGCGCCTCGCGGCACAGCTCGCGTCGCTCGGCGTCGCCACGCCGCCGGTGCCCGACGCCATGACCCCGCAGCAGGCCGGCGAGCTCGTGGGGGAGATGTCGCGGCTGGTCGACGCGCACGTCCGCCGCACCGGCCGCGGGCGCGCCGGCCTGACGTCGCTCGTCCTGCGGTCGCTCAAGCAGGCCCGCTACCAGCCCGAGAACGTCGGCCACGCCGGGCTGCGCTCGGCCCGCTACTGCCACTTCACGTCGCCGATCCGCCGCTACCCCGACCTGATCTGCCATCGCGCGCTGCTGGCGGCGATCGGCGCCGGCGAGGACCCGCCGCCCGCCGCCGGCATGGGGGACGCCGGCGAGTGGTGCTCGGCGCGCGAGCGCGACGCGATGGCGATCGAGCGCGCCGCCGACGACGTCGCGCGCTCGTTCCTGCTCGAGCGCGAGCTGTTCGAGCGCGGGCACGACGCCGAGTGGGAAGGCGAGGTCATCGGCGTGATCGGCGCCGGCGCCTTCGTCGCGTTCGGCGACGGCCATGAGGGGCTGCTGCCGGTCCGCCGGCTGCGCGGCGACTGGTGGGAGCTCAACGCGGAGGAGACGATGCTGGTCGGGGCGCAGTCGGGCAAGCGCCTGCGCGTCGGCGACCCCGTCGTCGTGCAGGTCGTGCACGTGGACGCCCCGCGCGGCCGGGCCGACTTGTCACCCGTAGAGTTGTAGGCATGGCCAAGAAGGGCACCAAGCGCAAGGCTGACGCCGGTGACGTCGCCACGAACCGGCAGGCGGCGTTCCGCTACCACCTCCTCGACAAGTACGAGGCCGGCATGGTGCTGACCGGGACCGAGGTCAAGTCGCTGCGCGACGGCAAGGCGCAGATCAAGGACGGGTACGCGTCGCTGCGCGACGGCGAGCTGTGGCTCCACAACGTCCACATCCCGCCCTACGCCGCCGCCTCGCGCGACAACCACGAGCCCGAGCGCCCCCGCAAGCTGCTCCTGCACCAGTACGAGCTCGAGCGCCTGGCCGGCAAGACGCGCGAGAAGGGCCTCACGCTCGTCCCCACCCGCCTCTACTTCAAGGGCGCGCGCGCCAAGGTCGAGGTCGCCCTCGCCCGCGGCAAGGACGTCGGCGACAAGCGCCAGACGATCAAGGAGCGCGAGATGAAACGGGAGATGGACCGCGCCGTCCGGCGCTAGGCCCTCACTTCTTGGAGTAGTCGTTCTCCGCGTTGCGCGGGTACTTCTTGCTCAGGCCCTTGTAGTTCCACGGCGCCTCGACCCAGCAGGCCTGGGTGCCCGGCGTGTGGCGCTTCTCGCCGCCGACGTGGTTGCAGTCCCAGCTCGGGAACATGAGCTCCGAGCCGATCCGCGGGTCGGCGAGGTAGCCGGGGACCGGGTAGGCCGAGCCGCGGTTGTCGGCGGTGCGCCGCGGCGCCGCCAGCGTCTGCGAGCCGCCGACGATCAGCTGCGGGAGCGCGTGGCCGGTGGAGCCGTTCGACGGGGAGAGCTTCAACGCCGTGGCGCTGCCGCCGATCGAGATGAAGTCCGAGATGTTGTACTGGTTGGTCTCCAGCAGCTGGAAGATCGGGTTCAGCTGGGCCAGGAACGGCGAGGTCTGCTCGAACACGGGGGAGAGCCCGCGCAGCACGCGCGAGAGCGCCGGCAGGCCGGTGCGGCCGGCCCGGATGAGCGGCGGCAGCGACTCGAAGAAGCTCTGCAGCGAGGGGGAGAGGCGGCGGACGTCGACCAGGGTGGGCTGGAGGTCCTCCAGCGCCGGGCGCAGCTCGACCAGCAGCGGATCGGTCTGGCGGGCGAAGGTCTGCAGCCGCGCCAGCGTCGCCTTGGACTCGTCGAGGAACGTCGGGAAGATCCGGAAGGTCTCGGCGAGCTTCTCGCGCTGGGATGCCGTGGTCCGGAACACCGTGCCCGTCGAGGTGATGAGGTTGCGCAGCTGGCCCTCGTCGCGCGAGATCGCCGCGAACGTCGTCCCGGTGTCCTTGATCAGCGACTTCAGGGCGACCTTGCGCTGGTCGAGCACCTCCAAGAGGTCCGACGCCGAGCCGGTGAACTCCGGGAACGAGCCGAACGCCGCGTTGATGTCGGCGCCGCGGCCGGCCGACGCCTTGGCCTGCTCGCTCTGCCAGAGCTGGAACGCCTTGCGGGTGTCGGGGTCGAAGATCCGCAGCAGCTCGTCGAACTCGACCGTCGGCTCGACGCGCGTGTCGGCCAGGCGCGCGCCCTCGGGCAGCGACGCCGCGTCCTTGGTCCCCGTGGTCAGCTCGACGTAGGTCTCGCCCAGCAGCGTCTTCTGGCGCAGCATCGCCCGCGCGTCGCTCTTGAGCGGCGCGTACTCGGGGTCGAGCTTGATCGTCGCGAGGGTGCGGTTGCCGTCGGGATCGCGCACCTTGCTGACCACCCGGCCGACCGTCACGCCCGCCACGCGGACCTCGGCCTGCTCGGCGAGCTGGACCGCGTCGGGGAACGAGGCCTTGACCGTGTAGCCCTCCGCCTTCAGGGGCACCGGCCCGCCGAAGGACATCCACAGGAACAGCAGCAGCGAGAAGCAGGACAGCGCGAAGACGCTGATGACGATCACGCGGAGCGGCGTGGTGGCGTTCTTATCCATCGTCGCGCGCCTTCTCGGCGGCCCGGGTCATCTTCCGCTGCAGCGGCAGGTTGATCGACGAGGTCGACGGGTTGTTGCAGAGGTTGGCCAGCAGCGGCGACAGCGCCATCCCGAACTCCAGCTCCGGCCGGTCCTGCACGAGCTTGACCAGCGTGGTGCAGGTGCCCGTCAGGAAGATCGGGCGCATCGGGCCGTTGGCGTCGTCGATGTTGATGAGGTTCGTGGCCTGGTGGCTCGTCCACGCGAGCCAGAACAGGTAGCCCTCGTCGCGGTCCTTGACGGCCGGGCCCTCGCGGCCCTTGTCGTTGTAGCCGAGCAGGTTGAAGAAGGTGTTGAGCACCTTCACGGTCCGGACGAGGTCGGGGAACGTGCGGTTGAGCCCCTGGGCGGCGGGCCGCAGGTCGCGCACCAGCGGCCGCGACTGGCGGACGAACGGGCGGATCTGGTCGCGGACGATCGGCGTCGCCTCGCGGCCGAGCGTCCGCGTCGAGGCGTTGGCGCGCTCGAGCGCGTTGAAGACGGGGATCAGCTTGCGGGCCGTCGGGCCGAGCTGGTCGGCGAACGGCTGGACCTCGGCGAGCGTCTGCGTCGCCTGCTCCAGCGTGCCGGGCAGCTGGCGCACCGTCGAGCGCAGGTTCTGGTCCTCGGAGGCGAACGCCTCGAACGTCGCGGCCGACGCGTCGACGAGCCCCGTGAGCTCCTGCGGACGCTTGTTGAGCTGCGAGGTGACCTTGGCCAGCGAGTTGATCGTCGTGCGCAGCGCGGCCTTCTCCTGCGCGACCGCCTTCTGCACGCGGGCGAGGTCGCGGAAGGTCGGCTCGAAGCGGCGGAAGACCTCGGCGAGATCCTGGCCGCGGCCCTTCAGGCCCTTGCCGGCGCCGTTGATGAAGAGCTGGAGGTAGTCGCGCGTGTCCGCGTCGAAGGACTGGAGGATCTCGTCGAGGTCCACGTCGGTCGTCGTGCGCCCGATCGGGATCGTGAAGTTCTTCTTGGCCAGCGGCGCGTCGTTGGAGCCCGGGTACACCTGGACGTACATGTCCTTCAGGCCGGTGCGCGGCCGCAGCGACGCGCGGGCGTCGGTGTGGATGTAGTCCTTGTACTTCGGCTCGATGTCGAGCGCGACGAGCGCGCGACCGTTGCGCAGCTTGAGCTCGCCGATGTCGCCGATCTTCACGCCGGCGATTTGGACCGTCTGGCCCTGCCCCGGCGTGACCGCCTGCGCGTTCTCCATCTCCGCGTACATCCGGACGGGCTGGTCGGAGATGAACGGGAAGCGCAGCCGCTGGTTGGTGAGGATGTAGGCGGACACGGCACCCGCGATCAGGATCAGCCCGAGGATCGCCGCGAACGGCCGCCAGTACTTTCCGATCTGGCGCTTCACTTGCCGATCCCCTCGGTCAGCCGGCGGACGTCGGCGGCCGTCGCGTCGCGGTCGAGCACCTTGGGCGCCTTGTCCTTGCCGTACTTGAGGTCGAGGTCGCGCTGCATGACCTCGATCGCCACGGCGCGGGCCTTGGCGGCGCGCTCGCGGGCCGCGGCGGAGTTCGGGTTGGTCTTGATGGACCGCGGCGCGGCGCCCGGGATCGTCCGCAGGTCGGGCGGCTCCTGGGTCTCACAGGCGACGTCGCCCTTCAGCGGCGGGCGCGTCGGGTCCTTCGGCGGGTTCGTGCCGCGGATGGGGGTGCCGAGCGTCCCGAACAGCCCCGGCGCCAGCGACGTCACGGTCTCCGTGCCGCCCGTGCCGAGGACCTTGAACCACTGGCCGTTGGCGTCGGAGGAGCGGCTCTCGCCCGCGAGGCCGACCAGCGACTTCGGGAACTCCGTGTACACCGGGCCCTTGGCCGGGAACTTCTCGTCGACGAGCGTGTCGTTGCCCCACGGGATCAGGACCTCGTTGGCGCACGAGGCCAGCAGGCGCGACTGGTCGAGCAGCGGCAGCGTGTTGCGGGCCAGGCCGGCCAGCGCGGGCGCGGTGGCCCGCAGGTCGCGGGTCAGGCCCTGCAGCTCGGACGGCTGCACCAGCGCGCGCAGCTGCACGACGAGCGGCTGCAGCGCGTTGAGCGTCGGGACGGTCGAGCGGATCCCGGGGCGGGCCTCGACCGCCAGGCGGCGAACGTCGGGGAAGGCGGCGTTGAGCGCGTCGAACGCCGGCTCGGCGGCGCGCAGCGTGCGCGGCAGCTCGACGAAGGTGCGCTGCAGCGCCCCGCGCTCGGCGGCCAGCGCGCCGGCCGTGCGGTTGAAGTTCGTGATCAGCGACCGCAGGCGGTCCGGGTTGCGGTTCAGCGCGGCGGACACGCCGCCCATCTCGCGGATGAACGTCGAGAGGTCGTGCGGCTCCTTGCCCTGCAGCGCCTCGTTGACGATCGCGGAGAAGCGGTAGGCGTCGGGCTGGAACTCAAGCGACTTGTTGAACGCCGCCCCGCCGCCGTCGGAGTAGGTGCGGAAGAGCTCGGCGAGCGCGCCGCGCAGATCGGACCGCGTGTCGGACGGCAGCGCCTTGAGCAGCTGGTCGATCTGGACGGGGACGCTGGTGTGCTCGATCGGGACCATCCCGCCGTCCTTGAGCTCCGGCGTGCGGCCCGTCCCCGGCCGGATGTCGACGAAGAAGTTGCCCTCGAGGAAGATGCGCGGGCGGATGCTCATCTGCGCGTCCTCGTGGATCGGGCGTCCCTCCTCGTTGATCCGCATCGTCACGACGGCGGCCGGCTCGCCCTTGGTCATGGGCTCGACCTTGCTGACGCGGCCGACCTCGATCCCGGCGACCCGCACCGGCGAGTTGGGCTTGAGGCCGTTGGCGTCCTTGAAGGCCGCCTTGACCTCGTAGTGCGGTTGGAACGGGATCGACTTCGTGAAGCCGAGGTAGCAGCCGACGACGATCACGATGATCGCGACCAGGCCGACGGTGAAGGGGGAGAAGCGGCCGCGGTTCCTCATGGCGTCACCTTGAAGCCGGTCTCGGGCTCGGCGGTGAACGTCTCGCCCTCGGGCACCCGCGCGCGCCCCGTGAACGTCGGCCCCTGGTTGCCCGGCGTGCGCGGATCGATCGCGATGTCGTAGTTCGGCGGCGCGGTCTTGGCGAGGCGCTGCGGGTAGCCGCGCTGGCCGGTCTCGCAGTCGGCGTTGCCCTGCTCGTCGATGGCGCGGCCGTAGGCCTGGGCGTGGAGGTTGACCGGGTCGCCGTTGGCCTCGCGGTCGACCGGGTCGGTGGGCTCGCCGTTGGCGGGCTCAGGCGCGCCGAAGCTGTCCAGGGTGTTCTTCTGGTTGCGCGGCGCGTTCTTGACCTGGATGCGCTGGATCGTGCCGGTCGTGTCCTGCTCGGAGATGTGGTCGGACAGGTTCGTCCACCAGCTGTTCCAGTAGTTGCAGACGGTCACGTGCGGCCCGAGGTAGCGGATCATCGGGTTCAGCGTGTCCACCGTGTCGGTGAAGGCGCGCAGCGCGCTGCCCGTCGACGGCTCCTCGGAGAAGGAGCGCAGCGTCACGAACGACTTGCGCAGGTCCTCGTTGAACGGCGGCGTCTGGCGCAGGGCCGGCGTGCCGGCGGCCAGCGCGGCGTTGACCGGCGGCAGCGAGCGGCGCAGCTCGGCGGCGGTGCTGCGCACCAGCGGCGAGATCGCCGCCAGGTTGCGCAGGAACGGCCGCTGGGCGCGCAGCGACTCGGTGCCGACGCGCAGCGTGTCCGGCGACTTGGAGATCGTGTCGCGGAGCGCCTGCGGGTCGCGCGAGACCGCCTCGAACGTGTCAGCCGCGTCGGAGAAGCCCTGGGCGAACTGCCGTGACACGGGCGCGGTCGCCCGGGCGGCGTCCTCGAGCTCGTCGATGAAGCGCGCGAGGCCGGTCTGCGGATCCGAGAGGGTCTTCATGACCGGCTCGAGGTCGCGGAACAGCCGCGGCAGGCTGGCGATCGTCGCGTTGAGGTCGTCGCCCCGGCCGGCGAAGGCGGCGCCGAACTCGGTCAGGTTGGCCTGGATGTCGCGCCGCGTCTGGGGGCGGAACATGGCGAAGAAGTCCTCGAACTCGGGCGACAGCGCGCGGCGGCTGATCTTGACCGTCGAGCCGTCGGGCAGCGTGCGCTTCTCGCGGCCGCGCAGGATCTCGACGTAGCGCAGGCCGAGCGCCGACCGCGGCCGGATGGCCACGCTGGTGTCGCGCGGCAGCGGGGCCGCGGTCTGGTCGATCTGCAGCGTGATCTCGGCGGCGGCCTCGCCGGAGGGCAGCCGCGCGGGCTCCAGGCCCGCGACGGCGCCGATGCGGAACCCGCCCTCGCGCACCTCGTTGCCCTTGACGAGCTTCGTGGCGTTGGGCGCGAGCACCTTGAGCTGCGTGGTGGGGACGAACGGCAGCCCCTGGTTGGCGTTGTAGGCCAGGAAGACGGCGACGAACACGACGAGGATCGTGATCGCCCCGACGAGGACGGGGTTGCCGAGGGCTGATCTGGCGGAACCGGAGCGCATTCAGGTCACGGCCCCAGGAGCCAGTCGAGGAGGCCGCGGTCCGAGCTCGGGGAGCCCTGCTGCTCCTTGGTCCCGGGCACGCCGGGGACCGGGACGTCGGGCACGAGGTCGTCGATCGCGTCGCCGAGCGGGTCGGGCGCCGCGGTCGGAGAGGGCGCGGGGGCGCCGCCGTCCGAGCCGCCGCTCTGCGGGGCGTCGCCGCCCGCGCCGCCGGAGCCGCTGCGGCCGGGGCCGGCGTCGCTGCGGGAGCCGTCGTCGCCGGGCTGGTCGCCGCGGTCGTCGCCACCGCCGCCGCTGCGGCGGGCCTGCGTGCCGGCGCCGTTCGCGGTCGGGTCGGGCGTGGTGACGCCGGGCTGGTTGGGCCCGAGGATGCCGGCGCAGCGCTTGGTGCGGCCCGGGTTCGCCTTGGCGCTCTCGGCGTTCGTGTACTGGCTGCACTCGTTGGCCAGCAGCAGCAGCTTCAGGATGTAGCCGCGGTCGTCGAAGATGTTGATCGCCTGCGACTGCACGTACGGGTACTGGAGGATCGCCTCCAGGCCGGTGAAGCCGTCGCCACCGGGCGACGCGGGGTTCTTCTCCGTCGCGAACTTGCGGTCGTTGAGGTGCTCGAGCACGATCGCCAGGTTCTTGGCCAGCTCGGGGGAGTTCCGAGTCAGCCCGCGCAGCTGCGCGACCGTCGGGCGGGCGGCGCGCGCGGCGCCGGTGCCGGTCACCGAGGCGCGACCCAGCGAGCGCAGCGCGGGCCGCGAGGACTCGGCGAACGGCCCGAGGCGGTTGAAGAAGGTCACGAGGTCGGTCGAGCTGGCGCGCAGGTCGGCCAGCGCCGGGGCCTGCTCGCGCGCCGCCGTGCCGAGGTCGGCCAGCGTCGGGCGCAGCTCGGACAGGAAGCCGGGGAAGCGGCGGATCGTCTCGCGCAGGTCGGCGCGCCGGTCGGCCGACGCCTCGGCCGCGTTGCCGGCCTCGCGGACGAATCGCGAGACCTCGGTGCGCCGGTCCGAGAGCTGGGAGAGGACCGTGGCCGACGCGCGGGTGAGCGACTGCAGCTCGGCGCGGTTGTCGGCCAGCAGCTTGAGCACGCGGTCGGTCTCGTTGAGCGCGGGGATGGCGCGGCGGATCGCGTCGTTGAGGTTGGGCCCGTTGGAGGCCAGCGCGCCGCCGAACTCGTTGAAGATCAGCGCCAGGCGCTCGCGGTAGGGGCGGGACAGGATGTCCTGGACGAGGTCGGGCGGGATCGTCGTCTCGGTCTGCTCGACCGGGATCTTCGCCTTCTTGCCCAGCACCTCGCCCTTCTGGCCGGGCTGGCAGTCCATGTAGTACTCGCCGATCAGCGACTGCGGGCGGATCACGCAGCGCGCGTCGGAGCGGAAGGCCGAGAAGCCTGGCTCGGTCACCTTCGCGGTGATCAGCGCGCGGCCGGTGCCCTTCTCGACGTCGAGCTTGTCGATGCTGCCGGCCTTGACGCCGCCGATGCGCAGGTCGACGCCCGGCGTCAGGCCGAAGGCGTTGTCGAAGACGACCGTGTAGGTCCGGCCCTTGGCCTCGCCCCCGGCGCCGGCGACGACCAGCGCGCCGGCGACCGCGGCGAAGACCACCAGGATGGCGAGTGCGCGCCTCATGGCCCGATCGGCACCTGCTTCTCGTCGCAGTTGAAGTCCGGCGACGGCTTGTAGGGGTTCGAGCCGTCGATCGAGCGCTCGGCCGAGCCCGGGCAGCGGTTGTTGCGCCCGGCCGACAGCGCCCCCTGGTTGGTCAGGATCGTCTGGCGCAGCGGCTCGGGGATCGGCAGCGCGTTGCCGAGCAGGCCGTTGAGCTGGCTCGTGACCGGGTCGGTGACCGGCGTGAACGTGAAGGCGTTGAGCTCCAGGCCCGCGCGGCTGAACGCGCCGATGGCGTCGTAGGCGCCCGACGTCGAGAAGTCGTCGAACCAGCCCATGAGGTCGGGCGTGTAGGGACGGAAGAAGCCGATCTGGGGCGACGCGTCCTTCAGGCTGCGCGCCATCGCCTTGAAGGTCGCCTCGCGCTGCTCGCCGTTGGCCTGGACGGGCCGGTTGGCGGCGCGGTCGACGGCGGGCTGGGCCTGCAGGACCTCGATCAGGTCGTTGTCGGCGCCGGGCGTGCGGATCGCCTTCGAGAGATCCCGAAGGGTCGGGACGGCGTCGCGGGCGAACGGCCGCAGCTCGGCCAGGAACGGGCGCAGGCGCCGCACGGCGGGGCGCGACTCGCGGACCAGCGGGTCGAGGTCGTCGAGCGCGGCGCGCAGGTTCACGAAGGTGGTGTTCGTCTTGCGCATGAAGCCGGGGAGGCGCTGGATCGACTCGGACAGGCCGCCGCGCTGGGCGGCGAGGGCGGACGCGGTCGTGGCCAGGTTGTCGATCAGTCCGGCCAGGTCGTCGTCGCGCGAGGCGAGCGTGTTGACCAGCCCGGCCGTCTGGACGATGAAGCGCTCGAAGTCCGCGCTGTCACGGTTGATCTCCTGGAACAGCTGGCTGGAGGAGGCGAGCGCCGGGTTGAGGTACTTGAAGGCCTCGTTGGCCTCCTTCGAGCGCCCGGCGTACATCTCGGCGAAGCCCGCGAAGTCGCGCTGGACCGCGGTGCGCGCGACCGGGTCGAAGGTGTTGAAGACCTGGTCGAGGTCGACCTGGGAGACCGTCGACTCGGCGTCGATCCGCCCGCCCGAGCCGATGTCCTCGCCCTTGGCGTCGCCGAGCTGGAGGTCGATGTAGCGGTTCGCGATGCCCGACAACGAGGCCTGCCGCACGATGGCGCGGGTCCCCTGCCGCAGCGGCGTGTACTTGTCCTCGGTGATCTTGAGCTTGAGGATGGCCTGGCCGTCCTCGGAGAGCTTGATGCTCTCGACCGTGCCGATCGGGCTGCCGGCGACCTGCACCAGATTGCCCTTGACGATCTGGCTGGCGTTCTCGAAGCGGGCCGTCACCGTGTAGGGCGCGGAGCGAGAGAGCAGCACGAAGGCCACCGCGGCGATCGCCGCGATGACAGCCACGACTGCCACGATCCTCCTGCCCAGGTGGGCCTGCCCTCCCATTCTCCTCCTTGCTCCGATTCGCCCGCCGGCCTTCGTACCCGACGGCGCATTGTGACTGACTGTCCCCCCGAACCCGCCGCTCAGGGAGCGACTTAACGCGCGCTTCGCAAATCAACCCCTCATAAAGGGCTTCACCCGGCGCAGCACCTGCTCGGTCGTCAGCGCCCGATCGAACGGACCCGGCGTGATCGGCTCGTCGCGGATGAAGCGCACGATGCCTGCGTGGCGGGCCTCGACCTGCGCGATCGCGCCGGCCGCGTCGAGGATGTCGCGCTCGCTGATCCGGGGCGCCGCGCCGTCGTAGGCCGCCACGCCGGTGTCCTCGAGCTGCTGGGAGACCTCGAGGAACCGCGCCTCCGACGCGAACGCGTCGCCGAAGTCGAGGGTCGGCTCGGGCGCCGGCGTGGCGCCGAACTGGGACACGAGCCGGACGAGGATGTCGACGTGCTCGGACTCGTTGTCGCGGATCTCGGTGAGGATCCGGCGGTTCTCGCCGCTCAGCCCCTTCACCCGCTGCAGGCCGAGCTGGTAGAAGCGCGCCTCCAGCCGCTCGAGCGTCAGCGCGAAGTTGAGGATCTCGTCGTCGATGCCCCCGGCCTGCCCGAGCGCGGTGCTCACCCACGGGCCCGCGGCGGCGCCGGCGGCCAGGGCGCCGGAGAGCAGGAAGCCCTGCCGGGTCATGGGGGCCACGCGGATCATCAGTTCAGGTACGGCTCCACGCGCGAGAGCACGTCGTCGCGGGACAGGGGCGAGGCCAGCGCGCCGTCCGGCACGAAGGCCAGGCCGGCGCGGTGCGCCAGCACGGAGGCGTGGCGGGCCTCGACCGCGTGGATGGACAGCGCCGCGGCGAGCACCTCGCGGCTCTGGATCCGCGACGCCTGGCCCAGATAGGCGGCGGCGCCGACGTTCTCGATCTCCGAGGCGCGCGCGATGATCGCCTTGGGGCCGCCGTCGAGGAGACGGTCGAAGTTCGGGCTCGGCCGATCGGGCAGCTGCCCGCCGTACTTGCGCAGCGTCTTCTCCAGCGCCTCGACGTGCGCCGCCTCGTCGTCGGCGATCCGCTTGACCAGCTCGCCGTCGCGGCCGGAGATCAGCTGCTCGCGCACGAGGCGCTCGTAGAAGTCGGCCTCGAAGTACTCCAGCGTCAGCGCGAAGGCCACGACCTCGCGGTCGCCCGGGGCGTTGACCTTCTTGCCGGCGGGCTCCTTGGCCGGCCCGGCGGTGCCGCCGCACCCGGCGACCAGCGTCACCGCTCCGGCGGCGGCCAGCAGGCTCCTGCGCGAGCGGGGCTCCTCCATCGCCGGGCGAACCCTAGACGTCAACCGGCGTTCGTGCGCTGCACGCAAGAGCGCTTGCGTGCCCGAAGTCCGCGATTCGGACACGGACGCCGCGCATCTGAGCTGGTAGACCGTCGCAGCGATGCGACCGGGCGACCCTCTCTGGCCGACTCCGACCACACCCGCCGCAAGCGCCACCATGCGTGCGAACAGGGGGCGCGACACGGGTCCGGAGCTCAGGCTGCGGTCGTTGCTGCACGCCCGCGGGCTCCGCTTCCGCAAGCGTCTCACCATCCGCCTCGAAGGTCGCCGATGGACGCAACCGGACGTCGCCTTCCCACGGGCGCGGGTGGCCGTGTTCGTCGACGGCTGCTTCTGGCATCGCTGCCCGCTTCACGGGACCACTCCCCGCGCCAACTCGGCGTACTGGGGACCGAAGCTCGATCGCAACGTCGCTCGCGATCACGACACCGAGCGGCAGCTGCTCGGCCTCGGGTGGCACGTGATCCGCGCCTGGGAGCACGAGGACCCGGAGCTCGTAGCGAACCGCGTCGAGGCGAGCGTCCGGAAGCGCTCACGCGGGTCCGCTCGCTAGGCCGCAAGGGCGCGACTCAAGGTCGGCTCCCAGGAGCCGTCGACGCGCTGCATCGGCGCGATGCGGTCGGGGTGCTCAGGATGCCGCGCAAGCTGATCGGCGCGCCTGAAGCAGAAGCTCCACTTGCCCGTCGGGCCGTACATGCAGACGGCGAGGACGTCGAAGGCATCGGTTGCGTAGAGCCGGCTCAACGGGTCGCCTCGGGACGCGCGAGTCTTCTGCACTTCGACCTTCGGCGTCCCGTCTGCGTACGGCTTCGGCGATGCGTTCTTGCATTCCACGGTCGTCGTCGGGTGGTTCGCGAGCGCCACGACGAAATCCGGGGGACCGTCCGCCTTCCCCGGCTCGACCGTCGCCACGGCGGGATCCGCTGCCAGGGTCCGCCCGAGGTGGTGCTCCGCCACGCCGCCGCGGACCGCGACCGCGAGCCGCGTTCGCTCGGAGACGATCTGCAGAACCTCGAGCGCGCTCAGGCCGTAGGACGCTTCGAGGTCGTGCACGTCGACGGTCGCGCGACTGGTCGCAGCCGCCTCGGCGGCGCGTAAGCGAAGCGCCGAGTCGAGTCGCATGGTCTGGGCGTGGCGCTCGAACGCGATGTAGTCGAGGAGGCGCTCAGGGGCGAAGGCGACGATGGTCTCGACACCCTCGACACGAGGGTGGCCTCGGCGACGCCCCGGCCGGTTCTCCCGCTCCCACGCGTGCCAACCGGTCCGCTGAGCGGCTCTGACGTCGCTCGCTTTGAAACCGACCTGGATCCCCATCGGCAGCGGGTCGTAGGCCAGGGGATCGAGACCGATGAGGCGGTCGGCGTCGGCATGGACGGCGAGGACGAGCGTGACGTCGATCCCCATCGGATCGAAGCCCAGCGGATGGTGCTGGCGTCGCCATGTCTCGGTGATGTCGCCGTACTTGATCTGCAGGCGGTGCTCGTCGTCCGGGCGGTTCCGTATCTCGTCGTGGCCGGCGGAGAACGGGTAGATGAGGGCCGCGGTGAGCGCGCCGTCCGGCTCTTGGATCGCGAAGTAGATCGGCGCACGACTTCCTCCGGAGTCCGCCACGACTCTTCCACCAGAGCACTCGACAGCGCGGATGAGGAACGCGCGCTCGGCCTCCCGACGAACGCGGTACGCCTTGAAGTAGCTACGGCCCGACGGGTGGTCCACCAGAGGGGATCATGCCGCGAACGCAAGCTGCTCGGGCACCGGAACCGCCACCTCGCCGGTCAGCAGCGCCTCGGCGATCCGGCGCGCGAGCAACGGGGGCACCGCGTTGCCGATCTGCTTCTGGACGGACCGACGGGAGCCCGAGACCGCGAACGAGTCCGGGAACGTCTGCAACCGCTTGATCTCGATCGTTCGAAGCCGGCGGTTCTCCCAGTGGAAGGGGCCGACGTACGGGCCGGGTTGCGCCTGGATGGTTGGAGACGGCTGGGCTGGATCCAGCTTGAGCAGGAAGCTCCAGTACCGTCGCCGCCATTCGAACAGAGGCGCTGGGTGGCCTCGCTTCGCAGTGAAGTGCAGGTAGTTGTCCCCGGCGGGGATCTCCGGCAGGAGGTGACCGTACTTGCCGCCCACGACCTCCTCCGGCTCCGCTAGATCGTCACGGGCGACGAGATCGGCGAGCGCCTCGCCGGCGGTCACATGGCTCGCGAGGGCGCCCTGCGTCCAGATGCGGCGTTCGTGCGGGCCCGTATGCGTCGGATCGGGAAGTGCGGGCGTCCCGTCGAGCGAGCCGACGATGATCAGCCGCTGGCGGCGCTGCGGAACGCCGTAATCCGCCGCGAGGAGACTCCGCTGAGCGACGCGATAGCCCAACGCGTCGAAAGACTCGAGCAGGAACTCCAGCCAGGGCCGGTTGTGGTTCGAGTAGGCGAGCGCGAACACGTTCTCCAGCACGAACATCCTGGGGCGGGCTTCGTCGACGATGCGGACGTAGTGCTCGAGCAGGCTGGCCTCGGGGTCGAGCCCTCGCCGCTTCTGCTCGATCCAGTTCCCGGACTTCGAGAAGGGCGTGCAAGGCGGGCCGCCGATGAGCAACTCGGGCTCTCCGGCGCGCAGCCCTGCCGCGAACAGCAGATCCTTGGTCTCGACGCGGCGGATGTCGGCTTGGAGGACCTCCGCGTGGCCGAAGTTGGCCCGCAGCGTCGTGCACGCGTCACGATCGTGCTCGACGGCTGCTCGCACCCTGAAGCCGGCCTGCTCGACACCGAGATCGAGACCCCCGGCACCGGAGAAGAGGGAGATCGCGGGTCGCTCGTGCACGAGGTGCATCGTTGCGGCCGCCTCGGACGGAGGCATCGTCGCTCACCGGTCGGTTCTTCCGTCGGTAGAACGAACTCAGCGCCAACCCGCCCATATTTCGTTCGATCTCTTGACAAATCCTTCACGACCGGAGAGGGTCCGCCCAGGATGCCCGCCGAGGACTCCACCGGTGCGCTCGACCCGGCGCGCCGGAGCCCGAACCTGCTGCGGATCGTCGAGGCGCTGCGCGCCCACGGGACCGTGAGCCGCGCCGAGATCGCCCGCGAGACCGGCCTCTCGCGCTCGACGGTCTCCACGCTGGTGGCGGAGCTGATGGAGGCCGGGCTGGTCGTCGAGCGCGGCGAGCGCGGCGGCGGCGGCGCCGGGCGCCCGCCGGTGATGATCGCGCTCGACAGCTCGGCCGGGGTGGCCATCGGCATCGACTTCGCCCACATGAGCGTGCGGGTGGCGATCGCCGACCTGGCTTCGCGCGTCCTCGGGGAGACCGAGCGCGAGCTCGACGTCGACCACGGGGCGATCGAGGCGCTCGACGCGGCCGCCGAGATCGTCGACGAGCTGCTCGGCGAGGCCGGGGTGGAGCGCGAGCGCGTCCTCGGGGCCGGCATGGGCCTGGCCGGCCCGATCGACCACGCGCGCGGGCGCGTGCATCCCTCGGCGATCCTCCCGAGCTGGGTCGGCGTGGAGGCGCAGGCCGAGATGGAGGCCCGGCTCGGCGTGCCGGTGCGCCTGGAGAACGACGCGAACCTCGGGGCGCTGGCCGAGGCGGCGTTCGGCGCCGGGCGCGGCGCCGCCACGTTCATCTACCTGATGATGTCGGGCGGCATCGGCGCCGGGATGTTCCTCGGCGGGCGGCTGTTCCGCGGAGCGACGGGCATGGCCGGCGAGCTCGGCCACACCTTCGTCGAGGACAACGGCCCGCTGTGCCGCTGCGGCAACCGCGGCTGCCTGGAGACGCTGGTGGCCGGGCCGGCGCTGGCCGAGCTCGTGAGCCGCAGCCGCGGCGAGGTGGTCTCGATACCCGAGATGGTCCAGCTCGCGCTCGACGGCGACGTCGGCGCGCGGCGCGTGATCGCCGACGCCGGCCGCGTCACCGGGCGCGCCGTAGCCGCCCTGTGCAACCAGCTCAACCCGGAGCGCATCATCGTCGGCGGCCACCTCGGCCTGGCCGGCGACATCCTGCTCGACCCGCTGCGCGAGAGCGTCGGCCGCTACGCCATCCCGGCCGCCGCCGACGCGGTCGAGGTCTGCCGCGGCGTGCTCGACGACCGCGCCGAGGTCCTCGGCGCCCTCGCCCTGGTCATCAACCAGGCCGACCCGATCTTCTCGCTTCCCTTCGCCACACCGCCGGTGGGGGCCGGCGCCCCATGAGGTCCCAACAACAGGAGGAGTCCCACCACATGCAGTCCCATCCCGCTCGGCGCTCGCTGTTCGCGCTCGCCGGCATCACCGCCGCGCTCGCCATGGGCGTCGCCGGCTGCGGCTCGGACGACGACTCGGGCGGCTCGAGCTCGGGCTCCGGTTCGAGCAAGAGCGGCGGCAAGGCCGACAAGGTCGCCGTCCTGCTGCCCGACACGAAGTCCAGCGTCCGCTGGGAGACCGCCGACCGCCCGCTGCTCGAGGCGGCGTTCAAGTCGGCCGGCGTCCCCGTCACGATCTCCAACGCGCAGGGCGACAAGTCCGCCCAGCAGCAGCAGGCCGAGCAGGCGGTCACGAACGGCGCCAAGGTCCTGCTCCTCACCAACCTCGACTCGGGCTCCGGCGCGGCCATCCAGGCCAACGCCAAGTCCCAGGGCGTGAAGGTCATCGACTACGACCGCCTCACGCTCAAGGGCCAGTCCGACTACTACGTGTCCTTCGACAACGTGGCCGTCGGCAAGCTGCAGGGTGAGGGCCTCGTCAACTGCCTCGAGGCCAAGGGCGTCTCCAACCCGCGCGTCGCCGTGCTCAACGGCTCGCCGACCGACAACAACGCGACGCTGTTCAAGCAGGGCTACGACTCGGTCCTCAACCCGAAGTTCGAGTCGGGCGACTTCGTCGAGGTGGCCGACCAGTCCGTGCCCGACTGGGACAACCAGCGCGCGCTGACCATCTTCGAGCAGATGCTCCAGAAGGCCGACAACAAGGTCGACGGCGTGCTGGCCGCCAACGACGGCCTCGGCAACGCGGCGATCTCCGCGCTCAAGCAGCGCAAGCTCCCGCAGATCCCGGTCACCGGCCAGGACGCGACCGCCGAGGGGATCCAGAACATCCTCGCCGGCGATCAGTGCATGACCGTCTACAAGGCGATCAAGAAGGAGGCCGACGCGGCCGCCAAGCTGGCGATCGCGCTGGCCAAGAACGAGGAGCCGCCGGCCGGCCTGGTCAACGGCAAGTCCGACGACGGCAACCGCGAGGTCCCGTCCGTGCTGCTCGAGCCGACCGCGGTGACCAAGGACAACATCAAGGACACCGTCATCGCCGACGACTTCCTCAAGCGCGAGGACATCTGCTCCGGCAAGGCCGCCAAGGCCTGCGAGGAGGCTGGCATCTAGTGAGCACGCAGAGCACGCCCCGCGCCGATGAGGCGCGGGGCGGGCCTGTCCTCGAGCTCCGGGGCGTGTCGAAGCGCTTCGGGGCCGTGCAGGCCCTCTACGAGGTCGACTTCTCCGTGCGGGCGGGCGAGGTCATGGCGCTGGTCGGCGACAACGGCGCGGGCAAGTCGACGCTGATCAAGTGCATCGCCGGCATCCACCCGATCGACTCCGGCGAGATCCTGTTCGAGGGCCGTCACGTCGACATCAGCGGGCCCAAGGACGCGGCCCGCCTGGGCATCGAGGTCGTCTACCAGGACCTCGCGCTGGCCGACAACCTCGACGTCGTCCAGAACATGTACCTCGGGCGCGAGGAACGGGCGTCGTTCGGCCGCCTCGACGAGACCAAGATGGAGAAGAAGGCCTCCGAGACGCTGGCCTCGCTCTCCGTCACCACGATCCGCTCGGTGCGCCAGACGGTGGCCGGGCTCTCCGGCGGGCAGCGCCAGTCGGTCGCGGTCGCCAAGGCCGTGATGTGGAACTCCCGGGTGGTGATCCTCGACGAGCCGACCGCCGCGCTGGGCGTCGCCCAGACGCGCCAGGTGCTCGACCTCGTCCGGCGCCTGGGCGAGCAGGGCCTCGCCGTCGTGCTGATCTCCCACAACCTCCACGACATCTTCGAGGTCGCCGACGCGGTGACCGTCCTGCGGCTCGGCCAGAGCGTCGCCGTGCACCGCGTCGGGGACGTCACGCAGACCCAGGTGGTCGAGTCGATCACCGCGGGCAAGCTCTCCAAGGTCCCCGGCCAGGCCGACGCGGAGGTCGTGACGGCATGAGCACCGCCGCTCCGGTCCCGACTCCGTCGGCCAGCCCCACCGCCGCCGCGCCCGCGGGCAAGTCGGTCGGCGACTACGCGCGCCGCTGGTGGGCCGACGTGCGCGCCGGCGAGCTCGGCTCGCTGCCGATCGTCGTCGGCCTGATCATCATCTGCATCGTCTTCCAGTCGCAGAACGACCGCTTCCTGACGGCTGGCAACTTCGTCAACCTGATCGTCCAGGCGGCCGGCATCACGGCGATCGGCATGGGCGTCGTCTTCGTCCTGCTGCTCGGCGAGATCGACCTCTCGGTCGGGTACGTCTCCGGCGTCGCCGGCGTGCTGTGCGCGCTGCTGCTGCTCCCCGACGGCGCGGCGCTGCCGGCCGGCGTGGCGATCGCGGCGGCGCTGGCCGCGGGCATCGCCATCGGCACGCTGCACGGGGTGCTCATCACCAAGGTCGGCATCCCGTCGTTCGTGGTCACGCTGGCCGGCCTGCTGGGCTGGAACGGCGTGGTGCTGCTGCTGATCGGCGACCGCGGCACCGTCGTGCTGCAGAACGACACGGTCATCGGCTTCGCCAACGACTTCCTCGCGGACGCGACCGCGTGGATCCTCGCGATCGCCGTGCTGGCCATCTACGCCAGCGTGCAGCTCGTCGCGCTGCGCTCGCGGCGGGCCGCGAACCTGCCCACCGACCCGCCGGCGATCATCGGGCTGCGGCTGGCCGCGCTGGCCGTGGTGATCCTCGCGGTGGTCTACGTGGCCAACCAGGACCGCGGCATCCCGTACGTGCTGGTCGTGCTGGCCGTGGTCTTCCTGCTCTGGACCTTCGTCCTGAACCGGACGAAGTTCGGCCGCCACGTCTACGCGGTCGGCGGCAACGCCGAGGCCGCGCGGCGCGCGGGCATCGACGTCGACCGGATCAAGATCGCCGTGTTCGCCATCGCGTCGCTGATGGCCGCGCTCGGCGGGATCATCCTCGCGTCGCGCCTGCGGTCGGTCGATCCGGGCGCCGGCGGCGGGCAGATCCTCCTCTACTCGATCGCCGCCGCGGTGATCGGCGGGACGAGCCTGTTCGGCGGGCGCGGCACGATCAAGAGCGCCGTGTTCGGCGCGCTGGTCATCGCGTCGATCGACAACGGGCTGGGCCTGCTCGGGCTCAGCTCGGGCACGAAGTTCGTCGTCACCGGCCTCGTGCTGCTGGCCGCCGTGACCGTCGACTCGATCTCCCGCAAGGGCCGCGCGCAGTCGGGCCGGGCATGAACGGGCGCGTCGCGTTCATCACGGGCGCCAGTCGCGGCGTCGGCGCCGCGGTCGCCCGGGCCTTCCACGGGCTGGGCGCCCGCGTCGCGCTCGCCTCGCGCACGGGCGACGACCTCGGGCTGGAGGGCGCGCTCGGCGTCGAGTGCGACGTCACCTCGCGCGAGTCGGTCGACGCGGCGGTGGCGGCGACGGTCGAGCAGTTCGGCTCGCTCGAAGTGGTCGTGGCCAACGCCGGCGTCGGCGCCTACGGGCCGTTCCTGGAGATGGACCCGGCCGACATGGAGCGGATGATCGAGGTC
>DASVQH010000466.1:0-4892 GCA_036389195.1 Solirubrobacteraceae bacterium
CGATCGCCGCCCGCAGCCGCGAGAGCACCGGCGGCAGCGCGCCCGGCTGCGGCGCGGCGCCCTCCTGCGGCGCGAGCGCTTCCAGCAGCTCGTCGCGGCGCGCCGGGCGGTCGCGGTGCAGCACGAGGAAGGCGAACAGCAGCCGCCCCTGGCGTCCGCGCAGCCGGCCCTCGCGGCGCTCGCCGTCGATCTCGAGCCGCAGCCTCCCGCACAGGCGAAGGCGGAATGACCCGGTGCTCACGGGGGAAGACTATTCTGCGCTCGGCCCGCCTGCGAGGATCGGCGGGTGCCGACGGCCGAGCCCGAGCCCGCCGCGATCGCGCGCCGCTACCAGGCGGCGTTCAACGCCGGCGACCTCGATGCCTGCATGGCGCTCCTCGACGAGGACATCGAGATCCAGCTCGACGGCATGATCACGCGCGGGCGTTCGGCGGTGCACGCCTACCAGGCCTCCGTCCTGCGCGCCTTCCCGGGCGTCACCATGGTCGACGAGCGCGTCGTCGCCCAGTCCGGCGACACGGCGGTGATCGAGTTCAAGCTGGTCAACCGCAGCGCCTCGCCGTCGGCGGTGCAGGCCCCGGCCGAGCCGTGGCGGCTCGACGGCCTCACGTGCCGGATCGTCCGGGTGGCTGGCGGGCGCATCGTCGAGCTGCGCAACTACTACCAGCCGAGCCCGGCCGACCGCACCGGCCTGGCCGAGATCCCGTCGCGCAGCGAGGCCGCCCGCATCGCCGACGAGCGGGCCGCGCTCGGCCGGGTCGCCTCGCTGGTCGCCCGCGGCGTGCCGCACCAGGAGCTGTTCGCCGCGGTCAACGAGGAGGTGGCGCGGATCGTGAACGCGGAGACCGCGGCGCTGTTCCGGCTCGATCCCGACGACACGATGACGCTGCTGGCGGCGTGGAGCACGACGGACGCCGATCACCCGCTGGGCGAGCGCCAGCCGCTCAACGACCGGATCCGGGCCATCCGCGACAGCGCGCGGCCGAGCCGCTACGGCCCCGCGGAGCTGCCCGCCAGCGGCCCGTTCGTCGAGGAGGCCCGCCGGCTGGGGATCGTCTCGTCCGTCGGCGTGCCGATCGTCGTCGACGGGGTGGTGTGGGGGATCAACTTCGTGGCGCGGCGCCACCGCGAGCCGTTCCCGGGCGACGCCGAGGCGCGGATGACGGGCTTCACCGAGCTCGTCGCCGCCGCGCTCGCCGGCGCGCATCGCCAGGCGGCGCTGCAGGACATGGCCGACCGCGACGCGGCGCTGCGGCGCGTGGCCGAGCTGGTCGCCCGGGGCGCCGCCCCCGGCGCGGTGTTCGACGCGGTCGCCGTGGAGGCCTCGCGGCTGCTCGACGGCGTGCCGACGATCCTGCTGCGCTTCGAGGACGACGACACGTACACGCCGGTGGCCACGTGCCGCCACCCGCTCCCCATCGGCGAGCGCTACCCCGTCGAGACGGGCGGGACCGCGGAGCGGATCCGGCGCACCGGCGGAACCGCCCGGATGGACACCTACGCCGACCGCCCGGATCTCCGCGTGTCCTACGCGATCGGGCTGCGCAGCTCCGCCGCCGCGCCGATCGTCGTCGACGGCCGGGTCTGGGGCATGCTCTCGGCCGTCTCGTTCGACGGGCCGCTCCCGCCTTCCTCCGAACCCGACCTCGCCCGGTTCACCGAGCTCGTCGCGCTGGCGATCGCCAACGCCGAGAGCCGCACCGCGCTGGTGGCCTCGCGCGCCCGCGTCGTGGCGACCGGCGACGAGGCGCGCCGCCGCCTCCAGCGCGACGTCCACGACGGCGCCCAGCAGCGGCTGGTCCAGGCGGTCATCACCCTGAAGCTGGCCCGGGCCGCCGCGGGCGGCGACGGGCGCGTCGCCCCGCTCATCGACGAGGCCCTCCGCCACGCCGAGCAGGCGACGGCCGAGCTGCGCGACCTCGTGCGCGGCATCCTGCCCGCGTCGCTGAGCCGCGGCGGGCTGCGGGCGGGGGTGGGCACGCTGGTGTCCGGCCTCCCGCTGCCGGTCGACGTCGACGTCGACCCGGTCCGGCTCGCGCCGGAGCTCGAGACGACGGCGTACTTCGTCATCGCCGAGGCGCTCACCAACGTGGTCAAGCACGCGCGGGCGGGCAGCGCCCGCGTCGGCGTCCACGTCCGCGACGGCGCGGTCCAGATCGAGGTGCGCGACGACGGGATCGGCGGCGCCGTCGCCGGGCGCGGCACCGGCCTCACCGGCCTGTCCGACCGCGTCGCGGCGGCGGAGGGCGAGGTGGAGATCAGCAGCCCGGCGGGCGAGGGGACGCGCGTCAGCGCGTCGCTGCCCGTCAGGCCGTGACGCTCGCGCCGTCGGCGGCGGCGAGGACGCGGGCACGCAGGGTCAGCGCGCCGCAGCCGCCGGCCACGTCCGCCGCGGCCCGCCAGGCCGCCGCCGCCTCGCCCGCCGTGCCCGCCGCCGCCAGCGCGTCGCCGAGCGCCGCGTGGGCCTTGGCCAGCTCGAGCCGCGCCGAGGTCGGGGCCAGGCGCTCCACGGCCTCGCGCGCGCTCGCGACGCCGTCGGCGCCCTGAAGCTCGGCGAGCAGCCGCAGGCCCCGCCCGACCACCCACGGCGCCCCGACGCGGCGGGCCAGTTCGAGCTCCTCCGCGGCCAGCTCCAGCGCCTCGTCGCGCCGGCCGAGCTGGGCGAAGCCGCGGGCGCGCAGCGTCCGCCACGGCGCCCACACCGGGTGCGTGTCGGGCGGCCGTGACGGCTCGAGCCGGTGCGTGATCTCGACGGCCGCCTCGGCGCGGCCGTCGGCGAGCGCCACTTCAGCCGCGCTGGCCAGCCAGAAGCGCGCGCCGTCGGGCCGCGGGTCCTCGGCGCCGACGCGCTGCAGCGTCGCGCGCACCGCGTCGAGCGGGTCGCCGCGCTCGAGCTGCGCGAGGGCGGTGAAGGCCGCGGAGTACGCCATCACCGCGTCGAGCTTGGTGCCCCACAGCCGCTCGCCCTCGTGCGCGCGGTCGAGCGACCGCATCGCCGCACCGAGGTCGCCGGCCCAGATGCTGGCGATCCCGCCCCACAGGTCGGCGCCGATCGAGCCGAGGATCTCGCCCTGGCGGCGCGCGTGATCGGCGTAGCGGCCGATCGCCGCCAGCCCTTCGGCGGGCTCGCCGAGCGCGAGCGCGGCGCAGCCGAGCGCCACGGGCGCGGTGACGTCGAACGCGTCGAGCCCCTCGCCCGCGAACGCCTCGCGAGCGAGCGCGGACGCCTCCTCGGCCGGCCCGCAGGTCAGCGCGACGGCGAGCGCGGTCAGCGCCGTCAGCTCGCGTGCGCCCGGGCCGCTGCCGCGAGGGCCGCGGCGGACGTCGTCGAGGCGGCGGAACTCGGCGGGATCCACCGCGCCGAAGGCGGCGCCGACGAGGCGGATGGCGCGCAGCCCCCGGCGCAGGTCCACGAGGTCGTCGGGCAGCTCGGCGGCGGCGCGCTCGGCCAGCGCGACGCCTTCCTGCGGCGAGCGGACGAACAGGAGCAGGTGGCTGAGCCGGATCGCCGCGCGGCCGCGGGCGGCGGGGTCGCTCAGGCCGGCGTAGGCCCGCTGCAGCGGCTCGATCCCCGCCGGCCCGCGCAGGTAGGCGGCGCTGCCGCCGAGCTCGAGCGCGAGCGCCGGTTGCTGGTCGGGCGGCGGGGGCTCGGCCTGCGCCCGCTCCAGCAGCGCCATCGCGGCGTCCGGCGCGCCGCGGCGCAGCGCCACGTCGGCGGCCTCGCGCAGGCGCGCGACGACCCACGCGTCGCCGCGCGGCGGGGCGAGCAGCAGCTGAGCCGCGACCCGCTCCGGGCTCGCGCCCAGGTCCGCCAGCAGGCGGGCGGCGCGCTCGTGCTCCAGCGCGCGCGAGGCGGCCGGCAGCTCGCCGTACACCGCGTCGCGGACCAGCGGGTGCACGAACCCGAGCGGCTCCTCGCCGCGCAGGATCTCCGCCCGCACGAGGGCCTGGATGGCCGCGGCGGCGCTCGGCTCGTCCGTGCCGGCCAGCTCGGCCACCGCGGGGAGGCCCGGCTGCTCGCCGAGCACCGCCACGGCGCGCGCCACCGCGACGCCCGGCGCGGGCAGCCGGCCGAGCCGCAGGAGCACGGTACGGGCGACGGCACGGGGGCCGATCGCGCGGACGGCCGCCGCGTTGGCGGCGTCGGGCGTCACCGACTCGGCGGCCAGCGCGGTCAGCAGCTGACGGACCAGCAGCGGGTTGCCGGCCGTCACCTCCTGGCAGGCGGCGGTGAAGGCGGCGTCGGCGCTCGCGCCGAGCTTCGCGCGCACGAGGTCGGCCGTGGCGCCCTCCGTCAGCGGCCGCGGGGTCAGCGCGACCGTCACGGGCTCGGCGGCCAGCTCCGCGAGCAGCGCCTCGTCGGCGTCGGGCTCCCCCGTGCGCACCGTGGCGCCCACCAGCACCCCGGCCGTCGCGACCCGCCGCGCCAGGTACGCGACGAAGCGCAGCGACGCCGGGTCGCTCCACTGCAGGTCGTCGACGAGGAGCACCAGCGGCCGCTCGGCGGCCAGCGCCTCGACGAGGTGGAACAGCCCGTTGAGGACCGGGAACGTCCCCTCGCTCGCGCCCGCGTCGCCGAGGACGGCGCGCGCCGCGGCGGCCGGGCCCGTCAGCAGCGCCGGGGCGGCGACCGCTTCGAAGAGCTGGCGCACCACGCCGAACCCGTACTCGCGCTCCAGCAGTCCCGCGCGCGCGACGAGCACCTGCGCGCCCCGATCGGCGGCCCGCGCGCGCAGCTCGCCCAGCAGCCGCGTCTTGCCGATGCCGGCCGGCCCTTCGATGAGCAGGACGCCGCCGCTGCCGGCGAGCGTCTGGGCGAGCGCGGCGTCGACCGCCCCCAGCTCGGCCTCGCGCTCCACGAGGTCCGCGGGCGCCGGCGCCGGCGCGGGGGC
>DASVQH010000467.1:0-4548 GCA_036389195.1 Solirubrobacteraceae bacterium
GCGCGCGCGTCGACACGCCGCCGCCCTTGTCGCCGCCGTTCTGCTTGCCCCCGGGGCCGTCCGACCGCAGGGGGCGCACGCTGAAGGCGCTGCCGTCCTTCTTGGGCTCGTCGTCGGATCCGATGGCCGACACGCCGGCCACGCCGCCTGCGCCGGCCCCCGCGATCGCCAGCGTGACGAGCGCCTTGGTGGCCAGCGCGCCGCCACCGCCGCCCGCGGCGAGCGCTCCGCCGCCGGCCGCGGCACCGCCGCCGGCGCCCGCGGCCACCGCGCCGCCACCGCCGCCGCCCAGGGCGGCGCCGAGCACGGCCTCCTTCAGGCCCATCGCCGGTGCCACCGGCAGCACCAGGGCCAGCGCGCGACGCTGGGCCTCCATGTCGGTCCGGAACGCCCGGCAGCCGGCGCACTCCCGCAGGTGCCGCCGCAGCGAGTTGCGCCGCAGCGAGCCGCCGCGCAGGTTCGCGAGCTGCGTGCGGATCTCCTCGCACGGCGTCTCGCGGGCGTCGCGGCTGGCGGTGAGGGATGAGCGGGCCTGGAACACGAGCGCCTTCACCTTCTGCTTCGGGCAGTCCAGGATCGCGGCGATCTCGTCGTGGGAGACGTCACCGACCTCGGCGAGCACGAGCGCGGCGCGCTGGTCCTCGGGCAGCGAGGCGACGTCGCGCAGCAGGTCGCGCAGGTCCTGGCGCCGCTGCACCTCCGCGGCGAGCCCGTCGGTGCTGGGCTCGTCGAGCTCGTCGAGCGGGCGCTCGCGCCGGGCGCGCAGCACGGTGAGGCAGCGGTTGCGGGCGATCGTGTAGAGCCAGGCCTTGAGCTGGATCGGCTTGTCGGACCCCACCAGGTCCCGGTAGGCCGCCATGAAGGTGTGCTGGACGGCGTCCTCGGCCTCTTCCTTGGTGCCGAGCATGTGGCGGCAGAAGGCCAGGATGCCGCGATGGTGGCGGTCGTAGACGACCTCGAAGGCTGCTTCGGAGCCGCTGCGGACCTCGCCGACGAGCTTGTCGTCGCCGAGCATGCGCAGCAACCGGACGGGCCGGCGAAGTGTGCGGGGGTGCGCCGTGCGTGGCGCTGCCGAAGCTTCCATTCAGTCTCCGTTATCGGCACGTACGCAAAAACGTAGCGTCATGCCCGAGGTTGGTCGGTTCCAACCGTAGAGTTCTTTCGCGATGACCTCTATACCCAGAATGTCGGGGACCTTCCATCACGAAGGACACGAGATCGCCTTCACGAGTTACGGCGAGGGTTCCCGTGTCACGGTCCTGACACACGGACTGTTGCTCAACCAACGCATGCAGTCCCGGCTGGCCGTCGCGCTGGCCGCCCAGGGCAACCGGGTCGTGACCATCGACCTCCTCGGGCACGGGCGGTCGGACCGGCCCCGCGACATGTGGAAGTACTCGATGCCGTTCTTCGGGGCCCAGATCGTCGCGCTCCTCGACCATCTCGAGGTCGACGAGGCGGTCGTCGGCGGGACGTCGCTGGGAGCCAACGCGACGCTCGAGGTCGCGTCCCAGGCGCCGGAGCGGCTGCGGGGGATGATCGTCGAGATGCCCGTCCTCGACAACGCGCTGCTGGCCTGCGCGCTGTTCTTCACCCCGCTGATGGTCAACCTGACCTTCGGCGAGCCGGTCATGCGCGCGGTGTCGCGCCTCACGCGGCTGATCCCGAGCGCCGCCGTCCCGCTCGGCCCCGACCTGGTCCTCGACACGCTGCGCCAGGACCCGGGCCCGAGCGCCGCCGTGATCCAGGGCCTGTTCTTCGGCCGCACCGCGCCGCACCGCGCCGAGCGGCGCACGTTCGCGGCGCCGGCGCTGGTCATCGGCCACCGGCGCGATCCGATCCACCCGTTCTCCGACGCCGGCATGCTGGCCGACGAGATGCCCAACGCGCGGCTGATCGAGGCGCACTCGCTCGTCGAGCTGCGGCTCTTCCCCGCCCGCCTGACCAACGAGATCGCCGCGTTCGTCGACGAGTGCTGGCGCCCCCGCGCTACCGGGCGCGGGCGAAGCGCTGCACGGCGGCCATCAGCTCGTCGAGCTTGACGTCGGCGGCCGATCCGTCGTCGCCGGCCACGGCGTCGGCTACGCAGCCGCGGACGTGCCCGTCGAGCACGCGGATCGCCACCTGCTCCAGCGCCGTCTGGACGGCCGCCACCTGGGTGAGGATGTCCACGCAGTAGGCGTCCTCGTCGACCATCCGCTGCAGGCCACGGACCTGGCCCTCGATCCGGCGGAGGCGGTTCTGGACCGCCTTGGTGTCGGCGTGCACCTGCCCAGCATACCCCGCCGGGGTACCGGCATCAACTACTCTGGCTGATCAATGGCGAGTCGACAGGAAGAGAAGGAGCGCCGCCGCCAGGAGCGGATGGAGCGCGAGGCGGCCGAGGCGAAGTCCGCGGCGGGCCGCAGACGACTGCAGCTCGTGGGCGGCGGCATCGTCGCCCTGCTGGCGGTCCTGGCCGTGGTGTTCGTGCTGTACAAGGCCATCGACGGCGGCGACGACGGCCCCAAGAAGGTCGCGTCGCGCGACGACACCGAGCAGGCGGCCGTGAAGCTGCCCGAGCAGCAGCAGACCGACGTCGAGCAGGCGGCGAAGGCCGCCGGCTGCAAGCTCGAGCACCCGCAGTACGAGGGCGCCGGGCACGAGGACAAGAAGTTCACGCCGGCCGACTACAAGACGAACCCGCCGACCTCGGGGACCCACAACCCCAGCTGGTACGAGGACGGGATCTACAACCCGGGCGACACGCCGCGGCTCGGCGAGCTCGTGCACACGCTCGAGCACGGCCGCGTCGACATCCAGTACAAGCCGGGCACGCCGAAGGAGACCGTCGCGCAGCTCGAGACGTTCGTCGGCGAGAACGACGGCTACCACACGCTCATGTTCGAGAACACCACGAACATGCCCTACGCCGTGGCCGCGACCGCCTGGACCCACCTGCTCGGCTGCGACGAGGTCAACGACAAGACCTGGGACGCGCTGCGGACCTTCCGCGACAAGTACCTCGACAAGGGACCCGAGAAGATCCCCTAGTAGCGTCGCCCAGAGGATGAGCGCCAGCGAGATCCGGCCGGGCGAAACCCGATAAGCGGGGTCGGACGTGGCGTGTCAGGGACGCCAACCACCTGTTTCTCCTCTATATAAGCCGTCCCCGGTGGTCACCATGTGCAGCGTGCGGGAGAGGATCCGCAGGTCGAGCCGCAGGGAGGCGTGCTCGACGTAGTAGAGGTCGAGCTCGATGCGGTCGTGCCACGGCAGCGACGCGCGCCCGTGGATCTGCGCCCAGCCCGTGATGCCCGGCCGCACGCTGAGCCGGCCGCGCTGGCGCTCGGTGTAGCGGTCGACCTGCACCTGCACGGTCGGCCGCGGCCCGACGACCGACATCTCGCCGCGCAGGACGTTGACGAGGTTCGGCAGCTCGTCCATCGAGGTCCGGCGCAGGAACGCGCCGACGCGCGTGATCCGGGCGTCGCCCTCGTCGACCGCCAACCCGGCGCCCATCCCCTCCGCGCCGGCCACCATCGTGCGCAGCTTGTAGAGCTCGAACGGCCGGCCGTCGAGCCCGACACGCCGCTGGCGGTAGATCGGATGGCCCGGCGACTCCAGGCGCACGAGGAGCGCGGCGATCGCCAGCAGCGGCGCGCCGGCCGCCAGCGCCAGCACGGCGATCAGCACGTCGAGCGCGCGCTTGCCCGGGTAGCCGGTCATCGCGCCCCCTCGGCCGCTTCCCACTCGGGCGTCGTGCCGTGGCGCAGCCAGTCGTGCAGGCCGGCGGCGATGCTCGCCGTGGTCAGGACGTAGTAGCGGGCCAGCAGCAGCGGCCGCGCGCGAACCCGGGCGCCCGCGACGGCGGCGGCCAGGAGGGCGAGCTGCGCGGCGAGCGCGGCCCGCGAGGCGCGGACGCTGGCCGCCAGCGCGGCGACGTGGAGCAGGGGGCTCGCGTAGCGCAGCGCGCGGTGGGAGATCACCATCGCCGCGTACAGCGGCGGGTAGCCGCGCAGGTCGAGCAGCCCCCCGCGCGCGACCATCGGCCACACGTGGGCCATCATCCGGCGCTTGCGAGCCCATTCCCCCTCGATCGACGGGACCATCTTCTCGCTCGCCCGCGCGTCCGCGACGTCGACCGCCCGCCAGCCCCGCTTGACCAGCTGGGCGGGGAACGCGAGATCGTGGGAGACGCGCGGGTCGAGGCGCAGGTAGGCCGCTGGGCGGACGGCGTAGATCGCGCCGTTGCCCGCGGTGATCGAGGCGAGCGCCGACTCGTGGCCCCGCATCCACGAGTCGTAGCGCCAGTAGAGCCCCTCCTGGTTGGTCCCGTCGGCGCTTGAGAAGGTCACGCGGCCGGCCGCGTAGCCGACGCGGGGGTCGCCGAAGGCGTCCGCGAGGCGGCGCAGCGCGTCGGGCGCCCAGCGCGCGTTGGCGTCCGAGAAGGCGAGCAGCTCGCCGGTGGCGCGGTCGACGGCGGCGTCCTGGGCACGGACCTTGCCGGTGCGCGGAAGCTCGAGCACGAGGTCGGCGCCCGCGTCGCGGGCGCGCTGCGCGGTGGCG
>DASVQH010000468.1:0-13577 GCA_036389195.1 Solirubrobacteraceae bacterium
GCACGAACGTCTCGCGGTTGCCCTTGGGCCCCGGCAGCCCGGAGGAGGCGAACCCGAGCACGGCCGCCGCGCCGGTGCCGTCCACCACGCTCGCAGCGACCGCGACCAGCGCCTCCCGGCGCAGCGCCGGATCGCGTACCACCCCGCCCTTGCCGAGCCGCTCGCGGCCGACCTCGAACTGGGGCTTGACCATCGCCAGGACGTCGAAGCTCTCCGGTTGCACGCACCTCAGGATGGCGGGCAGGACCTTGGCGAGGCCGATGAACGACACGTCGGCGACGACGAGGTCCGGCCGGTAGGGCAGCAGCGCGGGCTCCAGCGCGCGGGCGTTGACCCGCTCCAGCACCGTCACGCGCGGATCCTGACGCAGCTTGTGGTCCAGCTCGCCGTAGGCGACGTCGAGCGCCGCCACGTGCTCGGCGCCGCGCTGGAGCAGGCAGTCGGTGAAGCCGCCGGTGGACGCGCCGACGTCCAGCGCGCGGCGCCCCGCGACCGGCACGCCGAGGGCGTCGAGCGCGTTCGCCAGCTTGACCCCGCCGCGGGAGACGTAGGCGGGCGCGGCGGCGACGTCCACCTCGACGTCGGCGGCGACCATCTGGCCCGGCTTGTCGGCGCGCCGGCGCCCGACGCCGAGCCGGACGTCCCCGGCCAGCACCGCCGCCGCGGCACGCGAACGGGACGCGAACAGGCCGCGCTCTGCCAGCAGGCTGTCGAGGCGGACCCGGGCCACGAGGCAGCGAACGGTATCGAGCGGGCGCCAGCGTGACCGAGTTCACAGAGCGTCCGGGTCTCTCGGGGCAGAGTGCTGATCGAACGTATGTCCGCCTTCCGCCACCTCACCCCGCCCGTTCACGGCCTCTTCGAGCTGCTCGCCGGGCTGGCCCTCGTGATCGCGCCGTTCGCGCTGTCCGTCGGCCCGGCCGGCCTCGTGCTCTCGCTCGGCTTCGGCGTGCTGCTCGTCGGGCTGGCCCTCGGCGCCGAGGACGGCCTCCCGGTCTCGGCCCACGTGGCCTTCGACCAGGCGCTCGTCATCGGCCTGGCCGGCGCGGCGGTCGCGCTCGTGGCCGTGGACGAGGGCGCCGCCGCCCTCGTGCTGGCCGGCGTCGCGGCCTTCGAGCTCGTGCTGACGCTGACGACCCGGTACGCGCACCGGGCCCTGCGCCGCTGAGCCGCCGTCAAGACTTCCCCCCAGTGATCGAGTGGTCCGCCTCATACCTGCGGGCCGCTTCTCTCCTCCCCCGACCGGCCCGTTCGCAAGAGCGGGCTGGTCGCGTTAAGTGACATCGCCCAGAGGATGAGCGAAGCGAGATCCGGCCGAGCGAAACCCGATCAGCGGGGCTTGGAGAGGTACGCGTGTCCCGCGCGCACCATCACCGTCTTGCCGCGCTTGAAGTCGCGCACGGCGACCACGCCGCGGTGGACCTTCGTGAGCGTCCCGTCGCAGCGGTCGACGACCTCCCAGATCGTCCCGCGCACCGTGGCGGCGCTGTGGCGGCCCTTGGTGCGGAAGCTGCCGTGGCCGCTCCCCCACAGGCTGCGCACCTTGCGCTTGCGGCCGGAGGCGCTCGCCGAGGCGACCGCGCCCGACCGGGCGGACGCGGCCCGCGGGCACGTGGCGAAGCTCCCGCCGCGCAGCTTGAGCTCGGTGACGGGGGACGCGGCGGCCCGCTGGGCGACGGTGAAGCGGCCGCCGCGGAAGCGGGCGGTCTGCGGGGTGCCGTCGGCGTCGGCGGCGCTCGTGAGCTCGACCGTCCCCTCGCGGGCGTCGATCACCGTGCCGACCGGCAGGCTGGCGGCGTCCTCGAGCGCGACGTCGGCATCGCCGCCGGGGAGCCGCACGCGGACCTTGCCCTTCACCGCGCCGGCCTTGACCTGCTTGCCGACGGCCGGCGGCGCGGCCGGCGGGAGCGCGCCCGTCGCGGGCGTGGCGGGGTGCTCCGGGTGCTCCGGGTGCTCGGGCCGGTCGGCGGCCGGGGTCTCGCCCGAGTTGCCGGGCAGGACGTCGCCGCCCGCGGCGCCGTGATCCTCGCCCGAGGCGCCGGGATCCGCCGGCTTGCCGGGATCGGCGGGCGGGCTGGCGGCGGGGGTGGGAACACCGTCGGGCTTGCCCTTGCCCTCCGGCGGGTCCGCGACCGCGCCGACGGCGCCGAGCGCGCCCAGGGCGAACACCGTCGCCAGCGTTCCGGCCGTCCGTGCTCCGATGCGGCGGTTCATGGGTGTCGAAGCTCCAAGCGGTCGCGGTCTCTTCTCTCTGCGTTTGATCGGCCGGACGCCCCGGGACTTGACCCCGCCGGCGCCCAGACCTCCACCGAACCGGTGCGGCCGCGGAGCGCGACCTCCCCCACCGGCGCGAGGCCGGCGACGGAGGCCGGGTCCGTGGCCGCGGCGACCGTGCTGGCCGCCACGTAGAGGGCGTGGGGCGTGCCCTTCGTCGCGGACTCCAGGCGGGCGGCGACGTTGGTCGTGTCTCCGATCGCCGCGTACTCCAGCCGCCGCTCCGAGCCGACGTTGCCCGACATGACCGGCCCCGAGCACAGCCCGACGCCGAGCGCGAACGGCGCCTCGTGCCCCTCCTCGGCCAGGCGCGCGTTGAACCGCGCCAGCCGCACCTCCACCATCTCCCGGGCCGCAGCCAGGGCGGCGTCCGCGTGGTCGGGCCGGGCGATCGGGGTCCCGAACACCGCCATGATCCCGTCGCCGAGGTAGGTCACGAGCGTCCCGCCGTGGTCGAGGATCGCCTCGCTCATCTCCGACAGGTAGCGGTTGAGGACCTCGATGACGCGCTCGGCCGGCGCCGCCTCGGCGAAGGTCGTGAAGCCGCGCAGGTCGCAGAACATCACCGTCGCGTCGACGCGGACGCCGCCGAGGCGCAGGCCGCCGCCCGCCGCGGCGAGGACGTCGTCGACGACCGCCTCGGGGACGAAGCGGGCGAACGCGGCGCGCACGCGTCGGCGCTCGCGCGCCTCGCCGCTGAGCCGCAGGCCGAGCCCCGCCAGCGTCGCCGCCGCCAGCGAGACGAGCGGCGGCACGAAGGCCACGACCCGACCCGCGTCGAACGCCGCCTGGGCGCCGCACGCCCACGCCCCGGCGGCGGACACGACCGCGGCGACCCCCAGCGCCGGCCGCCGCTGGCGCGCGACCGCGGCCGCGCCGATGCCTGCCAGCACCAGCGCCGCCAGCGCGGCGAGCCAGTCCGGCGCCGAGCGCAGCGGGTACCCGCGCAGCGCCGTCGAGATCGCGTTGGCCTGGATCACCGGCCCGGACATCACCTCGTCGCCGGACGTCGCGCTGGGATGGACGTCCTGCAGGCTGGGCGCCGACGAGCCGACGACGACGACGCGCCCGCGCAGGGACGCCGCCGCCGCCCGCGAGCGCAGCACGCGGTCCAGCGAGACGGTCCGGACCGCCCCCGGCGGGCCGGCGAAGTCGATCCACGCCCCCTCCGGCCCGGCCCCGGACGGCACGAAGCGGCGCCCGAGCACCTGCTTCGCCGCCGCGGCGGAGAACGACTCGAGCCCCTCGACGGCGTCGGGCACGCGGCGGATCACGGCGCCGCGGTCGGTGTCGAGCAGCGCGCTGGCGGCGCGGGCGCCGACCGCCGCCACCACGTCGTCGCCGCCGAGCACGCCGGTCCGCCCGCCGTCTGACTCGGTGGTCGCCAGGACGACCCCGGGGGTCCGCTGCAGCGCGCGGATCAGCGCGTTGTCCTCGGCGGGCTTGGTGGGCTCGGTGAACTGGACGTCGTACGCGATGGCGCGCACCCCGGCGCGCCGCAGCCGATCGATGGCCCGCGCGTGCACGGAGCGCCGCAGCGGCCAGGCGCCCCAGCGGCGCAGGGTCGCGGCGTCGATGTCGACGACCGCGACGCCCGACGCCGACCGCGGGCTGCGCAGGGCGAACCGGGCGTCGACCGAGGCGTCCTGGAGCGGCGTCAGCGCTCCTGCCGCCCAGAGGCCCAGCGCGAGCCCCCAGGCCGCGAGCGCGACGGCGAGCACCGGCGCGATGCGAGGCCGGCGCGCCATGCGTCAGACGGTGCGCGCGGGGGCGCCGGCCGGCGCCGCGACCCGCGGCGGGGCCTTGATCGTCGCCGTGTAGGGCGCGGCCATCGCCTCGGCGACGATCGCGTCGGCGTGGCGCAGGAACACGGCCACCAGCGCGGGATCGAACTGGGTGCCCGCACCGGCGCGGATCTCGGCCAGCGCCTCCTGCGAGGTCCACGGTGGCTTGTAGTGGCGGGCGGAGACCAGCGCGTCGTAGACGTCGGCGATGGCGCAGATCCGCGCGGCGAGCGGGATCTCGTCGGCCGCCAGCCGGTCGGGGTAGCCCGTGCCGTCCCAGCGCTCGTGGTGGCTGCGGGCGATCAGCTCGGCGAGGCGGACGATCGGCGAGCGGCTGCCGGCCAGCAGCCGGGCGCCGACGGTCGTGTGGGTCTGCATGACCAGCCGTTCCTCGGCCGACAGCGGCCCCGGCTTGCGCAGGATCGCGTCGGCCACGGCGATCTTGCCGATGTCGTGCAGCGGCGCGGCGCGCAGGATCATCTCGGACTCCTCGGCGTTGAGCCCGGCGCGGCGGGCCAGCCCCGCGGCCATGCGGCTCATGCGGAAGATGTGCTCGCCGGTCTCGTCGTCGCGCGACTCGACGGCCTCGCCGAGGCGCCGCAGCACCTCGTGGTGGGCGTCGCGGACCTCCTCGGTGCGCTCGCGCACGCGCTGCTCGAGCACGCGGTTCTGGCCGGCCAGCTCCTCCTTGGCCAGCGTCAGCGAGCGCGCGAGCGCGGCCATGACGATGCGCGGCGTCTGCGGGTGACGGGTGAAGGCCGCGTCGAGGGCCGCGGCGGGGACCGTCAGCGTCTCGCCGTCGGAGAGCGCGACCAGCGTCGCGGAGCGCGGCTCGCCGGTGAGGACGGCCAGCTCGCCGAAGACGTCGCCGCGGCGGCAGCGCGCGAGCACGACCCCGCCCACGCCCGGCCGGACCACCTGGACCTCGCCGTCGCGCAGGACGTGGAGCTCGTGCCCCGGCTCGCCCTCCTCGAACAGGACCTCGCCGCGCGCGAACGGACGCCGGCGCGCGCCGGCGGCGAGCAGCTCGAGCACCGCTGCGGGAAGGTGGCTGAAGAGCTCTGAGTCGGCGAGCTCTCCGGGCAGGACCATGCCCGGAGGATCGGCGGCTCGGTGGAAGGCTTTAGCGGAACGCGGGCGAGGTGGACGAGACGGCGGCCTCGATGCGCTCCGCGATGTGGCGGCCGGTGAACCCGACCTCCTCGTGGAGCAGCTTCGGCGCGCCGTGCGTCACGAAGCGATCCGGCAGCCCGATGCGCAGGATGCGCGGCGCCGCGGCGCCGCCCTCCGAGAGCGCCTCCCACACCGCGGTCCCGAACCCACCGGGCAGGACACCCTCCTCGACGGTGACCAGCAGGTCGTGCTCGGCGGCCAGCGAGGCCATCAGCGCGGCGTCGATGGGCTTGGCGAAGCGGGCGTCGGCGACCGTGACGTCGAGCCCGTGTGAGGCCAGGATCTCGGCCGCCTCCAGCCCCTTCTGCACGCCGGTGCCGTAGCCGACGATGGCCACCCGCTCGCCCTCGCGCAGCACCTCGCCGACACCGATCGGCAGCTTCCGCGGCGTCGCCGGGATCTCCACACCGATCGCCGCGCCGCGCGGGTAGCGGATGGCCACCGGGCCGGACTCGTGGCGCAGCGCCGTGTGCAGCATGTGCACGAGCTCGGCCTCGTCGCGGGGCGCCATCAGCGTGATGTTGGGCAGGCAGCGCAGGTAGGCGATGTCGAAGACGCCGTGGTGGGTCGGCCCGTCGTCGCCGACCAGGCCCGCGCGGTCCATGCAGAACACGACCGGCAGCGACTGCAGGCAGACGTCGTGGACGATCTGGTCGTAGGCGCGCTGCAGGAACGTCGAGTAGATCGCCGCGACCGGGCGGGTGCCTTGCAGCGCCAGCCCGCTGGCGAAGAGGATGGCCTGCTGCTCGGCGATGCCGACGTCGAAGTAGCGGTCGGGCATCTGCTTCTGCAGGATGTTCAGACCGGTGCCCGAGTTCATCGCCGCGGTGATGCCGACGACGCGGTCGTCGCGCTCGGCCTCGCGCACGAGGGCCTCGCCGAACACCTGCGTCCACTGGGCGGGCGCCGGATTGGCGTCCTTGCCCGCGGGCTGCGGGATCGCCACCGCGGGCTTGCGGTGGGCGATCGAGTTGGGCTTGGCGGCGTGCCACTTCTCCATGCCCTCCAGCCCGCCGTCCTCGGCGGGCGCGAAGCCCTTGCCCTTCACGGTGGCGATGTGGACGACGACGGGGCGTTCGGCGGCCAGCGCCTCCGACAGCGCCTCGCGCAGCGCGTGGACGTCGTGGCCGTCGACGACGCCCATGTAAGCCCAGTCGAGCTCCTCCCAGAACAGCCCCGGTGCCCAGAACGCCTTGATCGACTCCTTGAGCTGCGGGCCGAGCCGCTCGAACGCCGCGCCGACGGCGGGCAGCTGCGTGAGCTTGGACTCGACGCGCTCGCGGCCCTTCCACAGCTTGGGCTCCAGGCGCATGCGGTTGAAGTAGCGCGACAGCGCGCCGACGTTGGGCGCGATCGACATGCCGTTGTCGTTGAGGACCACGACCATCGGAGTCCCGAGCCCGCCGGCCTGGTGGATGGCCTCGAAGGCCACGCCGCCGGTCATGGCGCCGTCGCCGATCACCGCGACGACCTTGCCGTCTTCCCCGTCGCCCCGGCGCATCGCCTCCTTCAGCCCGACGGCGTAGCCGATCGAGGTCGAGGCGTGCCCGGCGCCCATGATGTCGTGCTCGGACTCGTGGATGGCGCAGAACGGCGCGAGGCCGTCGTACTGGCGGATCGTCGAGAGCTGGTCGCGGCGGCCGGTGATGACCTTGTGCGGATAGGCCTGGTGGCCGACGTCCCACAGCACCTTGTCGCGCGGCGAGTCGAGCAGGGAGTGCAGCGCGACGGCCAGCTCGCAGGTGCCGAGGTTCGCGCCGAAGTGGCCGCCGATCTCCCCCACCGTGTCGATGATGTGCTCGCGGACCTCCTGGGCGACCTGGGCGAGCTCGGGCTCCGAGAGGCCGTGCAGGTCCTGCGGGCGGTCGATGCGGTCGAGGATGCGGGGCGGGTGCGGGGTCATGGGCGCTAGCTCCGGCGCGTAGCGATGAAGTCGGTGATCTGCTCGAGCTCCGCCGCTCCGTCCGGAACGGCCCGGCGCAGCGCCGTGCGGGCTTTGTCGTGCGACTCCGCCGCGAGCCTGCGCGCCTCCTCGAGCCCGTACTGGCTGACGTAGGTGAGCTTGCCGTGGCGCTCGTCGCTTCCCTGCGGCTTCCCGAGCGCGTCGTCCGTGCCGGTCACGTCGAGGATGTCGTCGACGATCTGGAACAGCACGCCGAGCTCGGCCGCGAACTCTCGGAGCATTGTAGTTGTTGCATCGCCACTGCCCTCGAGGAGGACTACGCACTCCACCGAGGCGCCGATCAACCGGCCCGTCTTGAGCTCGTGCAGGCGCCGCAGCGGAACGCCGCCGTTCGTGGCGAGCTCGGAGACGTCGATGTACTGGCCGCCGACCATGCCGTTGACGCCGGTCGCGGCTGCCAGCTCGGCGACCGCCAGCAGGACGCGGCGCGGATCGCCCGTCTGCTCGTGCAGGACGAGGCGGAACGCCTCGGCGTAGAGCCCGTCGCCGGCCAGGATCGCCACGCCCTCGCCGAACTTGCGGTGGCACGTCGGCTCGCCGCGGCGCAGGTCGTCGTCGTCCATCGCGGGCAGGTCGTCGTGGATGAGCGAGTAGGTGTGGATGAGCTCGAGCGCGGCCGCCAGCGGCATGACCGTCTCGGGATCGCGCCCGACCGCGCGGGCGGTGGCCAGGGCGAGGACCGGGCGGATGCGCTTGCCGCCGGCCAGCAGCGAGTAGCGCATCGCCGCCTCGAGCCCCTCGGTGGCGGGGTCGGGCGAGAAGCGCAGCGCGGCGAGGTACTCCTCGACGCGCGCTCGGAGGTGATCGGGGTAGGCCATCTCGGCCGCGCAGTGTTACGCACGCTGCCCGGCTCGGTGACTACCTTGTCAGGCTCCGCGCCACCACGGGCGGAAGCGAGCGTCCGCGGCGAGCTCGTCTCGCGGCGGCTGGACGCCGGGCGCTGGTGGGGTGGGCGCGTTCTGCCGGCGCGCTCACCTCACCCGCTCGGCCCGGGACTAATCGAGCGCGAGCTGGCCGTGCGCCCCGGGCGGCGCCACGGCGTCCCCGGCCCGGACGCGGCGGTCGAGCACCGACGCGGCCTCCGTGGCCAGGCGGGCGCACTCCTCGACCAGCGCGGCCGCCCGCTCGGGCGCGAGCTCGCCGTCGCGCAGCTGGGCGGCGGTGCGCTCCAGGCGCTCGATCAGGTCGTCGAGCGGCTCGGGCGCGCTCACGAGCTCACCCCGTTGCCCCGCTCGGCGGTCAGCACCGCGCCGAGGATCCCGTTGACGAACTTCGGCGCCTGCGCGGCGCAGTACTCCTTGGCGGTCTCCACCGCCTCCTCGATCGCGCCCTCGGGCGGGATCGGCCGCTCCCCCTCCGTCATCTCCGGATGCAGCATCTCCAGCAGCGCCGTGCGCAGGATGGCCTTCTCCAGCGGCGCGATCCGGTCCAGGCTCCACCCCTGGGCGTGGCGCGCGATGCGCTCGTCGAGCTCCTCGCGATGGTCCTCGGTCGCGTGCGCCAGCGCCCGCGTGAACGGCGCGGCGTTGCGCTCGAAGACGGCGTCGAGCGGGCGCCCGGTCAGGTCGCGCTGGTAGAGCGCGAACACGGCGGCCCGGCGCTGGTCGGAACGGCGGCTCACTGGAGTCCGAGCTAGGCGCGCGACATGTAGCTGCCCGAGCGGGTGTCGACCTTGATCCGGTCGCCGATGTTCACGAACAGCGGCACGTTGACCGTCGCGCCGGTCTCCAGCGTCGCGGGCTTGTTGCCGCCGCCCGACGCGGTGTCCCCGCGCAGGCCCGGCTCGGTCTGGGTGACTTCGAGCTCGACCGAGGCCGCCAGCTGGACGTCGGAGGGCTGGTCGTCGATGTAGAGCATGTCGACGTCCTCGTTGGGCTTGATCCACTTCAGCGCGTCGGCCATCGCCGTCTCCGGGACCGCGAGCTGGTCGTAGGTCTCCGAGTCCATGAAGTGGGCGTCGGTGCCGTCGGCGTAGAGGAACTGCATCTTGCGCGACTCCGTCCGCACCGCGCGGAACTTCTCGCCGGCGCGGAACGTGCGGTCGATCACCGCGCCGTCCGAGGAGCGCCGCAGCTTCGTCCGCACGAACGCCCCGCCCTTGCCGGGCTTGACGTGCTGGAACTCCAGGACCTTGAAGATGGTCCCGTCGACTTCGATGTGGTTGCCGTTCTTGAACTGGTTCGTTGAAATCATCTCATGCCTCGTCAGGGTCGCAGCGACCCTCGTCGGGGCCGGATCGAGGAGACCATGATGACGCAGCGGCTGCCACGCACGATGGACGGCTACATCCGAGTGTCCCGCGTCGGCGGGCACGAGGGCGCGGCCTACATCTCCCCCGACGTCCAGCGTTGACGCGATCGAGCGGTGGGCGAACTACCGCGGGGTGACGATCGCGGGGTGGGAGACTGACGAGGACGAGTCCGGCGGCACGCAGCAAACGCCCGGGGCTACGGCGCATCCTCGATCGCATCGACCGCGGCAAGACGGACGGAATCGTCGTCCGGCGGCTCTCGCGGTTCGCGCGCAACGTGTCCGGGGCGCTCACTGACCTCGAGCGCATCCAAGCGGCCGGCGGGCACTTCGCGTCTGTTGAGGAGGCGATCGACCCCACAGGGCCGTTCGGCGAGTTCGTGATGACCCTCCTCTGGCCGTCGCCAAGCTCGAGCGCGACAACGCCGTCGCCGGATGGGCGACCGCCAAGCAGCGCGCCGTCCTGCGCGGCGCGCACATCGGCCCGACACCGTTCGGCTACGCCCGACACGAAGGCGGCCCATAGTCGGGCGTCCTCTATCCGCACCCCGTCCAAGGGCCCGTCGTCCGAGAGGTCTGAGGGGCAGGCACGCGCGCTTAGCCTCTCGGTGCTGGCCGCGCTCATGGATGAACGCGCACCACGCGACGACGGCGTCTCGTGGACCTCCACCCAGGTGCTGCGGATCCTGCGGACGCGCGTCTACCTTGGCGAGGTCGCCCACGGCCCGCTCGTCGACCCCGACGCCCACGAACCTCTCGTGGACCTCGGCCTCTGGACGCGCGAGTAGGGACTGAAGGCCGACGTCCGCCGGCCGACGCGCTCCGAGCTCCACGACTTCATGCTCTCCGGCGTCATCCGCTGTGCCGGCTGCCGCTACGCGATGACCAGGTTCGCCCGCGGCGGCGCGAACCGCAGCACCCCGGTCCACCGCTGCTCCAAGCGACACGGCTCCGGCATCTGTCCCGAGCCCGCGCTCGTCACCGCCTCGCGCGTCGAGGCGTTCGTCCGCGAGCAGGTGCTCGACCACCTGCGCTCAGCGCACGCCCACGGCGTCGAGCCCGACGACGGCCCCGACCTCGCCGCCCTCCGCGACGAAGCCAGCGCGCTTGATGCCGAGCTGATGACGTACCTCACCGATCCGCGGCTCCGCACGGTGCTCGGCGAGGCCGACTGGCACCGCGGCCTCGAGGCACGCGCCGAAGCCCGTGACGAAGCGCGCAGCCGCCTCGCGGCCGCCGAAGCGAGAGCGTCGAGCGGGCAGACGCTCAACGTCACCGCCGAGGATGTCGAGGCGGACCCCGCCATACTCCGCGCGGCCATCCTCGGAGCTTCCCAGGGGGGTGTTCGTCCGTCGCGGGCACGGCGTTGTGGAGGATCGCTGCCGGGTCGTGTGGGCCGACGAGGCCGCGATCGACCTCCCGGCCCGTGGGAACCTCGTCGGAGCGTTTGACTGACCACACCGCTCGGGGGTGGGGGCGTTCGAGTTAGCCGCGAACAGTCGTCGATCGCGTTTGAGGTTATGGCCGGCGACGCCGAGTTCCCCGTGCTCGCCGACGCCGTTGACGTCCGCCTGCACGCCATGCGCGCCGACCGCGGCGGCGCGCTGCGGGTCGTGTCCGGGCGCGGGCACCGCGCCCACGGCCGCATCGACTCCGTGATGCTCCTAGACGAGCTCTGGGCGCAGGACGGGACGCTGCTCGAAGCGTTCGAGACCGCCCTCGTCAAGCGCGCCGACGCGCGCCTCTGGGGCACCTCCACCGCCGCGCCGACGCTGGGACTCGTCGCTCGGCCGGCTCAGGCTCCGCGCGATGGCGCTCCCCAACGCCCGCCGTGACGGGCCGATGCTCACCCCGTCCGGCGACGGGCTGCGCTGGCTCGAGTGGAGCTTGCCCGAGCACGAGGACCCCGATGACCTCGAAGCGGTCGCCGCCGCGAACCCCGCGTCGTGGATCACCCCCGCGACCCTCGCCGAACAGCGCCACCGCGTCACGTCCGCCGCATGGCTCACCTTCCACTGCTGCCGCTAGGGCGTCGGAATGGCCTCAAGGCTGCCACCGGGCGCGTGGGCGGCGTGTCGCCGCGGACGACACCACCGCCGGCCGCCACGAGCCGCTGACGCACGCCGTGGACATCGGCGGCGTCCGCGCCGCCAGCGCCCTCGTCGGCGTGACCGCGGACCTCCGCGTCGCGCATATCGAGGTCTTCCAGGACGAGGACGCCGTGCTCGACGTCGTGGACGCGATCGAGCGCCTCGAGCGGTCTGTCCAAGCGATCACCGAAGTTGCCTACGACGAGTGGCGCTTCCACTCCGAAGCGATCCGCCTGGAGCGCGAGCACGGCGTCCGCATGGTCCAGTTCCCGCAGAAGCTGGAGCGCCGCGTCCGCGGCGCGGAGGCCCTGCACGCGGTCGTAGTCGAGCAGCGCCTCACGCACCCGGGCCACCCGACCTTGACCGCCACGTCAACGCCGCCGTCGCCAAGCACACCGGCCGCGGCTTCCGCCTCACCACCCCGCCGAACGCGCCGCCAGAAGCCCAGGTAGACGCCGCGATAGCCCTGGCGATGGCCGTCTGGCAGGCCGGCGCGCCGAAACCCGAGCCCGCACGCCTGCTCGGCTTCGTCTAGCCGACCGCCTCTTCCGCGAGTTGGCTGCGGGCGTCGGTAACCTCGCGGCGCGCATCGACTAGGCGCGGCAGATCCTCGTCGATCGTGGCCTCTTGCGCCTGGGTTGCGGCGGACAGAAGCAGGTTCCCGCCGACCGAAGTGTCGCCGCCCGCCAGCAAGTACTTGTTCAGGCGGTTGCGAATCTGGCGGCGGAACCGCTTGATCCGCGCCAGCGCGCCGGGATTGCCGTCGAGGGCGTCGCCGATCGCGGTGTCGAGATGGATGGCTAGGTCGTCCATCCCCAGGTAGAACGCTTGCGCCACCTCTGCTGGATCCTTTCCCGGCTTCGCGGTCGGCGTCGGCTTCGGCGTCGCGGTCTTGGTCGGCGTCGGCTCCGGTGTCGCAGTCTCCGTCGGCGTCGGCGTAGCGGTCGGCGTCGCAGTTGGTGTCGGCGTCGAGGCGGCTGGCTCATCTCCCGAGCCGCATCCAGACAGCGCAAGCGCCGCCAGTAAGGCGGCCAAACTGGTCAGACGGGACATAGCGCGGCAGTCTAGGGAGCGGACTCGCCCGGCACGGGCAAAAACCCGAGGGGCGAGGCGTGCCCGTGATCCGACGTCAAGAATGGAGCGGACGCAGCGCCTCGACGGTCGCGGTCGCCTGCTCGAGGACGATCCGCTGCGTCTTGTAAAGCCTGGCGATGCGGTGCGGGTCGTGGTCGTTCTCGGCTAGCAGCATCTCGGCGAACACTTCGGCGGACGTGACCGTTGTCGTGATCTGGTCCCACAGGTCGCGGCGGGCGAGGAAGCCGCGAGCCAACGTCCCGCGCTCGGCGGTCCACGACTCGCAGCGAAGCCATGCGATCACGCGCGCCGGCGGCTTGGCCGGTATCTCCCGGTTGGTCACGGCGACGACGCGAAGCAGGTCGTCCACTACGACGCGGAGCGACGCGCGGAACTGTTCGCGCGTAGTCCGGCGGTCCACGCATGACGCACGACCCCGCCGAGTAATGCGCCGAGCGCCACCCCCCCGAGCGGAAGGACTGCGCCTAGCGTCGGGTCGAGCCCCTGCCTCACGTCATCGCCGGTCGGTCTCTCCGCGCCGAAGGCGGGCGTCCGCGCGTCCGTGGCAGGACGCGCAGAGCGGGACGCCGACCGTGGCGTCCGCGCCGCCGGCGACCACCGGGGTCGGGTGGTGCGCCTGGACGTTGCGCGTCGTGCCGCATCGCGCGCATCGGCCGCCGGTCAGCGCGAGCGTGCGCGCGCGGAAGCCGGCCTTGTCACGGCGGCCGGGCGTGGACCTGGCCCGCCTCGCTTCGCACCGGGCGCACCGCTCGCCGCGGCGTAGGTCAGCGCCGCAGCGCGGGCACACGCGCACAGGCACCGGCTACCACCTGAGGATCGCAGCGACGCCCTCGAGCATGAGGCACACCACGATGATCCCGAGCGAGATGGTGAGCAGCACTGGAAACGCACCCGGCCAAGCTGTAATGAGGGCGGTGAGGACGATCCACGCTGCTATGCCGCGGGCCA
>DASVQH010000469.1:0-3499 GCA_036389195.1 Solirubrobacteraceae bacterium
GGCGACCGCGCCGGCGCGTCCCGGCCGCGTCCCGCACCGGGTCCCGGCGCGCGGCGAGCCGATCCGGCGCTGACCGCCGCGCGCCGGAGTACGCTCCTGAACGGTGAGGCGCTTGCTGCCGCTGCTCGGGATGATCGCCGGCGGGCTCGCCGCCGCCGGATCCGCGGGCGCGACCGTGTGGGAGAGCGTCCCGGTGGGCGTCGAGCGCGACGGTCCGGCGTACTGCCTGCGGGCGACCGGTACGGACGGGGAGCTCCGCGTCGCCACGCCGACGCGGAGCGGGAAGGGGCTGGCGACGCGCCTCCTGCGTGCCGACCGCGGCGGCGGGCTGGCGCGCGATCCGCGGGCGCCGGCGGCGTTCGACGACTGCGCGGCGGTGGCGACGGCCGCGAGCGGCGCGGCGATCGCCGCCGGTCCGGGCGGGCGGCGCCGCGGCGGCGCGGCGGAGATCCGCGCGGTGGTGCAGGACCCCGGCCGGCCGCCGGCGCGCCCGGCCCGCCTCGGGCCGACCGGCATCCGCGAGCCGCACGTAGCTGCCGCCATCGGCGCCGACGGGACCGCGGTGGTCGCGTGGATCCAGTCGCGCGAGCCGTCGGGCGACGGCGACTTCGACGACGGCGAGCAGCGCGTGCTCGCCGCCCGGCGGCGGGCCGGCGGCGGCTTCGGGCCGGTCGGGGCGCTGACAGGGTGGCGGCGGGGCTCTGACGCGCAGCTCGCCGCCGCGGTCGACGGCGACGGCGGCGTCCTGCTCGCCTGGGCGGTCACCGACGACCCGACGCACGGGATCCCCGACGCGAGCCGCGTCGAGGCGGTGCGCGCCGGCCGCGGCGGCCCGTTCGGGCCGGTTCAGCGGCTGCTGCGGCGGCGCGTCGACAGCGTCGAGCGCGTGGCGCTCGCGGTGGCGCCCGACGGGCGCGCGCTGCTGGCCTTCGACGGCGACGAGATGGTCCGGATCTACGAGGCGGCGCCGAGCGCGCCGTTCGCCCCGGGCGCGGAGATCCGCGGCGCGGGCCTCCCCGCCGTGGCGATCCGCGACGGCGGCGGCGCGGCGGTGTCGTGGCGCGACGGCGGCGGCGCCCACGGCGCGATCCGGGTGCGGACGCGCGAGTCGGCCGGCGCCTTCGGGCCTACGCAGACCGTCACCGCGATCCGCCGCCGGGAGGCCCTCGCCGAGACCTTCTCGGTCGTCGTCACCCTCGGCGCGTTCGAGGAGGCGGGTCCGGGCCCGGAGGTCGCGGTCGGCGCCGACGGGCGGGTCGTGCTGGCGTGGATCGACGGGCGGCGGGCGCCCGACGGCGACCTGGTGCCGTCGGCGCGCGTGGCCGCCGGGACGCTGGGCGCGGGGGTCGGCCGGGCCGCCTGGCTCGGCAGCCGCTGCCGCGCGGCCGAGGGTGTGGCGGCGCTGCTGCTCGCCGGCGGCGAGCCCGCGGCGGCGTACAGCGACAACACGTCCTACGGGCGGCTGACGCGGGGCGAGCGCGAGACCGCGTGGGCACTGGGGCGCATCCACGTCGCGCGGCCGTTCGGCGGCCCGGCGGCGGCTCCGGCGCGTGCGCCGGCCGTGCGGCTGCGGGCGCGGCCGCAGTCGCCGTTCCGCGACCAGCCGCTGGAGGTCGAGGCCGCGTGCGACGGCCCGTGCGACCTGCGCGCCGTGGTGCCCGGCCGCCTCCCGCTGGGCAGCGCCACGCTGCGGCGGGCGGGGAAGGTCACCCTGAGTCTCCAGCCGGGGTTCGACCGCCCGTGGACCGCCTACGGCGCGCGGGTTCCCGTGGCGGTGCACGCCTGCTCCCCGGCCGGCGGGGTCGTCCGCCGCGCCCGGATCGCCGTGCCGGTCAGCGATCGTCCCCTGCCTCCGCTGCCGCGCCCGCGGGGCGTGCGAGCGCGCCGGCGCGGTGACCACGTGGTCGTGCGGTGGCGCACCGACCGGCCGGCGTTCCGGGTCGGCTTCCTGGTCGAGGGCCGGCCCGCGCGCAAGGGCGCGGCCGTCGGGCAGGGCGCGCAGCGCGCCGTCGTCGGCCGCGGGCGCCGCCGCTTCGCGGTCCGGCTGCAGGCACGGGGCGTCCGCTTCGTCGCGCTCACGCAGTTCGCGGCCGACCCGGGCCGTCCGCGGCGGATCCGCGTCGTGCGGGTGCGATGAGGGCCGTCGCGCGGCGGGCCGTGGCGCTCGTGGCGCTGGCGCTGGCGGGGGCGGCCCCGGCGGGCGCGGTCGTGCCCGAGGTCGCGCCGCTCGCCGCCGGGCGGGGCGACGCCGCCTACTGCCTGAGGGCGACGGGCGCTCCGGGCGCCCTGTCGGTGGCGGGCTCGCAGGCCGGCGGCCGTTCTTTCGGCACCGACGAGGTGGGCGTCGGCCTGCTCGAGGCCGCCGCCGCCGGCCTCGCCCGCACGACCCGGCCCGCGCTCCCGTCGGTCGGCTGCGCGGCCGTCGCCACCGCGCCCGGTGGCGCGGCCGTGGCGGCGGGACCGCGGTACGACGGGGGCCGGTACCCGGTGCGCGCGGCGGTGCGCGACCCCGGCGGGCGGCTCGGGCGTCCCGTCGCCCTCGGGAGCGGCGGCACGCGGCAGGCGCCGGTCGCGGCGGCCGTCGCGCCGGACGGGTCGGCGCTGGTGGCCTGGATCGAGGCACGCGCTTCGCGTGCCCGGGTGGTCGCCGCGCGCCGGCCCGCGGGCGCCGCGTTCGGACCGGCCGAGCCGGTCACGGGCTGGGCGCGCGCCGAGCACGGCGGCGACGGGCTCGTGGCGGCCGGCGTGGACGCGGCCGGGAGCGCCGTCCTGGCCTGGGCGCTGCCCAGCCGCCGGCGCGACGGCCTCGTCGCGATCCCCGCCGAGTCGGACGTGGCCGTGGCGCGCGCCGCGCCGGGCGCGCGCTTCGGGCCGGCCCAGCGGCTGGCCCGCCGCCTGGCGGGCGTCACGCGCCTCGCGCTGGCGGTCGCGCCGGATCGGCGCGCCCTGCTGGCCTTCGACGGCGGCGAGCACGTGCGCGCCTTCGAGTCCGCGGCCGGCGAGCCGTTCGCGGGCGGCCCGGTGGCCGGGGGCGGCGACACCCCCGCGGTCTTCCCCGCCGTCGCCCTGCGCGACGGCGGCGGCGCGGTGCTGGCATGGAGCGACGAGAAGACCGTGCTCTGGCCGCGGGACCGGCGGGCGCCCGAGGGCGGCATCCGGGTCATGACCCGGGAGGCACCCGGGGCGTTCGGGCCGCCGCAGGCGCTTCCAACCCCCCCCGGGCGCGGCGAGGCGGCGTTCCCACCCAGCCTGGGCGCGTTCGTGCCGGCGGGGCTGGCCAGCGGGCCCCAGAACCTCGGCCCGCACGTCGCCCTCGCGCCCGACGGGCGGCTGGTCGTCGCGTGGATCGACGCCCGCGAGGCGCCGGACGGCGACGTCGTGGCGGCCGCGCGCGCCGCCGCCGGGACGCTCGCCGGCGGGCTCGGGCCGGCCGTGTGGCTCGGCGGGCGCTGCCGTTCGGCGGGCTCGGGGGCGGCGCTGCCGGCCGGCGACGGCGAGC
>DASVQH010000470.1:0-2697 GCA_036389195.1 Solirubrobacteraceae bacterium
CCGCCTCCGCCGTCATCGCCGCCGCCGCCGCCGCCACCACCGCCGGGCGGCGCCGGCGCCCCCGGACCCGGCCCGCCGTAGACGTCGTCCCCGAACGCCCGCAGGTCCGGCGGCGCGGCGTATCCGAGGTGCGCGAGCCCGAAGAGGTCCTCGACCGAGCGCAGGAACGAGTAGTGGTTGTACGCGGTCGGGTTCGTGCTCCCCGGCTGCACCCACGGCGAGACGACGACCGCGCCGATCCGCCCGCCGCCCGCCCCGGGCACCGGCCCGCCGGGGTTCGGCGTGTTGGGACCGGAGGGCTCGTTGCAGCACGCCGAGGCGTCCGGGTTGGGCGGGCCGGCCTCGGCCTCGTCGAAGGTGACCATCAGCAGCCCGTCCTGCTTCATGGCGGGCGCGTCGAGGATCCGCGGGACCCACTCGCGCAGCCACGCGTCGGCGCTCTCCAGCCCGCCGGGCCGCCCGTCGACGCACGGCGCGTCGTGGCCGTCGTTGCAGAGGTTGGGGGTGATGAAGGCGAAGTTCGGCGTCGTCTCCACCCGCGCGAAGTCGCCGGGCAGCGCGCGCAGGTCGACGTCGTTGGCCGCGCACGAGGGGCGGTCGATGACCGAGTGGAAGTAGACGAACGGGTTGTGGCGGGCGGCGTACTGGTCGCCCACGCGGGCCTGCTGGGTGGGGTCGTCCCCGTTGATCTCCGGGTGCCGGCACGAGCGGGCCTGGCCTTCGCCGTTGGCCATGTCCTCCATGTAGCCCTTCCACGTCAGCCCCGCGGCCTCGAGCTGGTCGGCCACGGTCTTGACCTCGGGCGGGAAGACGCACCCCTGGCCGACGGCGATGCCGTCGGCGCCCACGGTCCCCTTGAAGTCGGTGAAGCGGTTGCAGTCGGCCTGGGTCTCGGCGTTCGGCGGCTGCCCGGACACCACCGAGATGTAGTTGTCGAGCGACAGGTGCCCCGTCGCGTAGTAGTTCGTGAGCAGCTGGCCCCGGCGGACCAGGTCGCCGGTGAAGTACTCGGCCTTGGTGTCCGCGCCGAAGGTCTCGACGTAGTTCTTGTTCTCCAGCCAGATGACCACCACGTGCTTGACCGGCGGCGGCGCCGCGGCGGCGCCCGCGGGCCCCGCCACCATTGCGCCGAGCGCCACCACCGCGAGCATCAGCACGCGTCTCATTCGTCCTCCTCGTCTTCTTCGGCTTCGTCGCGCCCCGAGGCGTTCGGGCCCGGCGGCGGCGGGCTCGCGCCCGCGCCGTGCACGGCGCGCCACAGGATCGAGTCGAGCGTCCGCTGCGGCACCCGGTCGGGCTGGCCGAGCGGCAGGCGCGCCGACTCGCGCGCGCCGGGCGAGGCGGCGGTGTTGCGCGCCACCAGGTTCTGCTGCGGGACGATCGCGTCGTAGGGCTCGCCGTTGGCCGGCTGCGCGTCGAAGGCGTCGTAGAGCGGCACGGCCAGGGCGTCGAACAGCGTCAGCGGCTTCATCGCCGTGACGTTCTCCAGCGTGCGGATGAACGAGAGGAAGTCGTACCGGGTGTGGACGACCGCGTCGCGACGCGAGTACGGCGAGATCGCGAACGCCGGGATCCGGTGCGCGTCGACGTGGTCGGCGCCGTCCTGGGAGTCGTCCTCGATGACCAGGATCAGCGAGCGGCCCCACACCGGCGAGTGCGAGATGGTGTCCACGAGCTGGCCGAGGGCGAGGTCGTTCTCGGCGATCATCGCCTGCGGCGTGCGCTTGCCCGGCGTGGTGCCCTGCGTGTGGTCGTTGGAGAGCACGAGGTAGTTGAACGCCGGGACCGAGCCGGCGGCCACCTGCTGGGCGAAGCGGCGCCGGAAGCACTCGACCCGCGACATCGACCCGGGCGGTGCGCCCGCGGGCAGCGTCGAGTCGTAGACCTCGACGGGCACGCCGGTGGCCGACAGGACCGCGTCGTTGCCGATCGACGCGTCGTTCGGGTAGCAGCCCGTGCCCGACCCGAGGTCGGACTTCGCGAGCTTGCGGGTGACCTCCTGGGTCTCCTGCTCGGTGCGGTCCTTGTCGGGCAGCGGGATCGTGCCGGCGATCGCCTCGCCGTAGTTGAAGTAGGAGATCCCCTGCTTTTCGGCCTGGTCGAACAGGAACCGCTTGGCCGGCCAGGTCACGGCGTAGACGCCGAAGTCGTACGGCCGGCGGCGGCCGCCGTAGTTGGCGTGCCAGTTCTTGACGACGTAGTCGGAGACCGCGCCGGCCGAGGTCCAGAAGTGGCCGTCGATCGACGCCTCGGAGTTCGCGAAGACGTGGTCGAGCAGCCCGAAGCGCCGGGCCAGGGCGTGGGCGTTGGGGGTCAGCGCGCTGCCGAAGATCGCCAGCTTGGGATCGCCGTCGCCGCGCGGCTCGTCGCCGAGGATCTGGTCGTACGTGCGGTTCTCGCGCACGACGTAGAAGACGTGGTCGATCTTGCCGGCGCCCTCGGCGATCGGCGACCCGGCGGGCGCCGCCGTCGCGTTGCTCGGGCGCAGCGCGCGATCGGTGCGCGCGCTCAGCGTGCCGCGCAGCCGCTTGTCGGACGGGAAGCGCAGGACCCCGACCTGGCCGCGCACGAGCGTCGGCAGGTAGGCGTAGGAGAGCTGGCGGTCGTCGTCGTCGCCCGGGTCGGTCGGGTTGGTGTGGCCGGGGTTGGCGCCCGTGCCGAGCCCCTTCGCCGACAGCCACACGAGCCGCTCCCCGG
>DASVQH010000471.1:0-10262 GCA_036389195.1 Solirubrobacteraceae bacterium
GACGAGGCCACGGCGATCCTCGCCGGCGTGATGGCGCGGCTGTGGCGCCCGCCGCCGCCCGGTGCCGCGCCCGCCGGGTACGCCGGCGATCTGGACGCAGCCCGCCCGACCGGCCCGCTGAGCGAGGCGCTGCTTGCGCGCGCCCGTGCGACGCTCGCGGAGCTGCTGCGGACGGCGGGGACGCCGCGCCTGCTGCACGGCGACCTGCACCACCACAACGTGCTCTCGGCCGGCCGCGGGCGGTGGGCGGCGATCGACCCGAAGGGCGTGGTCGGCGATCCCGGCTCCGACGTCACCCCGCTGCTGCACAACCCGGTCGGTCTGCCGGACCCCGGCGCGCTCGCCGAGCGGCGGGTCGCGCGGCTGGCCGCCGAGCTGGGGATGGACCGCGACCGGCTGCGCGCCTGGGGGTTCGTGGGCGCCGTGCTGTCGGAGGTCTGGACCGTCGAGGCGACCGGCCGCGTGGACGGCCGGGCGCTGGGTGTCGCTTTGGCGCTCGGTTGACTTGTGTTGGCGCGCCGGTGCCGGCGAACTGCGTCGGGTGAGGGAGGCGAGTCCCGAAACGCCTCGGGAGAGCGCCTTCAATCCTCCTTCCGCGACTCCCAGCGCCGCCGAAGGAGGATTCGGGGGGCTATAGCGCCCTCGATCCTCCTCCGGCGGCGCAACGCGCAACGAAAGGAGACTTGAGGGCGCTCCCAAGGACCGCTGCCCTCACCCGACGCAGTCCCGCGGTCGCCGGGCGGTTCCGAGGGACGACCTGACGCAGTCCAGCGGTCGGTACGCCGCCCGCACGCCGTCCGACCGGCGCCCTCACCGGGACTCCGCGCTCAGCGCGACTTCAGCGCGGTCAGGAGCACCTGGCGCGCCGCGGGCGCCGCGGTCTCGCCGCCGGCGCCCTGCCCGACCAGCAGCACGGCGACGGCGATACGCGGCCGCCGGGCCGGCGCGAACGCGGCGAACCACGCGTCGGTGTCGCTGGCGTCCGAGGTGGCGGCCTCACCGGGTGGGGCGGTCGCGTCCTGCGTGGTGTCGCGCAGCTCGGCCGTCCCGGTCTTGCCGGCCACGCCGACGCCCTTGATCGCCGCCGCGGTCCCGGTACCCGACTGCACGACGCGGCGCATGAACCGCGCCACCGTGCGCGCGACCTGCGGCGACGTCGCCGGCTTCGGGTCCTGGCTGCGGTCGCCCCCGCCGCGCAGGAGGCTCGGCCGGTGGCGGCGGCCGCCCTCGGCGATGGCCGCCGCGACGCCGGCCATGTGCAGCGGCGTGGCGAGGACCTTCCCCTGGCCGATCGCCGCCGAGCCGAGGGCCAGGTCGTCCGTCCCGATCTCGGCGGGCTCGGGGATGGTGGACGGCGCGGCGCCGCGCAGCGCGGGGGCCTCGTTGAAGCCGAAGCGCTCGGCGGCCTCGACGAGCCGCTTCGGGCCGAGCTTGGCGCCGAGCGGCGCGAAGACGGAGTTGCAGGAGTGGGCGAACGAGTCGGCGAGGCTCCCGCCGCAGACCTCGCCGTTGGCGTTCTCGAGCTCGACGCCCACGAGCACCGCGGCGGTCTGGCGCGGGAACGTCGCGCCGGGCTTGACGACGCCGTACTCCAGCGCGCCCGCCAGCGTGATGATCTTGAACACCGAGCCGGGCGGCTGGGGGGCGGAGTAGGCGATGCCGGCCAAGCCGAGCACCTCGCCGGTCGCCGGCTTGAGCACCGCGATCCCGCCGAACCGGCCGGCCAGCGCCTCGACCGCCGCCCGCTGGACCTCCGGGTCGATGCTCGTCCGGACGTCGCCGCCCGGCTGCGCACGCACGGCCGCGAGGACGCGGGACCCGGCGCGCAGCGTGCCGCCGGGGCGGCCCAGGAGCCGCTCGTCGAACTCGCGCTCGAGCCCGTTGAGGCCGACGAGCGTGCCGGCGGGGACCCCGAGCTTCTCGTAGCGGTCGGCTTCCGCGGGCGGGATCGGGCCGAGGCGCCCGGCGATCTCCGCGGCCAGCGGGCCGAGGTCGGACGTCCGGTCGGGTCCCTCCACGAGCGGCGTGCCGTCGCGGGCGAGGATGTCGGCGCGCGGCGCGAGCTCCGTCTGGCGCGTCAGCCGCTCGCCGCGGCGCAGCCCCGGGAAGGCCATCGCGGCCGTCCAGTCGACGCCCGCCGCCTCGCCGTCGCCCGAGACCGGGATCCGCATGGTCCGGCTGACGGTGCCGAAGACCCGCGTGCGCAGGCGGACCGGGACCGTGTAGACGGTCTCGTCGCCCTCGACCTCGGCGGCGCGGCCGGCCTCGACGCGCTCGACGGTCGCGACCGCGGCGGCGTCGGCGTAGGTCCGCTGCAGGCGGGCGGTGGGCGTCCGCGCCGCGGCGCGCTTGGAGAGCGTCTTGTGCATCGCCGCGTAGTCGCCGCGCTCCCATGCGCGCGCGAACCGCTCGACGACCGCCCGGCGCTCGTCGCCGCCGTTCGCGCCGATCGCCAGGCCGGCGACCAGCGCGAGCAGCGCCGCCGCGGCGGCGAGCGCGATCGCCCGGCGGCCGGCACGGTTCGGGCGGCGCCGTGGCTGCGGGAACGTTTGCACCTCGCGAGGGAACTCTATTTCGTGCAAGGGTCGTGGCGCGCGGGTCTGTCGCACGATGTCTCTACGTCCCGCGGGTACCCTCGGCTCACCCTTCGTGAGCGGCCTCGACCTGATCATCATCGGCGCGGTCGCGCTGCTGGCCCTCTTCGGGTGGGCGCAGGGGTTCATCACCGGCGCCCTGTCGCTGGCCGGGTTCGCGCTCGGCGCCTTCCTGGGCACGCGGCTGGGCCCGCTGATCCTCGAGGACGGCGCGCGCTCGCCCTACGCGCCGCTGTTCGGGCTGGCCGGCGCGCTGATCGCCGGCGGGATCCTGGCCGGCGGCTTCGAGGGGATCGGCGCGCGGCTGCGGCGGGCGCTGCGGTTCCCGGGCTTCCGCGTGGTCGACGGCGCGCTCGGCGCGCTGCTGACCGCCGCCGTCGGCCTGGGCATCGCGTGGATCCTGGGCGCGGTGGCGCTGCAGACGCCCGAGGTCAGCCGGCTGCGGCGCGACATCCAGCGGTCGGTGATCCTCTCAGAGCTCAACCGCGTGCTGCCGCCGTCGGGCTCGCTGCTGAACTCGCTGGCCCGCTTCGACCCGTTCCCGGCGATCGCCGGGCCGAGCGTCCGGCAGCTGCCGCCGCCTCGCGCGGCGATCGCCCGCGACCCCCAGGTGCGCGCGGCGGCGGTGAGCGTGGTGAAGATTCACGGCACGGCGTGCGGGCTGGGCGTCGCCGGCTCGGGGTGGGTCGCGCGCGACGGGCTGGTGGTGACCAACGCCCACGTGGTCGCCGGCCAGGACGACACACGCGTGCTCCCGGGCGGCAGGGAGCCCGGGCTGCGAGCGTTCGCGGTCGCGTTCGACCCGCGCAACGACGTCGCGGTGCTCCGGGTCCCGGGCCTGCAGGCGCCCGCGCTGCCGCTGGCCGCCGGCGGCGGGCGCGCCGGCGCCGCGGCGGCGATCCTCGGCTATCCGCTCAACGGGCCCTACGACGTCCGCGCCGGCCGCCTCGGCCCGGAGTCGACCGTGCGCACGCAGGACGCCTACGGGCGCGGGCCGGTGCAGCGCCGCGTCACCGCGCTGCGCGGCCTCGTGCGCCACGGCAACTCCGGGGGTCCGCTGGTCGACGGCCGGGGCCGCGTCGTCGCGACGGTGTTCGCCGCCACCACGTCGCGCCCGCGCGGCGGGTTCGGGGTCCCCAACTCGTTGGTGCGGCGGGCGCTCGCCGGGGCCGGGGCGCGCGTCTCGACCCGCGGTTGTGCCGAATGAGCACCAGCTCTGTGACTTAAGGCGCACGCTCATCGGCGGGCTTGGTCCGGCCGCTACGCTGCGGGACCGCATGAGCCGCACACTCGTCATCGCCGAGAAGCCGTCCGTCGGCCGGGACCTGTCGAAGGTCCTCGAGGGCCCGTTCACCAAGGCCGAGGGCTACCTGGAGTCCGACAACTGGGTCATCACGTGGGCGGTCGGCCACCTCGTCCAGCTCGCCGAGCCCGACGAGTACGACCCCAAGTACAAGAAGTGGCGGATGGCGGACCTGCCGATCGTGCCCGACCGCTTCAAGCTGGTCGTGCGCGACGAGCGCTCCAAGAAGCAGATGTCGGTCATCTCGCGGCTGCTCAAGCGCGACGACGTCGATCGCGTGATCAACGCCTGCGACGCCGGACGCGAGGGCGAGCTGATCTTCGCCTACGTGTACGAGAAGGCGGGCGCGAAGAAGCCCGTCGAGCGGCTGTGGCTGTCGTCGATGACGCAGCGGGCCATCAAGCAGGCGTTCGGCGACCTGCGGCCGGCGTCGTCGGTGGCGCGGCTGGAGCAGGCCGCGCGCTCGCGCTCGGAGGCGGACTGGATCGTCGGGATGAACGCCACGCGCGCCGCCACGATCCGTCTGCGGTCGTCGTTCGACGGGGCCGTGTCGCTGGGCCGCGTGCAGACGCCGACGCTGGCCATCATCGCGCGCCGCGAGGAGGAGATCCGGGCCTTCAAGCCGGAGCCCTACTGGGTGGTCGACGCGACCTTCGAGGCGGTCGGGGGCGAGCCCGGGCGCGTCTACGAGGGCCGCTTCCACAAGGGCGCCAAGCCGCGCCTGGCCAGCGCGGAGGAGGCCGAGGCGGTCGTCGGCGCCGCGCGGGGCCAGACCGGCGAGATCACCAAGCTGGACACGACGGAGCGCCGCGAGCGCGCGCCGATGCTCTACGACCTCACGGCGCTGCAGCGCGACGCCAACACGCGCTTCGGGTTCTCCGCCCGGCGGACGCTGGCCGCCGCGCAGCGGCTCTACGAGGAGCACAAGGCGCTGACGTACCCGCGAACGAACTCGCGTTTCCTGACGTCGGACATGGTCCCCGAGATCAAGCCGATCGCCCAGCTCGTCGGCGGGCAGCGCGAGTACGCGCGCGCCGCGGCCTACGTCACCGGCCTCGACGTGCTTCCGCTGCAGCGGGTCGTCGACGACGCCCGCGTCGCCGACCACCACGCGATCATCCCGACGCGCTCCGAGCACCGCGTCGACAAGATGAGCGACGACGACAAGCGGATCTTCGACATCGTCGCCCGGCGCTTCCTGGCCGTCTTCCATCCCGAGGCGGTCTTCGAGCAGACCCGGCTGGAGACCACCGTCGCCGGCCACGTCTTCCGCACGCGCGGCAAGGTCCTGCTCGTCGCGGGCTGGCGCGGGGTGTACGGCGAGAGCGCCGACGACGGCGACCGCGGCGCCTCCGACGACGACGACGGGCGCGAGCAGCAGCTGCCCAAGCTCGCTCGCGGCGAGACCGCGGACGTGCGCGAGGTCGCGTCGGCCGCCAAGGAGACCAAGCCGCCGCGCCGCTACACCGACGCGTCGCTGCTCGGCGCGATGGAGACGGCGGGCAAGCTCGTCGACGACGACGAGGCGCGCGAGGCGATGAAGGAGTCGGGCATCGGCACGCCCGCGACGCGCGCGGCGATCATCGAGCGGCTGATCTCCGTCGGCTACATCGAGCGCGACGGCCGGGCGCTCGTGGCGACGGAGAAGGGCCTGCAGGTCATCCGCCTGCTGGGCGACCACGCGCTGACCTCGCCGGGGCTGACGGGCGACTGGGAGCGCCGGCTCGCGCGCATCGAGCACGGCGAGGAGGAGCGCTCGGCGTTCATGGGCGACATCGCCGGGTTCGCCGACGCCACGGTCCACGAGCTCGACGCCAAGCTCAAGGACGTCAAGATCCCGCGCGCCAACCTCGGTCCGTGCCCCGTCTGCGGTCACGACATCCAGGAGAACCGCAAGGGCTACTCCTGCTGGTCGCGCGAGGATCCCGGCTGCGGCTTCGTGATCTGGAAGTCCAAGGCCGGCAAGACGCTGCCGCCCGTCGTGGTGCGCGAGCTGGTCGCCACGGGGCGCACCGCGAAGCCGGTGACGGGCTTCAAGGGGCGCTCGGGCCGGTCGTTCCGCGCCCGGCTGGCGCTGATGCAGACGCCCGAGGGCCGCTGGCGCGTGGAGTTCGACGAGCCGTGGGCCAAGGAGGGCGCCAAGCCGCCCGAGGGCGACGACGACCCGGCCGCCACCGCGGCCGCCGCTGCCGAGCCGGGCGGCGAGGCCCCGGCCGCGGAGCCGGCCGCGGCCTGACGCTGCCCCTGAGGTTCGGCTAGGCCGACGCGGTGCCGGTGCGCTGCTCGGCCGGCCGCGGCGCGAACAGCGAGGCGACGAAGGCGGCCATCGTGCCGAGCACCTCGGTCAGGAGGCTGTGCTGGTGCTGGGCGGGGGCGGGGACCGGCTTCGGCCGCTCGACGCGGACGATCGTCTCGATCTGCGGCTCCTGGTAGCCGCGGGGCGACCAGGTGACGTAGAGCTCGTCGCTTTCCAGAAGCTCCGCGAGCTGACCGGCCATGACGAGATCGGCCTCGGAGTGCTCGGTGGGAAGGTAGACGTGCGGCATGGCTCGGCTCCTGGCAGTGCTTCAACGGGGGCGGATGCCGAACATAACGGCGATCGGGACCCCAGACTTGATGTCTCTGTCGCCGTCGAAACTCGTACATCCGTCCAGTCGGTGTATCCGTCCGGTGCGCGCGCCAGCCTGAGTGGTCCACCCATGCCGCTCTCGCTGATCACCGGTCCCGCCAACGCCGCCAAGGCGGGCGCCGTTCTGGCGGCCTTTCGGGCGGCCCTCCCGCGCGAGCCGCTGCTCGTCGTGCCGACCGCGGCCGACGTCGAGCACTACCAGCGCGAGCTCGCCGGCGACGGGATCGTGTTCGGCGGCGAGGTCGTCACCTTCGCGCGGCTGGTGGACCTGATCGCCGAGCGCGCCGGCCTGGCGCCGCAGGCTCCGCCGCCCGCGCCCGTCGCCGCGCGGTCCCCGGCCCCGGCCACGTGGGCAGCATCCGCGTCGTCGCCCGCGGGCGCCGCTTCCCCGGCGCCCGCACCGCCCTCCTCCGCGCCCGTTCCCCGGCCGCTGGGCCGCGTCGCGCGCGAGCGGGTGGTCCGTGCGGCGATCGCCGACGTCCGGCTCGTCCGCCTCGCGCGCTCGGCGGAGTCGCCCGGCTTCGCCGTCGCCGCCGCACGGCTGTTCGCCGAGCTCCAGCGCTCGACGGTGACGCCGGCGCGGTTCGCGCAGGCCATGCGCGCCTGGGCCGACGAGGCGCCCGGCCACGCCGGCGAGGTCGCCGCGCTCTACGCCGCCTACCGTCGCCGGCTCGAGGCGCTCGGGCGCATGGACGCCGAGGGGTTCGCCTGGGCGGCCCTCGACGCCCTGCGCTCCCGGCCGGAGCGCTGGCCCGGCCGGCCGGTCTTCTTCTACGGGTTCGACGACCTCACGCCGGCGGAGATCGACGCGGTCGAGACCCTCGCGCGGGTCGCGGGCGCGGACGTCACCGTCGCGCTGGCCTACGAGGCCGGCCGCGCGGCGTTCGCCGGCCGCGCCGCCACCGTCGAGGCGCTCCGCCCGCTCGCCGACCGCCACGACGCCCTCCCGGACCGCTCGGAGCACTACGCTCGCCCGGCCCGGCCCGCGCTGCACCACCTCGAGCGCCGGCTCTTCGAGGACGCCCCCGGCGCTCCGCAGCCGCCCAACGGCGCGGTCCGGCTGCTGGAGTCGGGCGGCGAGCGCGCGGAGGCCGAGCTGGTCGGCGCGGCGATCCTCGAGCTGCTGCAGGCGGGCGTGGCGGCGCCGGAGATCGCGGTGGTGCTGCGCTCGCCGGGCGAGTCGGCGCCGCTGATCGAGCAGGTCTTCGGCGCCTACGGGATCCCGGTGACGCGCGACGGCGACGCGCCGCTCGGCGCGACCCGGCTCGGCGGCGGGCTGCTGGCCTACGCGCGGGCGGCCCTGGGCGGCGAGGCCGGCGACGTCCTGACCTGGCTGCGGACGCCCGGCAAGCTCGCGCAAGCCGAGCTCGCCGACGCGCTGGAGGCCCGCGTCCGCCGCGCCGAGGCGCGCACCGCGGCGGAAGCGCGGCGGCTCTGGGAGAAGGTGCAGCGGCGCGCGGCCGAGGCGCGCGACGACCGCCACGCCCCGTCGCCGTTCGACGATCGTGCCCCCTCCGGCGACGTGTTCTCCGCCCTCGACGACCTCGCCGCCGCGGCCGCGGGCGGCGACGTCCCCGCGGTCCTCGCCGTGCTCGAGCGCGAGCTCGAGGCCATCTGGACCGCGCCGCACCGCCGGCGCGCGGCCGTCCTGGACGCCGAGGGCTTGGCGGACGCGGGCGTCGCCGCGGCGGTCCGCTCCGCGCTGGGGGAGCTGCGCGCGCTGCACGCCGCCGACCCGGCGCTCGTCCCCGACGCGGCCGCGGTGGTCGAGGCGCTGACCGGCGTGCGGGTGCGCGAGGGCGGCGGCGCGGGGGCCGGCGTGCTGCTGTCGGACCCGCTGGCCATCCGCGCGCGCCGCTTCCGCGCGGTCTTCGTCTGCGGCCTGCAGGACGGCGCGTTCCCGCTGCGCCCCGGCCCCGAGCCGTTCCTCGACGACGACGAGCGGCGCTCGCTCGCGCGGGCGGCGGGCATCCGCCTGCCGTTCCACGAGGACGTGCTCGCCCGCGAGCGCTCCCTGTTCTACGCCTGCGTGTCGCGCCCCGAGGAGGTCCTCTACCTCTCCTGGCGCTCCTCCGACGAGGAGGGCAACCCGCTCCATCCCTCGGCGTTCCTGGCCGACGTCCGCGGGCTGTTCACCGACGAGCTGTGGGAGCGCCGCGGCCGGCGCCTGCTCGCCGACGTGACCTGGCCGCCCGCCTTCGCGCCGACCCCGCACGAGCTGCGTCGCGCGCAGGCGGCGGCGGCGCCCGCGGCCGACGACCCGCCGGCGCTGGCGCCGCCCGCCGCCGCGCGGGTGCTCGCGCAGCTCGCGGCCCGCGGCGCCGAGCCGGCCCGCGGCCTGGAGACCTTCACGGCGTGCGGGGTGCGCTGGCTCGTCGAGTTGCTCCTGCGGCCCCGCCCGATCGAGCCCGACCCCGAGCCGATGCGCCGCGGCTCGCTCGCCCACGCGGTGCTCGAGCGCACGCTGCGCGGCCTGCGCGAGCGGACGGGCTCGGCGCGGATCGAGCCCTCGCGCCTTCCCGCCGCCGAAGCCGAGCTCGCCGCCGCCATCCGCGAGCTCGCCGGGACGCCCGCAGGCGCCCGCGCGCGAGCCGCGCTGCGCGGGCTCGAGCTCGACCTGCGGCGGGTGCTGCGCACGGAGGCCGAGTCCGGGAACACGCTGGAGCCGGCGCGGCTGGAGTGGAGCTTCGGCGGCGAGGGCGCCGAGCACCCGGCGCTGGCGCTGGCCGGCGGCGAGGTGGCGGTGACCGGCCGGGTGGACCGCATCGACGCGGCGGCCGCGGGGCGCGCGGTGGTACGCGATTACAAGAACCGCACGGTCCACGCCGGTGCGCGCTGGGCGGAGGAGGGCCGGCTGCAGGTCGCGCTGTACGCGCTGGCCGCGCGCGAGCTCCTCGGTCTGCAGCCGGCGGGCGCGGTCTACCAGCCCCTCGGCGGGCCGGACCTGCGCCCGCGCGGCGTGGTCCGCGAGGGCGAGGACGGCGACTGGGTCGGCAACGACCTGCTCGGCGACGACGCGTTCGAGGGTGCGCTCGCAGCCGCCTCCGAGGCGGCCGTCGAGGCGGCGCGCGAGCTGCGCGCCGGCCGCATCCGCCCGTGCCCCGGCTCGTGCACGCCGCGCGGCTGCGGCTATCCGACGATCTGCCGGGCGGCCCCGTGACCCAGGGCATCGCCTCCCTCCTCGACGCCCCGACGGACACGGCGTCCGTCCCGACCCCGGCCCCGGCTCGCGCCCGCCGCCGACCCGGCCGCCCGTTCACCGCCGAGCAGCGCGGGGCGATCGCCGACCGCTCCGGGTCGCGGCTGCTCGCCGCCAACGCGGGCTCGGGCAAGACCGCCGTCATGGTGGAGCGCTTCGCCGAGGCGGTTCTCGACGACGGCGTCCCGGTCGGCGCCGTCCTCGCGCTGACGTTCACCGAGAAGGCGGCGGGCGAGCTGCGCGAGCGGATCGCGCGCCGGTTCGCCGAGCTCGGCCGCCCCGACCTCGCCCGTGAGGCCGAGGGCGCCTGGGTCGGCACCATCCACGGGTTCTGCGCGCGGGTCCTGCGCAGCCACCCGCTGGCGGCAGGTCTCGATCCCGGCTTCGACGTCCTCGACGAGCTCGCGGCCGGCCGGCTCGCGGGGGTGGCGTTCGAGCGCGCGCTCGACGCGTTCGTCGCCCGCCGCGGCGCGCCCGCCGTCGACCTCGCCGCCGCCTACGGCGCCGGGCTGCGCGACCTGGTCCTGCGTGCCCACG